>JBBRCN010000091.1:0-15799 GCA_038204775.1 Burkholderiales bacterium | reverse complement strand
GGCCGTGACGCTGACGGCGCCGCGGCGTTTGCTGAGCTTTTGCCCATCGTCGCCCAGGATGATGGGGCAGTGGCCGAACAAGGGCAGCGGCGCACCCAGGGCGCGGAAGATGTTGATCTGCCAGGGTGTGTTGTTGATGTGCTCGTCGCCGCGAAAGACATGCGTGATGGCCATGTCCCAGTCGTCCACCACGACCGCGAAGTTGTAGGTCGGCACACCGTCGGGACGCAGGATGATGAGGTCATCGATCTCTTCGTTGCGGATGCTGATCGGGCCCTTGACCAGGTCGAGCCAGTTCACCACGCCGTCGGGCGGGTTGGCAAAGCGCACCACGGGTTTCACGTCGGCGGGTGGTGCCGGCAAATTCTTGCCAGGCGCCGGGCGCCAGCGGCCGTCGTAGTGGGTCTTTTCGCCGCGTGCACGTTGCGCTTCGCGCATCGCGTCCAGTTCGTCGGGTGTGCAATAGCAGCGGTAGGCGGTGCCCGCGGCAGTCATCTGCTCGACCACCGCGTGATAGCGCTCCAGGCGCTGCATCTGGTACATCGGGCCTTCGTCGTGCTGCAGACCCAGCCACTGCATGCTGGCCAGGATCTGCTCGACCGAATCCTGCGTCGACCGGGCCACATCGGTGTCCTCGATGCGCAGCACAAACTGGCCGCCGAAGTGGCGGGCATAGGCCCATGAATACAGCGCGGTGCGCGCGGTGCCCAGGTGCAGGAAGCCGGTGGGGCTGGGGGCGATGCGCGTGCGAACCGAGGTCGTGTGGCTCATGTCAGGGTGGCCAGGCCACGTTGCAGGTCGTCGGTGATGTCATCCACGTGCTCCAGCCCCACGGCCAGACGAACCAGCCCCTGGCCGATACCGCAAGCCTGCCGCTGCGCTTCGGTCAGGCGGCCGTGCGAGGTGGACGCGGGGTGGGTGATGATGGACTTGGTGTCGCCCAGGTTGGTGGCGATGCTGAGCACACGCGTGCTGTCGATGACTCGGAAAGCCGCCTCGCGCGCTTGCTCGGCCGTGCCGGCGCGCACGTCGAACGACAGCACCGCGCCGCCCATGCCCGATTGCTGCGCCATCGCCAATGCATGCTGCGGGTGCGACGGCAGCGCCGGGTAGTGCACACGGGCGACGGCCGGGTGGCGTTCGAGCCAGCGCGCCACGTGCAATGTGGCCTCGCTCTGCGCCTTCATGCGCAACGACAGCGTCTCCAGCCCCTTGAGCACGACCCAGGCGTTGAATGGCGCCAGCGTCATGCCGGCGGTGCGCAGCGTGGGCCCGAACACATCGACGATCAGCCGGTTCGGGCCACACAGCGCGCCGGCCATCACCCGGCCCTGGCCATCGAGGTATTTGGTGCCGGCATGTATCACCAGGTCGGCACCCAGTGCCAGCGGCCGCTGCAAGGCGGGCGAGCAGAAGGTGTTGTCCACCGTCAGCATCGCACTGGCGTCGTGCGCCAGCGTGGCCAGCGCGCGGATGTCGCACACCTCGGTCAGCGGGTTGGTGGGCGTCTCGGCGAACAGCAGCTTGGTGCTGGGGCGCAGCGCGGCGCGCCACTCGGCGACGTCGGTCTGCGAGACGAAGCTGGTTTCGACACCGAACTTGCCAAACTCCTTGGCGAACAAGCTCTGTGTGGAGCCGAACACCGAACGTGAACACACAACATGGTCACCGGCCTTGAGCAGACCCATGATCAGCAGCAGGATCGCGCTCATGCCGGTGGATGTGGCCACCGCGCCTTCGGCACCTTCCATCGCTGCCAGGCGCTGCTCCAGGCTGCGCACCGTGGGGTTGCTGGTGCGCGCGTAGGTGAAGTCTTCCATCCCGGCAAAGCGCCGCGCCGAAGTTTCGGCATCGGGCTGCACGAAGGCGCTGGTGAGGAACAGGCCTTCGGAGTTTTCGCCGTGCTGGCTGGGCGCCATCGCCGTGCGCACGGCCAGCGTTTCCGGGCGCAGGCCCTCGGGCAGGCGGGCGCGGGCGATGCGCGCGTGCTCGCTGCCAGGGCTGTCGCTGCCGGCGCTGTCGCGCTCGCTCATGTCGGCTCGCTGCCTTGCAGCGCCAGCCGCGACCGATTGCCGCTGTCCTCTTCGTCGAACTGCAGTTTGCGCTGCGCCTGCATGGTGGCAAAGGCCTCGGCCGTGACGTCACCCGTGACGTAGTGGCCGTCGAAGCAACTGGCCTCGAACCCCAGTATCTTGGGGTTGAGCGCGGCCACCACGCGCTTCATCGCGTCCACGTCCTGGTAGATCAGTTGGTCGGCGCCGATGTAGGCGCGGATCTCTTCGATGCTGCGGCCGTGTGCGATCAGCTCTTCCTTGGTCGGCATGTCGATGCCGTAGACATTGGGGTAGCGCACCGGCGGCGCGGCGCTGGCCAGGTAGACCTTCCGTGCACCGGCCTCGCGCGCCATCTGCACGATCTCTTTGCTGGTGGTGCCACGCACGATGCTGTCGTCCACCAGCAGCACGTTGCGGCCCTTGAATTCCATGCCGATGGCGTTGAGCTTTTGACGCACACTTTTTTTGCGCACGCCCTGCCCCGGCATGATGAAAGTGCGGCCCACGTAGCGGTTCTTGACGAAGCCTTCGCGGTAGGGCTTGCCCAGCCGGTGCGCCAACTGCATGGCGCTGGGTCGGCTGCTTTCTGGGATGGGAATGACGACGTCGATGTCCGACGGCGGCATCGTGCTGATGACGCGCTGCGCCAGTGTTTCGCCCAGGTTCAGGCGAGCCTGGTAGACCGAGATGCCGTCCAGCACCGAGTCGGGGCGCGCGAGGTAGACATACTCGAACATGCAGGGGTTGAGTTGCGGCGATTCGGCACATTGCCGTGTGTGCATGTGGCCGTGGCTGTCGATGTAGATGGCTTCACCGGGCGCGATGTCGCGCACCAGGCGGTGGCCGGTGCCCTCCAGCGCCACCGATTCGCTGGCGACCATGAATTCACGCCCGCCGTCGGTCACGCCTTGGCCAAAACACAGCGGGCGGATGCCGTAGGGGTCGCGGAAGGCCAGCAGCCCGTGGCCGGCAATCAGCGCGATGACGGCATAGCTGCCCTTGATGCGCATGTGCACCGCGCCCACGGCCTTGAACACATGTTCGGGCGTCAGCGGCAGGTCGCGCGCCACCAGTTCCAGTTCGTGCGCCAGCACGTTGATCAGCACCTCGGTGTCGCTTTCGGTGTTGATGTGGCGGCGGTCGATGTCGAACAGCTCTTCCTTCAGCGCCTGTGCGTTTGTCAGGTTGCCGTTGTGCACCAGCACGATGCCGTAGGGCGCGTTGACGTAGAAAGGCTGCGCCTCTTCTTCGCTGTAGGCGTTTCCGGCTGTCGGGTAGCGGCACTGGCCCAGCCCCACCTGCCCCGGCAAGCCGCGCATGTTGCGTGTGCGAAAGACATCGCGCACCATGCCCCGCGCCTTGTGCATGTAGCACTTGCTGCCCTGCATGGTGACCATGCCGGCGGCGTCTTGCCCCCGGTGCTGCAGCAGCAGCAGCGCGTCGTAGATCAACTGGTTGACCGGCGTGGTGGAAATCGCGCCAACGATGCCGCACATGGTGGATGGGGTTTCCTGGTGGTTGAAAGGACCGGCCGCTTCAGGTGCGCACCAGGCGCGCCACCGGCTCGGGCAGCAAGGGCTTCAGGCCGGCCAGCGCCACGCCCAGCCAGCGCGCACCTTGTGAGGCACGCCAAGCGGTGGATTGTGAGGCCGGCGTCAGCGCCACGACCGTGGCAACCGCCAGCAACAGCACGGCGCCGCGCAGCAGGCCAAAGCCGGCGCCCAGCAGCCGGTCGGGCAGCGACAGCGGTGTGGCGTGGATCAACAGGCGCAGCAGGCGCGCCAGCAGCGTCCACACGATCAAGGCGGCCACGAAGGCCAGCAAGAAGGCCGCGCCCATGTTCAGCGCCGAGCCGGCAGCGCCAACAGGAATTACCGGCGCCAACTGCGGCGCGGCCCACTGCGCGACAAACCAGGCCACCAGCCAGCCCGCCAGGGACAGCAGCTCAAAGACAAAACCGCGCACCAGGCCCACCACCACCGACAGCAGCAGCACGGCCATCAACGTCCAGTCCAGCCATGACAGCTCGGGGATGACCGCAGCCGTCACAGCGCCAGGATGTTGGCCTGCAGGCCGTTGGCCTTGACCTTGCCCGCCACCGCTTCAGCTTCTTGCCGGCTGGCAAAAGGGCCTACGCGCACACGGGTGCGCTTGCCCGTGGGCGAGTCGATCTCTTGCGTGTAGCTTTTGTAGCCCAGCTTTTCCACCTTCTGGCGTGCGGCGCGCAGGCGTTCGGGCTCGTTGTAGGCGCCCACCTGCACCACAAAGCGGCCACTGGCGGCTGGGCCGACTTCTTGTGCGGGTTTGGCGGCTTCGGCCTTCAGCGCTGGGGTCTTTGCAGGCTCTGCTCTTGCAGGCTCTGGCTTTGCAGGTTCTGTCTTGGTCGGTTCGGGCTTGGCCACGGCCAGCTTGGCCGGTGCAGGCTTGACCGCTTCGGGCGCGGGCGTGGCAGGCATCGCCGCTTCCACCCGCTCTGCAGGTGGCGCGACCCGGGTTGCGGCCGCCGATGCTGGCGCAGGCGGTGTCGGCGCAGCAACAGCGGTCGTCTGCCCTTCATTGCCCGCATCCGGCGGCAGTGCAGGCAGCGCTGGCGGGGCCGCCACCACACGGCTGCCGGCGCCTTCGGACACCAGCATGGGCGTGTCCATGGGCGTGTCCATGGGCAGCGGGCGAGGTTGGGTCTCGAACAGCACCGGAAATCCCAGCACGCCCACAGCCAGCAGCACCAACGCGCCGATCAGGCGGCGGCGTGCGCGCACGCGGGCTTCATGCACGGGGCCTTCGTCCGTTGATGCGCCAGCGGCAGCGCGGGCTGCACTGTTGGAGCTTCTGGAACCCTTTGAGCCACCGCCCGCTGCCGGGCCGGCGTGCCTCCGCTGGGTCCAGTCCGGCCTGGCAGGCGAAGACCCGTCAGCGGGATTCTTGGCGCGGAACAGGCCGCGAAAAAAGGGCAGGCGCATGCTCGGTGGCAGTGGCAGTGGCAGTGGCGGTGGCGGCAGCGGTGGCAGACGGGTCAACTGGGCTGGATGGGAGTGATTGGCGCGGCAGCCGCCAGATGCGGTGCCGACAGCCGGGGCAGGCCTTCCTTCAGCACGCCACCCACGGTGTAGAAGGAACCGAAGACCACGATTCTATCGGCGGGGTCGGCACCAGCCGCTGCCGCCTGCAACGCGACAGCAGGTCCGGTGTGGGTGTGGATGGCCGGCGGACCACCGATGCGGCCCTGGCTGGCGCTGCGCACGAAGTCGGCCAGTTCATGCGCCTGGGCTGCACGGGCCGGCGGCAGGTCGCAGCAGTGCCAAACGTCCACCAGCGTCGCGATCTTGGCCAGCAGCGAGGCAATGTCCTTGTCGCGCATGGCGCCGAACACGGCATGGGTGCGCGGGAAGTAGCCCATGGCGTCCAGGTTGACGGCCAGCGCGGCCACCGAGTGCGGGTTGTGCGCCACGTCCAGCACCAGAGTCGGCTGGCCCGGCACGATCTGGAATCGGCCCGGCAGTTCCACCAGCGCCAGCCCGGTGCGCACGGCCTGGGCATTAATGGGCAAACGGTCTTTCAAAGACAGCAGCGCGGCGACGGCGCCCGAAGCGTTCAGCAGCTGATTGGCGCCGCGCAGCGCCGGGTAGGACATGCCGCTGTAGCGGCGCCCGCGGCCGCTCCATGCCCACTGCTGTCGGTCACCCGTGTGGTTGAAGTCGCGCCCCACCAGCCACAGGTCGGCACCGATGGACTGGCCATGGCCCAGCACACTCTGTGGCGGCAGCGGGTCGCTGATGATGGCTGGCTTGCCGGGCCGCATGACCTGGGCCTTCTCCAGGCCGATGCTCTCGCGGTCGGGGCCCAGCCACTCGGTGTGGTCCAGGTCGATGCTGGTGATGACCACACAGTCGGCATCAAAAGCATTGACCGAGTCGTAGCGCCCGCCCATACCTACTTCCAGCACGATCAGGTCCAGCTCGGCCATCGACAGCAGCCGCACGATGGCCAGGGTGCTGAACTCGAACTGCGTCAGCGTGATGTCGCCACGCGCGGCTTCAACCGCCGCGAATTGCACCACCAACTCGGCTTCGGCCACCGGCTGACCGCCGATGCGACAACGTTCGGTGAAATGCACCAGTTCCGGCTTCTGGTACACACCCACGCGATAGCCGGCATGACGCGCGATGCTGTCGATCATGGCGCAGGTGCTGCCCTTGCCATTGGTGCCGGCCACCGTGATCACCGGCACCGTGAACTGGATGCCCAGGCGGCGCGCCACCTCGACCGTGCGCTCCAGCGACAGGTCCATGGTCTTGGGGTGCATGGCCGTGCAATGCGCCAGCCAGTCGGCAAGGGTGATCGGTGTGCTCATCGCAAGTAGAGCCGGGCCCGCGTGGGGCCCGGCGGAAGGGGTGTCAACAAAGGGCTAGGCCACGGCATCGGCCGACTGGCGCTGCAGCATGGCCAGTTGGCGGGCGATGTTGGGGCGCAGCTGGCGGCGGTCGCAGATCATGTCGATCGCGCCTGTGCCGATCAAGAATTCGCTGCGCTGAAAACCTTCGGGCAGTTTCTCGCGCACGGTGTTTTCAATCACGCGCGGACCGGCAAAGCCGATCAGCGCCTTGGGCTCGGCGATGACCACATCGCCCACGAAAGCAAAGCTGGCCGAGACGCCGCCCATCGTGGGGTCGGTCAGCACGCTGATGAAGGGCAACTTGGCCTTGGACAAACGTGTCAACGAGGCGTTGGTCTTGGCCATCTGCAGCAGCGACAACAGGCCTTCCTGCATGCGCGCGCCGCCGGTGGCGGTGAAGCTGACGAAAGGCACCTTCTGCTCGATGGCGGCTTCCACGCCGCGCACGAAGCGCTCGCCCACCACGCTGCCCATGCTGCCGCCCATGAAGTCGAACTCGAAACAGGCGGCGACCACCGGCACGCTGAGCACCGCGCCGCCCACCACCACCAGCGCGTCGGTCTCGCCAGTGGCCTCGAGCGCGGCCTTCAGGCGCTGCGGGTATTTCTTGCTGTCCTTGAACTTCAGCGCGTCCACGGGCATCACTTCCTGCCCGATCTCCCAACGGCCTTCAGGGTCGAGGAAGGCATCCAGCCGCGCACGTGCGCCGATGCGGTGGTGGTGATCGCACTTGGGGCAGACGTTGAGGTTCTTCTCGAGGTCGGTTTTGTAGAGCACCGTCTCGCATGAGGGGCATTTGACCCACAAGCCCTCGGGCACCGCGCGGCGTTCGGCCGGGTCGGTGGGCTGGATCCTGGGCGGCAGCAGTTTTTCGAGCCAACTCATGGGTTCACCTCGGGTCAAGCGTCCAGTGCGGCGCGGATCTCTGCCATGAAGGTCCGCGCCGCATCAGCGGCGCGTCGGCGATTCTCTGCGGGAGCGGCATTGTGCCGTGTCTCGGTTTCCAGGATCTGGATCAGCCGCGAGCCAATGACCACCGCGTCCGCCACCTGCGCAACAGCCCGCGCCGTCGCCGCGTCGCGGATGCCGAATCCCACGCCCACCGGCACTTTCACGTGCTGTTTGATCCTGGGCACCATCTGTGCCACGGCTGCGGTGTCCAGGTGGCCGGCGCCGGTCACACCCTTCAGCGACACGTAGTAGACGTAACCGCTGGCGATGCGGCCCACCTGCTGCATGCGCTGCTCGGTGCTGGTGGGGGCCAGCAGGAAGATCAAGTCCAGGCCCACCGCTTTCAACTGCGCGGCAAAAACCTCGCACTCTTCAGGCGGGTAGTCCACCACCAGCAGGCCGTCGACACCGGCTGCTGCCGCGTCGCGGATGAAACTGCCCGCACCGTGGCTCTGGTCGTAGCGCTCCACCGGGTTGGCGTAGCCCATCAGCACCACAGGTGTGCTGTTGTTGTCCTTGCGGAAGGCGCGCACCATGTCCAGCACCTGGGTGGCGCCGATGCCACGCGCCAGCGCACGTTCGCTGGCCTTTTGGATCACCGGGCCATCGGCCATGGGGTCGCTGAAAGGCACGCCCAGTTCGATGATGTCTGCGCCGCCATCGGCCAGCGCCTGCATGATGTCGGGCGTGGCGTCGGCAAACGGATCGCCGGCCGTGACGTAGGGGATGAGCGCCGTGCGGCCGCTGGCTTTCAGCGCCGCCAGCGTGGCCTGGATGCGGCTGATTTCGCGACTCATTGCACGCCTCCCTTGACCGACTGTCCGCGGCACGAAGGCCGGCAATAGAAGTCGGCACCGCTGAGGTCGGCCACCGTGCCGATGTCCTTGTCGCCACGGCCTGACAGGTTCACCAGCAGGTGCTGGTCGGGCTTCATCGTCGCGGCCAGCTTCATCGCATAGGCCACCGCGTGGCTGCTTTCCAGCGCCGGGATGATGCCTTCGGTGCGGCACAGGCGGTGGAAGGCGCTCAGGGCTTCGCCGTCTTCGATGGCCACGTACTCGGCGCGGCCGATGTCCTTCAGATAGGCGTGCTCCGGGCCCACGCCGGGGTAGTCCAGGCCGGCGCTGATGCTGTGCGTTTCGGTGATCTGGCCATTGGCGTCCTGCAGCAGGTAGGTGCGGTTGCCGTGCAGCACACCGGGTGAGCCGGCCGTCAGCGACGCGGCGTGTTTGCCGCTTTCCAGGCCCTGCCCCGCCGCCTCGACACCGATCAGGCGCGTCTTCTCAAACGGGATGTAGGGGTAGAACATGCCCATGGCGTTGCTGCCACCGCCCACGCAGGCAATCACGGCATCGGGCTGGCGGCCGATCTGCGCCGGCATCTGCACCAGGCACTCGTCGCCGATCACACGCTGGAAATCACGCACCATCATCGGGTAGGGATGCGGACCAGCGACTGTGCCGATGATGTAGAAGGTGTTTTCCACATTCGTCACCCAGTCGCGCAGTGCTTCGTTCAGCGCGTCCTTCAGCGTCTTGCTGCCGCTTTCAACGGGTACCACGCGCGCGCCCAGCAGGTGCATGCGGTAGACGTTGGGGCTCTGGCGCTTGACGTCTTCTGAACCCATGTAGACGACACATTCCATGCCGTATCGGGCACAGATCGTGGCCGTGGCAACGCCGTGCTGGCCGGCGCCGGTTTCTGCAATCACCCGCGGCTTGCCCATGCGCCGCGCCAGCAGGGCCTGGCCGATGGTGTTGTTGACCTTGTGCGCGCCGGTATGGTTGAGGTCTTCGCGCTTGAGGTGAATCTGCGCGCCGCCCAGTTCGCGGCTCAGGCGGGCCGCGTGGTAGATCGGGCTGGGCCGGCCCACGAAGTGCTTCAGCTCGTGCTGGAATTCGGCCACGAACTCGGGGTCGCTGCGGTACTTCGCATACGCCGCTTCAAGTTCATGCAGCGCATGGATCAGGGTCTCGGCCACGAAGGTGCCGCCGTACGGCCCGAAGTGCCCGCGGGTATCGGGTTGTTGGTAGTCGAGCATGGGGAACCTTCAGATTCAGGTGCCGGCCAGGCGTTCATCCGCCTGCCGCACCGCCAAACAGAACCGGCGCATCAGCTCGGCGCTCTTCACGCCTTTGCCGACTTCAACGCCGGAGCTCACGTCAACGGCCCAAGGCCGGACGCTGAGCACCCCATCGGTCACGTTGGCAGGATTCAACCCACCAGACAAAACGACCGGAAGGGGCACGCTTGGTGGAATCTGTGACCAATCGAAGACCTTCCCGCTTCCGCCGTAGCCCTCGACATGGGCGTCGAGCAGCAGGGCCTGGGCCCGGGCGAAGTGTGCGGCGAAGTCTAACAAATCGAAGCCCGGGCCCATGCGCGCGGCCCGCAAGTAAGGCCGGCCCGCGGCATCACACTGCGCGGGCGTTTCGTCGCCATGGAACTGCAGCAGCGCATGGGGCACCCGCTGGGCAGCTTCTTCCAAATCGTGCACCGACGCATTCACCACCAGCAGCACCGGCGTGACAAAGGGCGGCAGGCGCGCGATCAGCGTGGCCGCACGCGCCAGCGACACGTGGCGTGTGCTCTTGGCGTAGAGCACAAATCCCAGCGCGTCGGCGCCGGCTGCGACGGCGTCGTCGACATCGGCCTCGCGGGTCAGGCCGCAGATCTTGATGCGGGTGCGTGTCATGGTCACATGTTGCAGCAGGTCACAGCCAGTCATGCGCACTGACGCGGTCCGGCAAACCCACCGCGGCATCGTAGTACGGGCCCAGGAAGTACAGGCCATCGGCGGGAAAGGTGGGGGCGGCCGCGTCACGATTGCGCGCGGCCAGCACCTGCGCCAGCCAGCCGGGCGGCTGGCGACCGCTGCCCACGGCCAGCAGGCAACCCATGAGGTTGCGCACCATGTGGTGCAGGAATGCGTTGGCGTCAAAGTCGAAGTGCCAGTAGGCACCTTGGCGCACGATCTCGATGCTGCGCAGTGTCTTCACCGGTGTGTGCGACTGACACTGCGATGAACGGAAGGACGTGAAGTCGTGTTCGCCCAGCAGGTGCGCTGCGGCATGGCGCATGGTGTCGACGTCCAGCGGCTTGAAGGTCCATCCCACCAGGCCTTGCTCCAGCGACGGCCGCACCGGCGACTCCAGCACCGTGAAGCGGTAGCGTCGGCCACGTGCATTGTTGCGCGCATGAAACCCGGCATCGACCGCTTGGCACCACTGCACAGCCACATCGGCCGGCAGAAAGCGGTTGGTTCCGCGCACCCATGAAGACATGTCGCGCTGGATGTCGGTGTCGAAGTGCACCACCTGGTTCAGCGCATGCACACCGGTGTCGGTCCGCCCTGCGCACACGGTGCGGATGGGCCGGACGGCAAAGGCCGCCAGGGCTCTTTCCAGCGCGTCCTGCACCGTGCGCCCACCGGGCTGCGACTGCCAGCCCAGGTAGGCCTGGCCGCGGTAGCTCAGACCCAGCGCCAGGCGCCGAGTCGTGGACTCAGCCAAGCCTGTCCAGCATCCCCTGGGCCTTGGACTTCAAGGCGCCGTCGGCCTTGGTCACAACCTCTTCGAGCAGGTCGCGGGCGCCTTCCAGGTCGCCAATCTGGCGGAACTCTTCGGCCAGTTCCAGCTTGCGTGCCAGCGGGCTCTCGGCGCCAGCATCGACCTCGGTTGCCGGCGTTTCAACCAGGCCGAAATCGCCGAAGTCCAGGATGCTGGTGTCGCCTGCGGGCGGCACGGCCGCTTCCGGGCCGGACAGGGACTCCAGGTCGAAGTCCAGGCCGTCGTCCTGCGCTTGTGGCTTGTTGCTCAGGGCGATGGTGGTCGGCACCGCTTCGATGTCGGCCGTGGACGGGCGCTTCACCGGCACCGTGCGCGGGTCGTCGCCACCCACGTCCAGGGTCATGGTGTCGTCGGACCTGAACTCGGCTGCGGTGCTGAACGGCCGCGTGGTTTCATTGGTCAGCGTGGCGGTGTCGCCCATCGGCAGGTCAAGGTCGAGGTCGATGCCGTCCAGCGTGGCGTCGGCCGCCGGCTGGAAGCTCGGCGCCGGCGCCGGTGCCGTGTAAGGCACGGTCGATGCACCCAGCGGTTCCACCACCTGGCCGCTGGCACCCAGCACTTCTTCGGGTGCGCCGCCGGGCTGGTAGAGCACGTTGTCCGGGTCGATGGTGCGGCCCAGTTCTTGTGCCTTGCTCCAGTCTTCACCTTCACCACGTGTCAGGTTGAACATCTGGCTGGCCAGCAGTTCAAAACCCTTGGCGTCGCGCCGCTTGGCGTAGACCTCGAGCAGCTTGGACCGGATGGCCATGCGCTCGGGGTTGGAGCGCATCGCTTCCTTAAGGATTTCTTCGGCCTGCAGGTCGCGGCCATAGGCCAGATAGACATCGGCTTCGGCCACCGGATCGACATCGCCGATGGCGTCCAGCTGCGACAGCGAATAGCTCATTGACGAGCTGTTGCCGGTGGTGCTGGATGCCGCTTCACGGGTGTCGATGCGCTGACCACCGCTGGCGCCGAAGAAGGAGTCGGGCTGCAGCCGGCTTTCCAGGAACGATGTTTCGCCGGCCGGCTTGCGCAGGCGGCCACGCAGGCGGTAAAGGCCCAGACCGGCCAGCAGCGCCACCAGCACACCGGCCGCAGGCAACAGCAGGGAGTTGTCGCTGAGCGAATCCAGCAGGCCCGGGCCTTCGGCACCGGGTGCCGGCATGGGGCTGGCCGGCGGCGCAGCGGCAACTGCCGGGGCAACCGGCGGCGCAGCCACGGGTGCTGGTGCTGCAGGCGGCGGTGCCACGGCGGCCGGTGCGGTTGAAGGGGCGGGTGAAGGGGGCGCAAGTGAAGGCGAAGGCGGTGCTACGGCCACCACGGTGGGTGCAACGGTCGGCGCGGGCGCAGGTGCTGCAGCGGGTGCAGGGGCGGGTCCAGGTGATGGCGCGGCCGGCGCCGGCGCAGCAGCCGGAGCCGTGGCACCCTGAAGTTTTTTCAGGTCATCCACATTGCGCGCCAGCTCGGCTAGGCGCGTGCCTGAGTCCTTGCGCTCGGCGTCCCGCGAGGCCTTCGTTTCAGGCGCCGACGCCTTGGCACCACCTTGCGACAACGTCAGCCGGTCTGGTGTGGTGGCGGCGGCCTGTTTGCGGTCGTCCACCTGGGTCTGCACCTGGCCCGTGGCCTGTCGCGCGGGCGCGTCGGTGGCGGCGGTGGTGACACCCGATGCCAGGCGCTGGCGGTAGGCGCCGAAGTCGGCGCTTTGGGCCTGGATGACTTCGCGCGCGGCTTGCGGCGCGACCTTGCCGGCTTCATCGGCCGAGGGCACCGACAGCACGACGCCGGCCTTGAGCCGGTTCATGTTGTCGCCCATGAAGGCCTGCGGGTTGGCGCGGAACAGCGACACCAGCATCTGGTCCAGTGACACCCCGGGCCGCTGCGTGCGGCCGGCGATGCGCGACAGGGTGTCTCCGGATCGCACGCGGTAGTCGTCAGCCGCCAGCGGCGCAGGTGCCGAGGTGGCGGGTGTGCTGACACGCGGTGCGGGTTCGGCGGGCGTGGGACGACTCGCCTGGGCTCTTGAAGTCGGGGGCGCGGGCATGGGCGAAGCAGCAGCCGGAGCAGGAGCCGGTGCCGGCGCGGCGGCCGGCGCGGGTGACATCACCGGCGCGGCAGCCGGTGCTGCCGCAGCCTGGCGTGCACCTGGCGGGTCAAACAGCATCGTGTACTCACGCACCAGACGGCCGCTGGACCACGTGGCTTCAACGATCACGTCCACGAAGGGCTCGAGCACCGCACGGTCGCTGGTGACGCGCAACACCGACCGGCCGCCCGGGCGGATGACCAGTTCTACCTGCGCCGACGGCAACACCGGGTTGTATTCAACTCCCGCCGAGCGGTAGGCCTCGGGCGAGGCGATGCGCAGCTTCAGCGACGAAGCCTCTTCGGCCGTCATGCTGCTGACTTCGATCTCGGCCTTGAGCGTTTCGCCCAGAGCCGACTGCACATTCAGCCGACCCAGGCCCAGTGCCCAAGCCTGCGTGCCGCACAGGCAGGCAACGCCGAAAGCGATCCCTTGGAGCGCGAAGCGCGCAGCGTTTGACGAACGTTGTTTCAAAGCATTTCCCCCACGCGATCGACCTTGGCCTGGCATTTCGCGGCCGGCCTTCTGTTCAGGCCGCCTCTTGTCTGGCTACCTCTGCCGTACTCAAAAGACGGAAATCGCAACAGTATCAAGCATATACGCGCGCAAGCTCACGCAGAAGCTGATGTTCGGGGGGTGAAATGCTTTGTTTCTGTGCATTGCCCCGCCTGTTGTCGAGGGGCAACGCACAGACTCAAGCCTCCAACAGGATGCGCAACATGCGCCGCAGCGGTTCGGCTGCACCCCACAGCAACTGGTCGCCGATGGTGAAGGCGCCCAGGTACTGCTCGCCAAGGGCCAGTTTGCGCACGCGGCCGACCGCAATATTCATGGTGCCGGTCACGGCCACCGGCGTCAGGCCCTGCACCGTGGCCTGGCGTGTGTTGGGCACGTAGCTGACCCAGGGGTTGTCGGCCCGGATCATGGCTTCGATGTCCGCGAGCGGCACGTTCCGCTTCAGCTTGAAGGTCAGCGCCTGGCTGTGGCAGCGCATCGCGCCCACCCGCACGCACAGGCTGTCGATGGGCACCTCGGCCGGCGCCGATGCACCAAAGGCCGCGCCGCGGCCCAGGATCTTGTTGGTCTCGGCGCCGCCCTTCCACTCTTCCAGGCTGGTGCCGTCACCCCGGTCGCTGTCGATCCAGGGGATCAGGCTGCCGCCCAGCGGCACCATGAAGTTCTTCGTCTCTTCAGCCGACAGGCCGCGCTGGGTGGCAGCGATCTGGCGGTCGATGTCCAGAATGGCGCTGGCCGGGTTGTCCAGCAGCGAGCGCACCGCCGCGTTGAGCGTGCCGTACTGCGTGAGCAGTTCGCGCATGTGCTGCGCGCCACCGCCGCTGGCGGCCTGGTAGGTGGTGGCCGTCATCCATTCGACCAGATCGGCCTTGAACAGGGCTCCCAGGCCCATCAACATGCAGCTGACGGTGCAGTTGCCGCCGATGTAGTCCTTCACGCCGCGGGCCAGCGCGGTCTTGATGACGGGCAGGTTGACCGGGTCGAGGATGATGACCGCGTCGTCGTTCATGCGCAGCGTCTTGGCCGCGTCGATCCAGTAGCCCTTCCAGCCCGCCGCACGCAACTGCGGGTAGACGGCCCTGGTGTAGTCGCCACCCTGGCAGGTGATGACGAAGTCGCAGCGCTTCAGGGCACCGATGTCGTTGCCGTCCTGCAGCGTGTTTTCGTTTTTTGCCAGATGCGCAATGGCAGCAGGCAGGGCACCGCCGGCGCTGCTGGTGCTGAAGAACACCGGCTCGATGAACGCGAAGTCACCTTCGGTCTGCATGCGGTCCATCAGAACGCTGCCGACCATGCCGCGCCAGCCGACCAGCCCCACGCGGGGGTTTGCAGAGAGTGCCATTTCAGTTTCGCCTTTGTCGTTGACTCCGGACCCCTTGGTGTCCCGGCTCGTTTCGCCGGGGTCCAGAGGTGGGGCGAGACGATCCGAGACGCTCAGGTCTTGGTGGTAATGGTTTTGCCGGTGATGGCGGCAACGACCGCATCACCCATCTCACGCGTGCCGACCTTGACCGTGCCTGCACTCCAGATGTCGGCCGTGCGCAACCCGGCAGACAACACCGACTTCACCGACGACTCGATACGGTCGGCAGCGGCGGGCTGGTTGAGCGTAAAACGAAGCATCATGGCGGCAGACAAGATTGTAGCCAGCGGATTGGCCACGCCCTGGCCCGCGATGTCGGGCGCGCTGCCATGACTGGGTTCGTACAGGCCCTTGTTGTTCTTGTCCAACGACGCACTCGGCAGCATGCCGATGCTGCCCGTCAGCATGGCGGCTTCGTCGGACAGGATGTCGCCGAACATGTTGCCGGTCACGATCACGTCGAACGCTTTCGGCGCCTTCACCAGTTGCATGGCCGCGTTGTCCACATACATGTGTTGAAGTTCAACGTCCGGGTACTGTGCGTGCACTTCCGTGACCACGTCCTTCCAGAACTGGAAGGTCTCCAGCACATTGGCCTTGTCCACGCTGGTCAGCTTTTTGTTGCGCTTGCGAGCGGCCTGGAAAGCGACGTGTGCGATGCGCTCGATCTCGGCCTGTATCTCTCAATTCGCTGTGCGATGTTAACACCATTAATACTTTCATTTCAGTAATTATTTATAGTTAAAATTAAATTTTCACAATCATTTTTCCTTCATTCTTCCCTTCAAATAAATCTAGGAATGCCTGAGGGATGTTATCAAATCCTTCAACAATCGTTTCGGTAAACGTTATTTTATTGTCGCTTAACCAGGATGCTAGTTGTTTTGT
>JBBRCN010000090.1:0-15831 GCA_038204775.1 Burkholderiales bacterium | reverse complement strand
CAGCGGCGGCTGCGGCTGGGCATCGAACAGGCCGCGCACCAGCGCCCAGGTGTCCTGGCTGATGCGCAGCGTGCCGGCCAGCGCGGCCTGCTCCATGCGCGCGGCGATGTTCACCGCCAAGCCGCTCAGGCTGTTGTCGTTCTCGACACCGCCGCCGCGCACCACGCCGCCGGTGTGGATGCCGACGCGGGCGTTGAAGCCGTCATGGCCGTGCAGACGCTTGACGTCATCGCCACGGCGCGCGGCCTCGGCCAGCAGGGCCAGGCCACAGTGCACGGCACGCTCGGCGTCGTCTTCGCGCGTGCCGGCCGTGTCATGCGCGCCGAAGGCCACCTTGAGGTTGTCGCCGGCATAACGCAGCACCTCGCCGCCGTGCTGCTTGACGATGCCGGTGAAGGCGGCCAGCGCGCCGTCCACCACGGCCTGCACTTCTTCGGGGTCGAGAGTCTGGATAAGCTGCGTGCTGCCGACGATGTCGAGGAACAGCACGCTGACCTGGCGCAGTCGGCGGGCGGGTTCGGTGGGTTCGGTGGGTGTGCGCGGCGCAGGCGGCCCAGGCTGCGCGGCCAGCGCGGCCAGGCGTTCGAGCAAGGGCGCCAGGGCGGCGTCGACCAGCGCGTCGCCCAAAGCGGCGCGTTGAGATTGAAGCGCCGCGATGGCGGCTTCCAAGGGTGTGCGGAGATCGGCCGGGGATGTCATCCCCCGCAGTTTAGGTGCGCGTTTATGCCGCTCGGCTGCCTCGCTCGGCCGCGTCGCTCAGTCGCGTCGCTCAACCGCAGCGCGGGCTGTGTCGCGCTGGGCTGGGGGCGGCGCTCAACGCGATGTCTGCCTGACGGGCGCCACTGTGCGCGGGTAGCTGCGTGCCTGCAGGACGGGTGCCGCCCGGCCATTGAGCGCAGCCCAGGCCGTCAGCTGCTCCTGGGTCACATCCCAGTCCTTGCCGAACACGGCAGTGCCGTTCTGGGCCATGAACAGCGCCACTTCGGCCGCCGGCCCATGGCCGGCATCGGCCAGGGCAGTGAAGCGGCCATAGGCCTCGGGGAAGCGCCCCTGCTGGAACGAGACCGCGGCGTTGGCGTACAGCTTGTCGCGCAAGGGCACGGATTGCGCCTGCGCGGTCGGGGAGAAGCAGGCCCCGACGAGCGCGGCGGCAGTGAAGGAAACAGAGAGGAACAACGCGGTGCGGTGGGTCATGGTGGGCATTCCTGAAACGGCCGGCGATGAGCGACCGATGCAGGCATGTTCGCAGCGCCAGGCTCACCGCGCGCACCGCCGTTCAATAGTGACCGGCTGACCGGCCGTGCCGCTACAGTCGCCGCCTTCAGTGCAAGCCAGGAGAGGGCATGTTGGAAGAGGCAAGGCCAGAGACTTCCAGCGACATCCTGGCCGAGCTGGCCCGGCTGGGCGAGACACGCACCTGGGAGCCAGGCGCCACCGTGGTGGCCGAAGGCGACGTGGCCGACTGCATGTACCTCATCCACGAAGGCGAACTGCGCGCCTTCGTGGCCGGCGATGGCGGGCGCGTGGTCGAGCTCAACACGCTGCGTGCCGGCGAGTTGTTCGGCGAGCTCATGCTCAGCGGCGAGCCCCGCGCCGCCACCGTGCAGGTCACCACGCGTTCGCGCCTGACACGCGTGACGCGCGCCGAGGCCGAACGTGTGCTGGCGCAGCGGCCCGAGCTGGCCTTCCAGTTGATCCAGCGCCTGGTGCATCGTGTGCGCACCCTCACGCGCACCGTGAGCCGGCTGGCTTCGGTGGACGTCTACGGCCGGCTCGTGGGCTTGTTCGACGCCTTGGCCGTCGACGACAAGGGCCAGCGCGTGGTGCCCGGGCCACTGAGCCAGCAGCGCATCGCCGAGCGCGTCGGGGCTTCGAAAGCGATGGTCAACCGGCTGCTGACCGACCTGGCCAAGGGGGGCTACATCGAGGTCTCGCGCGAGCGCATCGTGCTGCTCAAGAAGCTGCCGCCGAAGTGGTGAGGCCAGCGTCGGCCTACAGGCTCAGCGCACTCAGCGCACTCAGCTCCACGGCCGCTGGCCGCATTCGTCTGGCGCTCGATCATCGGGCGCCAGACTGCCGATGACGCCCAGGCCGGTGATGTGGCCGGCGGGCCAGGGGAACGAAGTCGGTGCAGCTCTCAGCGCGTTTCGGGTTGACAGTGGCCCGATGCTCGCGCAGGCTGCGCCGCATGACCACGACCTTCCCTGTCAACGGCCGCCTGCCATGACGGGCCCGCGCATCTTCATCGCGTCGTCCAGCGAAGGCCTGGCCGAGGCACAGGCGCTGCACGACGGCCTGCGCACGCGCATGGCCGAACGCGCCGACGTGTGCCTGTGGACCAGCGAGTTCGGCCTGTCCAGCACCTACATCGAGGCGTTGGAACAGCAGGCGCGCGAAGCCGACTTCGCCATCGCCGTGTTCACTGCCGACGACCGCGTCACCAGCCGCACGCGCCGCCAGCAGGCGCCGCGCGACAACGTCATCTTCGAGCTGGGGCTTTTCATTGGCGCGCTCGGCCGGCCGCGCTGCTTCGTCGTGCACCGCAGGGACGCCGACCTCAAGCTGCCCAGCGACTTGCTGGCCGTCGTCTCCGCCAGCTACGCACCGGCGCTTGGCCAGGCGCTGCCCGACGCACTGGCGGCGCGGCTGGACCAGATCGCGCAGCGCGTGGTCGAGCTCGGCGCGCTGCGCCGCATCAGCCCGGCGGCGATGGTGCGGCGCGATCAGTCGGTGGCGCTGGCAGCGCTGGTGGGCGGCGACTGGTGGCAACGCATCCGCGGCCCAGGGGCCAGCGCCGTCAGCTTCTTCCGCATTGAATTCGACGACGCCAGCGAGACCATCCACTTGCGCGGCCAGGCCTACGACGTGCAGGGCGAGCCGGCAGCGCACTGGAGCGGTTTCGCGGTGGAACTGGTGCCCGAACAACGACGCATCGTCTACCGCTGGACAGGCACCCACCCCGGTACGCCGCACACGCAGTTCCACGGCATTGGCGAAGTCGAGTTCGATCCGCCGCCACACGCCGCCAGGCCGGCGGTGCGCGGCCATGGCCGCTTCTGGGATGTCGACGAGGCGCGGCCGGAAAACACCACCAGCAAGGCGTTGGAGCTGCACCGCGAGCGCGACGCTGCGGTGGTGGCACAGATGCACAACGGCCGCACCGCCGAACGCCGGGCGCTGTCCACGCGCATCCTGAAGCACTGGTAGCCCGGGGGGCGGCTTGGCAACCAGCGATGGCTGCAGGCCATGTTAGGCTGGCCGAAGACGCGTTGATCGCTTCAGCGCTCCTGCCACCTGTTGACCTGAAGCCGCGTGATCAAAGTCTTTCTCAGTTCGACCTTTGAAGACCTGACCGAGCATCGCAAGGCAGTGCTCGAGGTGCTCCACCGCATGAAGGCCGACGTTCAGGCGATGGAGTACTTCGGCAGCCGACCCGACGGACCCGAATCTGCCTGCACCCAGGAAATCAGCGAATGCGACGTGCTGCTCGGCATTTACGCCTGGCGCTACGGCTGGCAGCCCGATCCCGAGGGCCCCTCGATCACCGAGCAAGAGTTCGAGTGGGCGGTGCAGTCGGGCAAAAAATGCCTTTGCTACCGGATCGACCCGGAATTTCCGTGGAAGAAAAAGTTCATCGACTCGGGCACGGCCGGCGATCGCCTTGCGCGATTCAAGACCAAGGTCGGCCAACTCGTCGTCAGCAATTTCACAAGCCCCGACGACCTGGCCAAGCGCGTCGCCGCGGACCTGGGCAACTTGCTGCGAAAAATCGCGCCGCCAACGCTGGCAAGTCCGCTTGCCGTCGACTGGGGATCGGTACCGGCCGCGGTGCGCAAAGAGTTGATGGAGATCCTGAGCCACTTGCCGGAGATCGAACCCTTGCGGGGTGACAGCGCGGGCCGCACGCGCTTCGTCGCCCGCCCCGAGTTTTTCGGCTCGCTGATCTTCGACCGCGAGCAAGTCGACTACATCGCCTTCGACCAGGATGCCACCGACATCCTGCGCCTGCTGGCCACGAAATCGCTCGACCAGGTCTTCGAGCGCCTGCGAAGCAAGGTTCAGCGCACGGTTTTCGAGCGCTTCACCGCCTTGTGTCAGTCGGCCGGGATGCTGGATGGTCAGGGCCGGTTTGCCGGCGCATTCATTGAAGACCTCAGGCCGCCGAGCGGCCGGCTTTCGGCACCGACCCGCTGGTGCGCGCTGACCTTCCAGAAATCATCCGCAAGGCCAATCGCCGTGGCGTCGCGGTTCGGATCGCGACCAACGCCGCAGCCGCCACCGAGGATGTGGTGCGGGCCCTGCGCGGCCTGAAGATCGATACCTTCAAGGTCAGCTTTGAAGGCAGCAGCGAAAGCGTCTACGACGCGGTCCGCGGCGAAGCGGGGGCCTTCCGAGCCGCGGTTCGGGGAATCGAGAATCTGAAGCTGCTGGCGGTGCCCATCGAACTCCACCGCGTCTTCATGAAGGGCAACACCGGCGATCTCGAGTCGCTCGTCGCTTGGGCGAACGACCACGCCTTGAGCAAGCTGATCCTTGAAACGGTGATGCCCGTGGGGCGTGCTGCCGAGCACGCCGGGCTGACGCTGAGCGAAGAGGAAACGAACCACCTGTGGCAGCAGGCGAGCGCGCTTCAGGCCACCAGCCGCTGCCCGATCGAGATGCCCCACCGCGACCCGTTCACCAGCCGCCGCTTGTTCAAGAACGTCGGCTGCGAATGCGGCAACATGGTTTGCCATGTCGATCCGATCGGCAACGTCGCGGCCACCGGCATGGCCCGGGCCCAAGCGCCAGCGGGCAATCTGCGGCGAAATTCTCTGCGTGAGATATGGAATTCAGACACCGCCTTTGATGCCTTCCGCACCCCTTGCGCGTCGTCGCGTTGCGCCGTTCGCGAGGCGACTGCCGCCGCCGGCTAAGTTTCATGGTGCGGGGCAGCGCCCCGGATCATGAAACACTTTCACATTAAGGGCATGGCGGCACGGCAGCCCGGCCCTGGCTGCACTCGATCCGTTTCCATGGCGTGCGGCGCTGGCGGCGCGGCGAACCCTGTGCCTTACCGGGTAACCCAGGCTCAAGGACAGTTCACGACCGAACCTTGCACGTTGCAAAAGCCGCGCGGCCCCAGCAGTTGAGAGCCAAACCTCTGCAGCCGCGTGCCGTCGCTGGACCAGCAGCCGTTGGCATCGCACGAGGTGATGGACAGCAAGGGCCGCTGCGTGACAGGGGCAGAGGGGGCAGCCCGGGTAGAGGGGGTCGAGGGGGCGGAGGGGGCGGAGGGGGCGGAGGGGCCATGCGCGGGTCCACCGTCGCCTGAACCCGCGGCTTTGGGTGCAAGGGCCGGGCCTGGCTGGGGCGGCGCGGGCACTTGCAGGCCACCACGTGGTGGCTGGTCATGAGCGCCCCGCGCGCCCAGTGAACCGGTGCCCAGGCAGATCCGGGCAGCCTGGCGTTTGAGCTTGGCCAACTGCGCCCGGGCCTGATCCCGCCTCGCATCGGCGTCATGCGGCGCAGCGCTTGCGGCCTGAGGGCCGGCAGCGAGTTGCCCCTCCACGTCCTGCAAGGTGCTCAGCGCCTGTACGCAACCGGCCGATTGCAGCGGGTCTGAGGGCTGGGCCCAGGCCGGGCCGAGACAGCACGCCACCAGCAGGGCCCAACAAGCTGCTGTCGTGGAACTGCGCATGGCGGTCAGACCGCGCTTGCCGTCCTTGGTTCACTTCCGGCGCCGAACTGGTAGATGCCGACTTTCAAATTCAGTGGCCACCACCGGGTGATCCACCGGGTGATCCACCGCGTGATCCACCGCGTGATCGTCAGCCCCGCAACCCAGGTGGCCCCGCACACGAGCCGCCACACAGTTGCGGGATGGCCGCATGGGCTACAGGCAGTAACATGATCTTCCCGCGACAGGATCACCCCTGCAGCACTGGACATTTCGCCAGGGTTCAGCAGGCCGCGCGGTCGAACATGCAGCAGCTGCTTCCCTGGATACTGGCGTCGATTTCTTTGGCTCTGCTGCTGGGCGCCGCCGTGCTCACGGCGCTGACCCGCCGCGGCAACAAGAAGTTGCCCCTGCCCACCGAATGGACACTCACCGCGCGGCCGGTGTTCAGCAGCGAGGAGCGAAGGGTCTACCGCCAGTTGCGTGAGGCGCTGCCGCACCACGTGGTGCTGTCCAAATTGCCGCTGGTGCGCTTTTCTCAGCCCACCGACCCCAGCGAAGTGCGTTATTGGTTTGACCTGCTGGGTGCCAGCCACGTGAGTTTTGCCATCTGCAGCACCAACGGGCGTGTGCTGGCGGCCATCGACCTGGAATCCGACCGCGGCAGTTCGCGCCGCTCGCTGCAGATCAAGCAGTCGGTGCTGGCGGCCTGCAAGGTGCGTTACCTGCGCTGCACGGTGGACAAACTGCCTTCGGTGCCTGAACTGCAACTGCTGGTGCCGCAGACCGGGCCAGCCAGCCGCGGCCCGCAGGCTGCACCGGCCGTCAGCGAAGCACGGCACCACCTGGCCAGCACCCTGGCCAGCAAGCGCCGCGAACGCACCACGCTGTGGGCCGATTCGGGCTACCTGCAAGACTCCTTCTTCGGTGCCGACGGCCATGCCGATGGCGCCATCGTCAGTGGCTTTGGCTCGCTGCGCAGCGGTGTCACTGTGCGCGAAGTGCCCATGACGCCAGAAGAAGCCGTGTCCGTGAAGATCGACATTCCGGTGGCCTCGCTGCGCCATTGAGCGGCTACCTCAACCTCGGCCCGCAGCAGGTTCTGGACGCGCTGGATGCCGTGGGCCTGCGCGGCGACGGCCGCATCCTGCAGCTCAACTCCTACGAAAACCGCGTCTTCCAGGTTTTTCTGGAAGACGGCGTGCCGGGCCGGGAAGCCGTGGTCGCCAAGTTTTACCGCCCTGGCCGCTGGAGCGACGCGCAGATCCTTGAAGAACACGCCTTCGCGCTGGAACTGGCGGCTGCCGAGGTGCCCGTCGTGCCGCCGCTGGTGCTGCACGCCGCGCCCGATGCACCAGGACTGACGCTGCACGGCGACCCGCCCACGCTGGCCTGTCTGCAGACCAGCGAAGGCCCCCATCGCTACACAGCCGCCGCGCGCTGCGCCGGGCGCGAACCTGAACTCGAAGACCCGGCCGCGTTGCGACAGCTGGGCCGTTTCATCGGCCGCCTGCACATGGTGGGCCGGCGCCAGGCCTTTGTGCACCGCCACCATCTGAACGCCCGCGCCGACGGCCGTGGCGCGCTGAAGCTGCTGCTGGACGGCGCCTTCGTGCCCGACACCCAGGCGGCCACCTGGCAAGACGCCTGCGAACGGGCGCTGGGCGCCGTCGAAGCCGCCTTCGATGCCGTGGCCCCGCTGAACACGCTGCGCCTGCACGGCGACTGCCATCTGGGCAACGTCCTGTGGCGTGACGGTGCGCCGCACGTCGTCGACCTGGACGACGCCATGCAGGGCCCGGCGGTGCAGGACCTGTGGATGCTGGTCTCGGGCGACCACACCACCATGGCGCAGCAGCTGAACCACCTGCTGGAAGGCTACGAGCAGTTCTGCACATTCGACGACCGCGAGCGCATGCTCATCGAGCCGCTGCGCACGCTGCGCATGGTGCGCCACAGCGCCTGGCTGGCGGCGCGCTGGACCGACCCCACCTTCCCGCTGAACTTTCCCTTCTTCGGCAGCGCCGCCTACTGGAGCCAGCAGACGGCGCAGCTGCGTGAGCAGCTCGAAGTCATGACCTCATGAGGTCGTGACTTCGTGCGGTCAGAAGGTCAGAAGGTCAGAAGGTAAGAAGGTAAGAAGGTAAGAAGGTCAGAAGGTCACGCAGTCAGCAAGTTGTTGACCCGCCGCACATAGCCCGCCGGGTCTTCCAGCTGCCCACCTTCGGCCAGCAAGGCCTGGTCGAACAGGATGTGCGCCAGATCGTCGAATCGCTCGGCGCCAGCGGCCGAATCCAGCCGCTTCAGCAGCGCATGTTCGGGGTTCACTTCCAGGATCGGCAGGCTCTTGGGGGCGTCCTGGCCGGCCTGCTTGAGCATGCGCGCCAGATGGCCGCTCATGTCGCCGTCGTCGGCCACCACGCAGGCCGGTGAATCGACCAGGCGGGTGGTGGTGCGCACGTCCTTGGCGCGGTCCTTCAGCGCGGCCTTCAGCTTGTCCAGCAGCGGCTTGAGCGCTTCGGCGGTGGCCTCGGCGGCCTTCTTTTCTTCTTCGTCCTGCAAGTTGCCCAGGTCGATGCCGCCCTTGGCCACGCTGGTCAGCGGCTTGCCGTCAAATTCGTACAGGTGGCTCAGCATCCACTCGTCCACGCGGTCGGTGAGCAGCAGCACCTCGATGCCCTTCTTGCGGAAGATTTCCAGCTGCGGGCTGTTCTTGGCCGTGGTCAGGTTGTCGGCGGTCACGTAGTAGATGGCGTCCTGGCCTTCCTTGACGCGGCCAACGTAGTCCTCGAAGCCGACACCGCTGTCGGCGTGCGTGGACGCGAATCGGTACAGCTTGGCCAGGCGTTCGCGGTTGGCGTGGTCTTCGCCGATGCCTTCTTTCAGCACGCTGCCGAACTGTTCCCAGAACGCGGCGTACTTGTCCTTCTGATTCTCGGCCACGCCTTCCAGCATCGACAGCACCTTCTTCGTGCTGCCCTCGCGGATGGCCTTCACGTCGCGGCTTTCCTGCAGCAGCTCGCGGCTCACGTTCAGCGGCAGGTCGGCGCTGTCGATCACGCCCTTGACGAAGCGCAGGTACACCGGCAACAGCGCTTCGGCGTCGTCCATGATGAACACACGTTTCACATACAGCTTCACACCGCCGCGCTTGTCGCGGTTCCACAGGTCGAAGGGCGCCTTGGCCGGCACGTACAGCAGCTGCGTGTACTCGGTGCGGCCTTCCACGCGGTTGTGCGTGTAGGCCAGCGGCGCTTCCTGGTCGTAGCTGATCTGCTTGTAGAAGTCCTGGTACTGCTGGTCGGTGATGTCGCTCTTGCTGCGGGTCCATAGCGCGGCGGCCTTGTTAACCGGCTCCCACTCGTCGCTGGTGACCTGTTCGTTTTTTTCGCTGTCCCAGCTTTGCTTCTGCATCAGCACCGGCAGGCTGATGTGGTCGCTGTACTTGCTGATGATCGACTTCAGCTTCCAGGTCGACAGAAATTCTTCTTCGCCGTCGCGCAGGTGCAGGATGACGTCGGTGCCGCGCTGCGCGCGTTCGATGGTTTCCACCTCAAAGTCGCCCGTGCCCTCGCTGCTCCAGCGCACGCCCTCAGAAGCGGCAGCGCCGGCACGGCGCGTTTCCACCGTCAGGCGGTCGGCCACGATGAAGCCGCTGTAGAAGCCCACGCCAAACTGGCCGATGAGGTTGGCGTCTTTTTTCTTGTCGCCTTCCAGCTTGGCCATGAACTCGCGCGTGCCGCTCTTGGCGATGGTGCCCAGGTGCGTCACCGCCTCATCGGCGCTCATGCCGATGCCGTTGTCGCGGATGGTGATGGTCTTGGCCTTTTCGTCGAACCAGACGCGCACTTCCAGGTTGGGTGTGTCTTCGAACAGCGCGCTGTTGTCCAGCGCCTCGAAGCGCAGCTTGTCGCAGGCGTCGCTGGCGTTGCTGACCAGTTCGCGCAGGAAGATTTCCTTGTTGCTGTACAGGCTGTGGGTGACGAGGTGCAGGATCTGCTTGACCTCGGCCTGGAATGACAGGGTTTGTTTGTCCATGGTCTTCGGTGGCGGTGTGTTCAGGAAGTGGGGCTGACCAGTCCGGAGAAAAACCCGGGGGGTTTGCCGTGTGGCGGGGACTTGGGGGCTGGCTGCCCGGTTTCAAGGGGCGGGATTCTGCATCCGCAGCCGGCGCGCCGCCTCTTCGGCCTTGGCGTCGTCGATCTCGCGCACCACGGCGCCCAGGTCCACCGGCTTCACCGGCGCCTTGAACCGGCCCGTCAACACCGTGTCGGTGCGCAGCAGGCCCTTTTCGTACAGCGCCCAGATCTCGGGGCCGTAGGCGGTGGCCAGCAGCGCGGGTGCGGTGCGGCCGAAGAAGTCGCGCAGGTTGTCCACGTCGCGCAGCAGCATGCGCTGTGCATGGTTGTTGCCGGCGGCGTCCACGGCCTGCGGCAGGTCGATGATCACCGGGCCGTCGGCGGCCAGCAGGATGTTGAATTCCGATAGGTCGCCGTGGATGACACCGGCGCACAACATGCGCACCACCTCCTGGATCAACGTGGCGTGGTGGGCCAGCGCTTCGGCCTCGGTGAAGACGCTGTCGTTCAGGCGCGGCGCGGCGTCGCCGTCGGCGGCCGTCACCAGTTCCATCAGCAGCACACCTTCCAGGAAGTTGTGCGGCTTGGGCACCCGCACGCCGGCGCCGGCCAGGCGGTACAGCGCGTCGACCTCGGCACTTTGCCAGGCAGCTTCCTGCGCCTGGCGGCCGAAGCGGGTGCCCTTGGCCATGGCGCGCGCCTGCCGGCTGTTCTTGACCTTTCGGTTTTCGGTGTAGTCCACCGCCTGGCGAAAGCTGCGGTTGTTGGCTTCCTTGTAGATCTTGGCGCAGAGTGTGTCGTCGCCCCGGCGCACCACGTAGACCTCGGCTTCCTTGCCGCTCATCAGCTGTCGCACCACGGTGTCGATCAGGCCCTCGTCGATCAGCACCTGCAGCCGCGGCGGCGCCTTCATGCAGCGTCTTTCAAGCTTGCCTTCAAGACCGCCTTCAAGGTGCCACCGCCACCTGGCCCAGCAGTGCGGCCTCGTTGACGTGCATCGACGGCAGGCCGCCGGTGTGCAGGAACAGCACGCGGCTGCCAGCCTTCAGCGTGCCATCGCGCGCCAGGCCGATGAGCCCTGCCATGGCCTTGCCGGTGTACACCGGGTCCAGCAGCAGGCCTTCGGTGCGCGCCGCCATCTGCACCGCTTCCACCATGCGGGCGTTGGGCAGTGAATATTTGGGCTGCCAGTAGCCGCCCACCGTGTGCACCGCAGCGCGTGGCACCTGCAGGCCCAGGCCCAGCAGGTCGCACACGGCTTGCGCTTCTTTCCACACCAGCGGTTCCTGGTCGGCCGGGTCGCGGCTGACGCCGATGCCGATGATGGACATCTGAATGTGGTTGCCCAGGAAACCCGCCACCAGCCCGCCGTGCGTGCCCGAACTGCCCGAGCCCACCACCAGGGTGTCGAAGTGCAGGCCGCTGTCGAAACACTGCTGCTGCAGCTCTTGTGCGCAGGCCACGTAACCCAACCCGCCCAGCGCGTTGCTGCCACCGCCGGGCACGATGTAGCCGCGGCGGCCCTGCGCGGCCAGTTCGTCGGCCACCGCCTGCATGGCCGCGGCCATGTTGCTGCCAGCGGGCACCACGGTGAGCGCTTCCACGCCCATCAGGCGAAACAGGAAGTGGTTGCCGCTGGCGTCTTCATGAAAGCTGCCGGGCACACGTTCTTCGATCACGAAGCGGCACTGCAAGCCTTCTTTCACGGCCGCAGACAGCGTGATGCGGCAGTGGTTGCTTTGCGGTGCGCCGCAGGTGATGACGGTGTCGGCGCCTTGTGCCAGCGCGTCGGCCATCAGGAATTCGAGCTTGCGGGTTTTGTTGCCGCCCGGGAACAGGCCCAGCAGGTCATCGCGCTTGACCCACAGCTCGGGGCCCTGGCCGCCGGGGCAGGTGGCGGCCAGCGCGGCCGACAGGCGCGGCAGCGGCTCCAGCGGCGTGGCGTAGTTGGTGTAGTGGCGGCGGGGGAATCCGGACAGGTCCATGGGCAATGAATTCGGGGCCTAACAAGGCCCCGGAGTATCAACCCATGCGCCGCCCCGGCCAGGCCGGGGCGGGGCCTGCGTTCATTGCGGTTCGATCTTGGCGTCGCGGATGGCCTTGGCCCACTTGGCCGTCTCTGCCTGGTTGCGCTTGCCCAGCGCATCGGGCGTGCCGGGGTCGATGTCGAAGCCGATGGCCTGGAACCGGTCCTGCAGGTCCTTGGACGCGGCCGCGGCGTTGATGGCTGCGTTGAGCCTGGCCACCACGTCGGGCGGCGTGCCGGCGGGGGCGAACACCGCGAAGTAGGCGATCAGCTCGTAATCTTTCAGGCCCAGCGCTTCGTTGACAGTGGGCAACTCGGGCACGGCCGCCGAACGCTTCGTGGACGTCACCGCCAGGCCGCGGATCTTGCCCGCCTTGTGCTGCGGCACCGTCACGCCGAAGTCGGCGCTGAACATGTTCACTTGGCCACCGATGAGGTCGGTCATTGCTGCCGGACCCGCCTTGTAGGGGATGGCGTTCATCTGGATGCCGGCCATGCTGGCCAGCATTTCCGAGCTGACCTGCTGCGAGGTGCTGGCGTAGGCAAAGCTCACCTGGCCGGGCTTGCTCTTGGCCAGGTCGACAAACTCCCTCAGCGTCTTGGCCGCCACGTCGTTGTTCACGGCCACCATCAGCGGCACCGAGCCCAGGAAGCCCACCGGCGTGAAGGCGCTGTCCTGGTCGTAGGGCAGCTTCTTCATCAGGAACTTCAGCGCCGCGTTGGTGCTGTTGGTGCCGACGAGGATGGTGTAGCCGTCATTGGGCGCCTTGGCCACGATGTCGGCACCCAGCATGCCGCTGGCGCCGGGCCTGTTCTCGATGACGATGGGCTGGCCCAGCGTGACCGCCATCTTGTCGGCAAAGGCGCGGCCGATCTGGTCGGTGGCGCTGCCCGCGGCAAAGGGCACGATGGCGCGGATGGGCTTGTTCGGGTAGGGCTGGGCCTGGGCGGTGCCAGCAAACAGCAGGGCGGCGGCGGTGGTGGCCAGGGCCAGGCGGCGGGTGATCGTGGGCACGGTGGATGTCTCCTCTTGGGGTGGTGATTGATGGGAACCGGAGGCGGATTGTCAGGCCGCCGCCCGGTCGTCGATGGCCAGGTCCAGGATGGCCGCACTGAGTGTCTTGCCATGGGCGTCCAGCGCCAGCGAGCGGGTCACGCCGCCACCCAGTGCATCGTCCATCACGAAGTGCACGGCGCCCAAGTGGGGCAGCAGGAATCTGTGCACGCTGCCTTGCACGATGCCGCGGTAGTGGGCCTGCACCGCATCAACCGTCAGCAGGCGTTCAAGCAGCGGGTAGTGCGCGGGGTCGCGGGCGATGACGCTGAGTGTGGCGCGGTTGCCTTTGTCGCCGCTGCGCGCGATGGCGATGTTCTGCAGCTTCATTTCAAAGATCCAGGATCTGCACGGCAGAGCGTGCGGCTTCACGTGGCACCAGGGCCGAAGCCGCAGCGATCACCTCGCGCACCGACTGCGTCACACCGCCGCCGGCGGCAGGACCGTTCAGGTACAGCGCCTCCACTTCCTGCCCCAGCCGTTCGGCCTGCGCGCGTGTGCTGCAACGTGCGGCCAGCCGCACACGCACTTCGTAGGGTTCGCGGTCGCTGCCTCGCTCCTTGCCAAGATGCGCGCCGTGCATGGCGTTGACACCGATCAGCTCGGCGCGGTGTTCAAAGCCCGCCCTGCCCAGGCGCTGCAGCCGGTGTTCCAGCAACTGCAAAGCCAACTGCCCACGCGCCACCGCGCCGGGGCCGGCATAGGAGATCTGGCCTTCGCCGATGAAGCCGTCGCGGTAGCCCAGCGTGGCCTTCAGGTGGGTGGGCCGCTGTGTGCCGCTGGCCCCGCGCGCCTGCACACGGTCAGGCCCGACTTCCTGCAACTGCACGCGTGAAAAATCGGCCACCACATCGGGCTGCAGGTAGCGCGCCGGGTCTTCAATTTCGTACAGCAGCTGCGCCGTGCAGGTGAGGCGATCGACACGCCCGCCGGTGCCTTCCAGCTTGGTGATCACGGCCGTGCCGTCGGCCTGCACCTCGGCCAGCGGGAATCCGATGTCGGCCAGGCCCGGCACGTCGAAAAAACCCGGGTCGGCGATGTAGCCGCCGCTGACCTGCGCAGCACATTCCAGCAGGTGACCCACCAGCACACCCTGGCCCAGTTGGGGCCAGTCGTCGGCGCGCCAACCGAAGTGAAACATCAGCGGCGCAAGGAACAGCGCCGGGTCGGCGACACGGCCGGTGATGACCACATCGGCGCCATTGGCCAGCGCCGGCAGCAGGGCATCGGCGCCAAGATAGGCGTTGGCGGAGACCAGGCGGTCGCCCAGGTCAGAAGCCCGCTCGCTGCTGTCCATCAACGGCACGTTGTTGTTGCACACCCAGGCCAGCACGTCGTCGCCAGTGACCACCGCCACCCGCAGCCTGGGCAGGCCCAGCTCGCGCGCCACCGTCAACACCGCGGCACCGGCAGCCTGTGGATTGGCCGCGCCCATGTTGCTGATGACGGTGGTGCCTTGTCGCACGCAGGCTGGCAGCACCGCGCGCATGCGCTCTTCCAGCAGCGGGTCGTAGCCATGCCCCGGCTCGCGGCTGCGCCGCAGTTGCGCCAGCGCAATCGTGCGTTCGGCCAGGCATTCAAAAACCAGTGCGCGCAGCCGGCCGTGTTCAGCCAGGGCCTGTGCGGGGTCGATGCGGTCACCGGCGTAACCGGCGCCGCTGCCGATGCGGTAGGTTTCCATCGGCGCGCAGCATGTCATCGCTGCGCGGCTGCCGCCAGCCCGGTCAACCCGTAGCGCGGGGCGTGCTGGTCAGGCTGCTGTTCATCGAGGCGCCACGAAGGCGAAGCCGCCGAACTGAACTGTGGCCCCGAATGTCCTGTTTCGATCCACGCGTGCCCGAATGAGGGCGCGCGACTCCGTCCGCGCAAGTCCTTGTGCCAATAGGCCATTTGAGCCCTTCCGCGCGCACCTGCCCAAGTCGCACGTGCAAAGCGGAATGACAACAAATCGGAATCAAGATACATGGCGAAGATCAAGGACTTGGGCGCCGCGCGTACCTAAGCTGTGCCAGTCGGTCGCTTCAGGTTCGCGCGGTCAGGCCATCATAGGACCAGCGGCGCGTCGAAGTCCGTGGCCTTGAACTTGCCGTGCTCACGCACTTCGCAGCCTTGTGTGTCCGGCAAGCGATACAGGCGCAGGCAATCCTGCTCCAGGTTGACAGCTGACAGCAGCCTGGCCTCCAAGGCTTCCATTTGCATCAGGTCGATCCGACACTCAAACACCGACTTCTGCACACGCTGACCCGTGCCTTCGCAGACCTTGGCCACTCGGCGCAGGCGCCGCCGCCCCTCTCTCGTTTCGGTGTTGACGTCGCAGCAGACGATGACGAGCACGGCTTCACCTCATTTGGAACGGCAAGTAGGCATCGGCCTCACCTCGCAGATGGCGGGCCAGCAGCCGGGCCTGAACCAGTGGCACCAAGCCCAGCGGAACGCTCTCGGCCAGCAGCGGGTGGGTAAGGGCTTCCTGCTTGCGTTCCTGATAGGCGACGACAACTGCCTTGCGTGAATCGCCCTGCAGCAGCACCGCGCCACCTTCGCGCTCATCAAAGTCCACAGCCGACAACTGCGCACGGTTGACCAGGGTCAGCGCCAGGCGGTCCGCAAAGGGCCGAAACTCTTCCATCAAGTCCAGCGCCAGTGCCGCTCGGCCAGGGCGTAGCGCGTGCAGGAAGCCCAGTTGCGGGTCCAGGCCCGCGGCTTCGCAGGCGCTGCGGCAGTCGTTCATCCACATCGAATAGAAGAACGACAGCAAGGCATTCATGCGGTCACGCGGCGGCCGGCGGCTGCGGCCATCCATGCTGAACGTGGCGCGCAGGTCTGGGCGCGTTCAATGCGCAGCCTTTGCGCAGCTCCATCCCAGGCTGGTCAGCCAGCGCGTGCACGGCCTGCCCACGCTGGGTGTGCAGGTTGTCGTCAAACGCCTGTTCCAAGTGGATCAGCCCGCACTGGCGCGGGCAGTACGCCCAGTGCTGAAGAGCCGACAGCGGGATGGGGTCGAGGTCTTCCATGA
>JBBRCN010000089.1:0-15993 GCA_038204775.1 Burkholderiales bacterium | reverse complement strand
GGGCAATGCCGGCAGCGGCGCCAGCTGGAAGCAAAGCCTGTGGGTCGGCTGCGCCATGTCGCCGATGTCGTCGGTCGCGCTGCTGCTGGTGTCGCAGTATGTCGCCGCGTCCGGCCCCATCGGCGGCCAGGTCGCCATGGTCGCGCTGCCGGCCATCCTGCTGATGGAAATGCTCGGTGCCGTGCTCGCCACGCTGGCCCTGTACCGCGCCGGCGAATGCTCCCGCCCCTGGTCGCCAGTGGTGCGCGCCGCTTCAACCGGACCTGTCCATGAGTCTTGAACACTTCGGCAAATCAGCCGCCCTGTCGCTGGGCGTGGAGCTGGAAATGCAGCTGGTCAACACCCACGACTACGACCTAGCGCCCTACGCCGAAGACATGCTGCGGCTGATGAGCAAGATACCGCTGCCCGGCTCAGTGGTGCCCGAGATGACGTCGAGCATGATCGAGGTCTCGACCGGCGTGTGCCACACCTCGTCCGAGGTGCTGGGCGAACTGACGCAGATCCGCGACGCGCTGGTAAAGAGCGCCGACAAGCTCAACATTGCCGTCGTCGGCGGCGGCACGCACCCGTTCCAGCAGTGGCACGAGCGCCGCATCTACGACAAGCCGCGCTTTCGCGAGCTGTCCGAGCTCTACGGCTACCTGTCCAAGCAGTTCACCATCTTTGGCCAGCATGTCCACATCGGCTGCCCCGACGCCGACACCGCGCTGCTGACGCTGCACCGCATGTCGCGCTACATTCCGCACTTCATCGCGCTGTCGGCTTCCAGCCCGTATGTGCAGGGGCAGGACACGGCGTTTGACTCGGCGCGGCTGAACTCGGTGTTCGCCTTTCCGCTGTCGGGGCGCGCGCCCTTCGTCCAGCGCTGGGAGGACTTCGAGACTTTCTACGCCAAGATGACGCGCACTGGGGTGGTCTCCAGCATGAAGGACTTCTACTGGGACATCCGGCCCAAACCCGAGTTCGGCACCATCGAAGTGCGCGTGCTCGACACGCCGCTGACGATCGAAAAGGCCGCGGCACTGGCGGGGTACATTCAATGCTTGGCACGCTGGTTGCGAGTGGAACGGCCATTCGAGTTGAACGAGGATGACTATCTGCCTTACACCTTCAACCGCTTCCAGGCCTGCCGCTTCGGGTTGGATGGCACCTTCGTCGATCCCACGACGGGCGAACACCGCACGCTGCGCGACGACATCCGCGCCACCTTCGCCAAGCTGGAGGTGCACGCCATGGAGCTGAAAGCCGAAGAGGCGATCCAGATCCTGAAACACGAAGTTGACGGGCTGGGCAACGACGCTGCCTGGCTGCGCCAGTTGCACGCCCGCGAAGGCATGCTGGCCGAGGTGGTGCGCCAGCAGACACGCCGCTGGGCAGGGCGCGAGCGGTGACCTCCCGTCCGCTGCGCATCGGCATGTCGGCGCGGCTGCTGCACCAGGCGCCCACCGAAATGGGGTTCCGCGGCAAGACACTGCAGTACCTGGAACAGTCGGTGGCGCACTGGATCTTGCGGCACGGCGCGGTGGCGCTGATGGTGCCGACGCTCGGGCTGGACGCGGAAGTGGCGCGCCGCAAGGTGTCGGTGCGCGAGTACGCGGAACTGCTCGATGGGCTGGTGCTCCAGGGTGGTGCCGACGTCAGCCCCCGAATCTACGGTCAAGCGCCGCTGCACCCGGCCTGGGCCGGCGACCCGGTTCGGGATCGTTACGAGATCGAGCTGATCGAAGGTTTTCTGCAACTGGGCAAACCGCTGCTCGGCATCTGCCGCGGCTGCCAACTGCTGAATGTCGCTTTTGGTGGCAGCCTGATCCAGGACCTGCCCTCGCAGCGCCCCGATGCCCATTCTCACGTCGATGCGGCAATGTACGACGAGCACCTGCACGGCATCGAATTCGTTGCCGGCTCGCGCCTGGCCGCCCTGTACGGGCCGGACTGCGTGCCGGTCGTCAACAGCATCCACCACCAAGCCATCGACCGGCTGGGCGGCGACCTGACCATCGAGGCGCGCTCCGTGGGCGACGGCGTTATCGAAGCCATCCGCGGCATCGGCTCGCTGGCGGTGTCTGGCGTCCAGTGGCACCCCGAGTTCCATGGCAGACACTCGGACCGGCTCGACCCCGAGCCCCTGATGAAGGACTTCCTGCTCGCGGTGCACAAGAGAGCGGCCGAATGACGGCCGCCGATGCCGCCGCATCGGGCGCTGCGGCCGCCGCCACGCTGGACAACGGTGCGATGGTGCTGACGCAAGTGTTCCCGACCGGCTGGCCGCACGCCAATGCGCTGGTGGTCTTCGGCTTGCTGCGGGCATTTGGCGTGCTGGGCCGTCTGCTGGCGGCCAGGGCGCGGTGGTTGCCGTCGATCACCGGCTTCATGATCCTGGGCCTGCCGATCGGACCCGGCGGTCTGGGGCTGCTGTCTCCGCAGGCGCTGGGCGATGCACGTGTGCTGGTGGACATCGCGCTTGGGTTGATCCTGTTCAAGCTGGGCGTCACGCTGCACCCGGTGAAGGCCATGCGCAGCAAACGCCTGCTGGTCACCAGCCTGGCCGAAAGCCTGGTCACGTTTGCGCTGATCCTGGCGCTGATCCTGGCGCTGATGCTGGCGCTGATGCCGGCGCTGATGCCGGCCATCGACGCGCCCACCGTGGTGGCGGTGCTCGCTGCGGCAATCGCGGTGTCGTCGTCTCCTGCGGTGCTGATCCACGTCGCCGAAGAACTGCGCGCCAAAGGGCCCGTCGCCAAACTGGGCACGGTGTACCTCAGCGGCTTTTCGTTCCAGGTCCCGCAGCGGCAGAGTCTGGCCTCGGGCATGCTGCTCATTCCGATGGCCGGCCTGGCCATCGGCCTGGTGCAGACCATCACGCAGTTGATGCGCGAACTGGGTTCGCGTGTGGCCGCCATCGTGCTGGCTGCGGTGGCGGTGTTCGAGACCATCGGCCCGCCGATTGCCGCGCTGGCGCTGCGCATGGCTGGCGAGGCGGGCAAGGCGGACAGCGCCAACACAAAGGCGGCACCGCCGCAGGTGCAGGTGAAGGGGTCAATGGATGTCACCTGAAGCAGTTCTCGACCGCATGCTCTCCTGGCTGAGCCAGCCGCTGTTCACGATGGCCGGCAAGGGGGTCAGTGTCAGCGGCATGCTGCTGGCCATTGCCTTTCTGATTGCCATCTGGTGGCTGGCCAGCCTGCTGGAGCAGGCCTTGCTGCGCGTCGCGAAGGGCCGCAATCACGAGCCGGGCGTGCAGGCGCGTGTCCACATGCTCAGCCGGCTGCTGCGTTACGGCGTCTGGGTGCTGGGCACCGTCATCGGGCTCAACTACGTGGGCATCGATCTGACCAGCATCACGCTGCTGGGCAGCGCCTTCGCGGTCGGCCTGGGCTTCGGGTTGCAGAACATCTTCAGCAACTTCGCCGCCGGCATCGTCATCCTGCTTGAACGCAGCCTGAAGGTGGGCGACTTCGTCGACCTGCAGTCGGGCGTGCGCGGCCATGTGCGCGAGATCGCGATGCGCTACACACGCGTGACCACCAACGACGCGCTCGACGTGCTGGTGCCGAACAGCGAGTTCATCAACGGCCGTGTCGTCAGCTGGACCTTTGACGAGTCGTACCGACGCATGCATGTGCCTTTTGGCGTGGCCTACGGCACTGAGAAGGAAAAAGTGCGTGACGCCGCAACAGCCGCGGCACGCCAGGTGCCGGGCATCCTGGACATCGAGGGGCGGCGCACGGCGGTCTGGCTGCTGAACTACGGCGACAACTCGGTCAACTACGAACTGGTGGTCTGGGCCGATCGCGAACTCACCACCCACCCTGCGTCCACGCACGCCAAGCTGATGTGGGCGCTGGACGACGAACTGGCACGGGCGGGCATCGAAATTCCGTTCCCGCAGCGCGACCTGCACTGGCGATCGGGCACGGTGCCCGTGACCTTGAGCCGGGCACCGAAGACGGAGCGGCCGCCGCCCTGAGCCGATGCGATGTCAGCTGGCCGCGACGGCGCCGGCCAGCCAACCCGCCGTCATGTCTTCGCGGCACACCAGCACCGGCAGGTGCGACTGGCGCACCAGGTCGGCGACCAGGCTGCCGGCCAGCACCCGCGACACCGTGCTGCGGCCGTGCGAGCCCACCACGATCAGCCCGCAGCCTTGTTCGTCGGCGATGCGCAGCACGGCCGCACAAGGCTCCTCGTCCATCGTCATCACGGTTCGCGTGGCGACGCCCCACGGCTGGACGATGGCGTGGGCGCGGGCGAACCATTGCGCGGCGCGCTGCCGGCAGCTCTCCTGGTGCTTGCTCAGGGCATACATCGCCGAGGCCGCCGAGCGCACGTCAACGTGCTCGACAGGGATGACCACGTGCAGCGTGATGTCAGCACCCAGCCGTGCCGCCAGCGTCGCGCCCATTGCGGCCGTGCGCAGGCCGAGTTCAGACTCGTCCAGTACGACGAGCAAACGGACGGTCGCGTCTTGCATCTTGGCTCCTCGGCAGCCGGCTCACCTGGGTCGGGGCATCATCGTCGCTTGCAGTGAGCGGGTCAACGACGAACCGGCGACGACGCTGCACTACAGGCCGTAGCGCCAGGCGAGCAGCGCCGACAGTGCGGCCCACATGATCACAAACAGCGGCGTGCCCACACGCAGGAAATCGGCGAAGCGATAGCCGCCGGCATTCATCACCAGCAGGTTGGTCTGGTAACCCATGGGCGTCAGGTAACACAGGTTGCAACCGAACAGCACGGCCAGCACGAAGGGTTCTGGCGGCACGCCAAGCGCCTGCGCCAGCGATACCGCCAGCGGCGTGCCGATGGCCGCCGCCGCGTTGTTCGAGACGAAGTTTGTGACAAGGCCCATCAGCGCCATCAGCAGCGCCGCCAGCCAGGCTGGCGACAGCGCGCTGGCCCGCGCGGCCAGACCCTGCGCCAGCCAGTCCGTCGCACCGGTGATGGCCAGCCCGTCGCCCAGCGCCAGACTCGCAGCGACCAGCAGCACCACCTTGGCCGACAGCGACTGCGTGATGTCTTCCCACGACAGGCAACGGGTCAGCAGCAAGGCCAGGGCACCGCCCAGCGCCGCGATCTCGATCGGCAGCGTCTTGGTGGCGGCCAGCAAAACAACGGCGGCCATGACGACGATGGCGATGGCGGCCTTGTCCTGTCGCGGGACGGCAAAACGCTCGTCCAGCAGCAAACCCAGGCCGTCGCGCTGCGCCTTGCGCATGGCAGCCGCGTCTCCTTGCACCAGCAGCACATCACCGGTGCTGACCAGGCGGTCGGCCAGCCCCTCGCGCTGCCACGACACACGCTGCGCCGTGTTGCGCACACCGACGACGATGAAGCCGAAGCGTTCGGCAAGACGCTCCTGGCGCACGCTGCGGCCTTCAAGTGGCGAGCCGGCCGTGACAATCATCTGCGCCACCACGGCCGCAGGCAGTGCGGGCTCGGCTGGCGCCGGATCTGTGGGTTCGTCGTCCTCGGGCGGGACTACCGCGTGCAGCACGGCACCGAGCTGGCGCTCGAGCTCCTTCAAACGCAGCGCCGTCTCGCGGATGACGAGTCGGTCGCCCACCTGCAAGCGCCTGCTGGGCAGCGGCGACAGCGTGCGCGAGCCTCGACGCAGGCCCACCAGTTGAACCCGACGCTCTGCCGCGCCCAGGGCAGCGCTCAGTGGCTGCCCCGCCAAGGGGCTGCCTTCGTCAACGTGCAGTTCCGCGTCGAAGACGTCGTCGCTCAGGTCCTGCACCAGTGCCGGTACCTGGCGCAGCAGGCGCGGTGCCACCAGCCACAGGTAGGCCAGGGCCGGCACAGCGGCCAGGGCGACCAGGTCGAACCAGTCGAACAGGCCAAAAGGGCGCACCCCCAGCGATGCGGCAATGGCCACCACGATCAGGTTGGTCGAGGTGCCGATGGTCGTGGCCATGCCGCCGATCAGCACCGCGTAGTTCATGGGCAGCAGCAGGCCCGCGGCGGGAACCTTGGACTGGTGCGCCGCCGCCAGCAGCAAAGGAATCAGCAGCACCACCACCGGTGTGTCGTTCACGACGCCGCTGGCCGAGGCGGCCAGCACCAGCACTGCCAGCAGTGCGGTCCGCGGGTGGCGCGCGACCAGGTTGGCGAGGCGGCGCGCCGCGGGTTCCAGGGCGCCGGTCACGACCAGGCCGTGGCCGACGATCATCAGTGCGCAGATGGCCACCAGCGCAGGGCTGGCGAGGCCGGCAAAGAACCGCGCTGGGCTTATCGCCTGGTCGTCACGGACCAGCGGAAACAGCGTGAAGCCCAGCGGCAGCGCGGCCAGCACGCCAAGGCTGATGCTGCTGATCGTCCAGCGGTTGTAGATGAACAGGCCGAACACCACTGCAGCAAACAGCAGCATGGCCAAACCGTGCGCCGTCAGGTCGACCACCGTTCAGCCCTCCGCCGGCAGTGGGCCGGTCGCGGCAGCAGAAACTGCAGCTTGCGGCGCCAGGCTCCGCGACAACGCCATGCCTCGCATGCGCGTGCGCGCCAGCGCCCGCCCGCAAAAGAGCAGTTTGTCGCCGAGCTGGATGAGCTGGTCCAGAGCCGGCACCGCCACATGCTCCCGGCCGCGCAGCAGCATCAGGGGCACCGCACGCAGGGCACGCAAGCTGCCATCGACACGGGTCAGCAATCGGCCCAGCGCCACGGACTCTCCAGCGACCAGCGCCTCGTGCGCGGCCGGCATCGAAACCGGGTCGATGGACACGCTCCAGGACTCCAGCACATCGCTGCCCACGGAATCGCGCAGCCTTTGCAACAGGGCCGCAGCCCAGGCCTCGTCTTCGTCGCGGGCGCGGCGCAGGAAGGCCGACAGCAGCGGCGCCCGCAGGTCGCGCAGCACCTCGGCGGCGACGACGTAGCTGCTTTGCATCACCAGGTCCGCCGGCGCGGCGCGGAACACGGCCGCGTTGCGGCGTTTCGTCTGGCGCGCGATGATGAACAGGCGCTTGTTCAGCTTGCGCGCTGCCAGCACGATCGCCAGGTTGTCGATGTCCACCGCGGTGCCGGCGATCACGGCGTCCGCGTGCTCCACGTCGGCGCGGCGCAGTACCGCAGAGTCGGTGGGATCGCCCCGCAGGCAGTCCTTTGTATCGCAGCTGTCGTCCAGATCAAGGCCGACAACCAACACTTCGATCTGCAGCGCCAGAAGTTGCCTTCGCAACGATCTCGCAAACGGGCCCCATCCGCACAACACCCAGCGTCCGCGCGGCACCTGCGTCGCTGCGGCGGCAGCCGTGCCGGCCTGCGTCGTCAGTGCCTCGTAGATGACATGCAGGCTGGGTGTTCGGATCGCGATCGCAACGCGCTCGGCGAAGGTGTCGAAGGGGTTGATGATGTGGTCAGCGCCGGCCGCGGCCAGGCGCGGGTGCCAGACATGGTCGCGGGCGACGCAGATCACCGGCAGGTCCCGGTTCAACAGCCTGGCGGTCAGCGCCACTTTGGTATTGATGGTGTCGCTGCCGGTAAGTGCGATGACCGCCGCGCACTGCGGGTGGGTCAAGCCGGCGATGGTCAGCGCAGTCGGATCGCTGGCGTCGCCCACCAGCCCGGGCACGTGCACGACGTGGTCGTCGACATCGGCGCCATCGACGCGTGCCGGATCGATGTCCAGCACCACGACGCGCGTGCCATCCTCCGTGAGTTCGCGAGCGACCCGGTAGCCCGTGTCGTCGTAGCCGCAGAGCAGGTAAAACGGTTCGCGCAGCCCGCGCACCTTGCGCGCAACCCCGGTTTCGTGGCTGATGCGTCGGAACAGCGGATCTTGCAGCACGCCAAACAGCGCGCCGATGCTATACAGCCAGGCCACCACGGTGGCATAGATCGAGGCCGTGGCCCACAGGCGCTGCGCATCAGAGAACGGATACGGGATTTCGCCAAGACCGATCGTCGTGCCAAGAAAGCTGACGAAGTAAAACGCGTGCAGGAAACTCATCCGCCACGGTGCGCCATCGGGCGTTGTCCCCGGGACCAGCGTGAAACCCAGCACCGAGGCAGCGTACACACCGATCAGCACCACCAGCGGCATTCGCAGGCGGCGCAGCAGGATGAAGCTGCCGTGACTCGCTCGGTTCATCGGCGCAGGTTGGCCACTTCGATGACCAGCAACACCACCGAGATCACATTGGCCACCAGCGCCCCGATGGCCAGCGAGACCACGGTCGCCATCTGGCCACCCGACAGTGTGTTGCCAAAACCCGCATACAGCCCCCAGCATGCGGCCGCGGCGATGAGCTGCAGGTCGGCCACCAGACTGGTGGCCAGCATCGTCGAGCCCAGCGGCGAGCGGTCGCCGAACTTCATCACCGTGGCCACGAGGCTGACCACGATGGCACCAAAAAGTTCGTAGCGGTTGTGCTGCTCAGGGTCGCTGATGTCGCCGACCGTGAAGCCGACGTTGAGCGTCAGCGCGAGCACGATGACGAAGGCAAACAGTACTCGTTCCGGCGTCATGTTGAACCTCGGGTGAGATGGCCAGTGTAGCGGCCGCGGCGTGGCTGCCGCACACGGCTGCCGGGCCCCCATTGCCGCGGGACACCCCTGCCCTCCGCAGCCCGCAGGAGCTTGACCATATAGATGGCTATCTATATAATCGGGTCTTGGAGAAAGTGACATGAGAGAAAGGAACCAAAACATGAAAACGAAGAATCAACCGACCGACAGCACGCACAATCCGGCTACGCGTGCAGCCAACAACACGGCACGCTTAGCCGATGACCTGATGGTGCGTTTTGAATCCGGCATCAAGACGCTGGGCGCCAGCGAAGCCGACGTGGTTCACCGTTGGGTGGATGGCTGGTTGCCGCGCGACCCCGATGCGATGGTCGTGATGGCGTGCACGGCGCCCACCGCACGGGCCGCACGGGTGGACCGCCTGCGCATGCTGCGTGACTTGCTGGCGCGCATGGGTGTGGCCGAGGACAGCGTGCGCTACACCGGCGACCGGATCGAGGCCGACGCGCCGGGCACGGCGTCGACCGAGCCCTTGGCGTGCACCGCGACGCTGAAGGTGGTGAGTGCACGGCATGCCGAGCGGCAGGTGCGCTCTATTCGGTCGTACTTCGTCGCTGTCGGCGGCAGGAAGGAGGCACCATGTACAAGCGCATCCTGATCGTCGTCGACCAGCGGGCCGTGACGCGTGCTGCGGTCAAGGAAGGCGTGGCCATTGCGACGGCGCATGACGCCGACGTCGTGTTCTGCCGTGTCCTGCCGCGTTACACCATGCCGGTGGCAGATGTGCCGCCATTCGTGGCCGTTTCGCCGCAAGAATTCCAGCGGTCCGCCATGGCGGTGGCCGACAAGCAGTTGAGCGCCGCCCAGAAGGTCGCCCAGAAGGCCGGCGTCGTGTCGCAACGCGTCATTGGCAGCGGCGAAGACGATGCACGCTGCATCGTGGACGTGGCGCGCAAGCGCCGCTGCGACCTGATCGTGGCGGCCAGCGAGGGCCGCAATGCCCTGCTCAGGCTGCTGACAGGCAGCGTGATTCCGGGACTCATCACCTCGTCTCCCGTGCCGGTGCTGGTGGTCAAGGAAGGTGGGCGTGCAAAGGCCGGTGCACGCGCCGTGGTGACGCCGTTGAGGCCACGAAGCCAACCCAAGGCAGTGGCCGTGGCACCGAAGCAGCGTCGTCGCGAGGTTCGTGCGTGACGGTTTGCGTAAGTTCGGGCGCGAGTTCGGGCGTGACAGCGTGCGTTTCCGAAATTGCGCCGGCCCTTGGCATTGGCATTGACATCGACATGCCTTCGCAGGAAGGCCAGGTCGTGCCGCACTTGGTGGGGGGCCTGAAAGCCTTCGACCCGCTGCCCGTCACGGACTCGAGCATGCCGGTGCTCTTCTGCAGGCCGCCTGGCTTCGGGCCGGCGGGCTGAGCGGCGCCTTCGGCATTTCGCGTTGGTCCGTCCCCCTCCTTCAGTGCCGATGATCGGTCTCAAAGAACATCGCATGCCAAGCAAGAAGCAGGACCCACAGCCGCAACCGCGGGCCGAGACAGTCGCCGCAGCGGCGGCACCAGCCCAGGGCGCGCCAGCAATGCACGAAACGGTTCTGCAGCAGTTCAGGATCGTCTTCAACGCTGTGAAGACCCATTTCCAGCAAGTCGAGCGCAAGGCCGGCGTCGGCGGGGCACAGATCTGGGCTTTGTCGGTCATCGGCGAACAACCGGGCATCGGCGTCAGCGACCTGGCCGCCGCCCTCAACGTGCGGCAGCCCACGGCCAGCATCATCGTGCGCAACCTGTCGCAGCATGGGTTCGTCCAGGCCGGGCGCGAAGGACCGGACCGGCGCACCGTGCAGCTGCACATCACCGCCGAAGGACGCAAGGTGCTGCGACGGGCGCCTGGCCCTTTTTCCGGCGTGTTGCCGCAGGCGCTGCAAGCGCTCGATCCGGCGGCGCTGGGCCTGTTGAATCAGGGGCTGTCTCAGCTCATTGCGTTGCTTGACGCCGACGTCAGGGCGGCCACAACGCCACTGTCGAGCCTGAGCACATCGGACTGACTGGGCGGACTGACGGGACGGACTGACGGATCGAACTGACGGGGCGGTCAACCATCCGGCCTGGTACAGGTGCGGAAAGCCGCATCAGATCTGCTATCGGCGTGGCGCCGTTTCATGCCAGGGTGTCGGGAAGCCGTGCAGGCAGCGATGGCTGCGCCGTGCGACGTTCTACCAGCGTGCCCAGGTAGGCTTGTGCTGCCGGCACGGCCAGCAGCGCCTGCATTGACGCTGCCTGCTGCAGCCGGCTGACGCGGGCACCGTCCTTTTCAACGAAGATGAAACTCTCGCAGGCCTGCTCGAGGATGTCCAGGTGCACCGGCTCGTTCGGGTGCACACACAGGAACACGAGCTTGCCCGCGTCGCGCAGGCGGCGGAAGAAGTCGAGCATGAAACCGATGTAGCCGTCCTGGACGTTGAACTGCGGCTCGTCGAACAGGTGCAACACGGCCTGCGGCGTGTGGGCCGGCTCCAGCATGAAACTGGGCAGGGTGCGGCGGAAGCGCCGCAGCTGGTAGGACTGGTGGTAGTGCAGCGCCAAGCGGCCGCGCTGGCCGTAGCGCACGCGGTGGATGTCCTGCCCGGCCACCAGCACACGCCCTTCGGTGGGCTGGTTGCCGCCCGTGATCAGCTCGAAAAGCGTGGTCTTGCCGGCGCCGTTGGCGCCCATCACGCCGATCACACCAGGGCCTTGCACACGCAGCTCGGCCTGCAGCTCGAACGTTGTCTGTGCCTTCGGCCATCCTCTCTGGTAGCGCTTGACCAGCCCTTGCACGTGCAACAGCGGTTCAGCCATTCAAATCCCCAGCCAGCGGCGTTGCAGTGCCGCGTCGGCGCGAAGCGCATCGGCGCTGCCTTCGTGAACCACACGGCCACCGTGCATGATGCTGACGCGGTCGGCCACGTCCAGCGCGCAGGCCACGTTCTGCTCGACCAGGACCACGGCAACCCCCTCGCTGCGCAGTTTTTGAACGGCACGCATCACGTCCTCCACGACCTTGGGCGCCAGGCCCTGGCTCGGTTCGTCCAGCAGCACCAGACCCGGTGCCCCCATCAACACGCGCGATATCGCCACCATCTGCATCTCGCCACCCGAAAGGTTTTCGCAATCGCGTGCCATCAAGTACTCCAGCGCCGAGAAGAGACCAAAACACTCGTCCAGCGACCAGGCGCGAAAGCGTGTGCGCTTGCGCGCGATCTCGAGGTTGCGCGCCACCGTCAGCGTCGGGAAGATGCGCCGGTCGTCAGGCACCCAGCCCACGCCCAGCGCGCCGATGCGGTGCGTGGGCTCGTGTGTCACGTCGCGGCCGTCGAAGTGGATGCTGCCGCGCCGGGCTGGCGTCAGGCCCAGGATGGCGCGCAGGGTTGTCGTCTTGCCGGCGCCGTTGGGCCCCAGCAGGGCAAGCACTTCGCCCGGCCGCACCTGCAGCGAAGGACCGAACAGCACTTGCGTCTCGCCATAGAACGCGTCAATGGCTTCGACCGAAAGCAGTGGCGGCGTGTTCATGCGGTCTGGCTGCCCAGGCTGGAGCGCTGCACCCAGGGGTTGGCGCGCAGGTTCGCGGGTGTGTCTTCGGCGATCACCTGCCCCCAGTGAATGACCGAGACGCGATCGGCCAGCGCAAAGAGGAATCTCATGTCGTGTTCGATGATGACGATGGTCACCTGTTGTTTCAGCGTGGTGACCAGATCGGCCAGGCGAGCCGTGCCCTCGGTTCCCAGACCGGCCGTTGGTTCGTCCAGGAACAGCAGCTTGGGCCGCGCAGCGAGCGAGACGCCGATCTCCAGTGCGCGGCGCTCGCCGTAGGACAGGCTGCGCGAGGCAGCACCTTCCTTGCCGGCCAGGCCCACACGCTGCAGGATCGTTGCGGCCTCGTCGTAGGCCGCGCTCTGGCGCGCCAGATCGCGCAGCACCGACCAGCCCAGGGCCCGCACTGCAGGCAACGCGATGACGACGTTGTCGATGGCCGAGTACTCGTCGAACAGGTTCATGATCTGGAACGAGCGCGAGATGCCGCAGCGTGCGACCTCGCGCGGCGACAAGCCCGTGATGTCGCGGCCGTCGAACATCACGGTGCCGCCGTCGGGTTTGTAGCGGCCCGTCAGCACGTTGAAGCAGGTGGTCTTGCCGGCGCCGTTGGGGCCCATGATGCCGCGCAGTTCACCGGCCTCGACGCTGAGCGAAATGTCTTCCAGCACCACATGGCCGCCGAAACGCTTGTGCAGGTGGCGGGCTTCGAACAGCGCCATGTTCAGGCCTCCCGCTCGCGCGCCGCGGCCTTGGGCGCGGCAGCAGTCGCTGCGCGCCGCCGCCTCCAGGCCTGCCAGACCTGCCACATGCCGGCAATGCCGTTGGGCTGGAACAGCACCACGGCCATGAACACCAGGCCGTACCACAGCAACCAGGCGTCGGTGTAAGCGCCCAGCAGGTCGCGTGTGAGGATGAACACCACCGCACCGATCACCGGGCCCCAGAAACTGACCAGACCGCCGCCGATGAGCACCATCATCACCACGAAGCCCGAGTTGTGCAGGCTCATCACGTTGGGATAGGCGGAGTTCTGCGCCATTGCAAACAGGCCCCCCGCAACGCCCGACAAGGCGGCCGACAGCACAAAGGCCGACCACTTGTAGAGCCACACGTTATGGCCGACAAACGCCGCCCGCATCTCGTTTTGTTTGATGGCGCGCAGCACGCGCCCCCAGGGCGAATGCACCAGCCGCCACAAGAAGACCAGCACCAGCGCAAACACGCCCAGCACGAAGGCATAAAACGCCTCGTTGCTGGCCAGAGACCATTCCAGCCCGGCGACGCGCAGCGGCGGGCGCGCGATCTTCAGCAAGCCGTCTTCGCCCCCCGTAACCGCGTGCCACTTGATGGCCACGAACCACATCACCTGCCCGAAGGCGATGGTGAGCAGGGCGTAATAGATGCCGCGACGGTGCGAGATGAAGCAGGCCACCACCGCCCCGGCCGCGGCGGCGGCCAGCAACGCGCCGGCCAGCCCGCCCAGCAGTTCGGCGCCCAGCTGCTGCTGACACAGGCCGAAGGCGTAGGCACCGACGCCGAAGTACGCGCCATGGCCGAACGAAGGCATGCCACCCTGCCCCAGCAACAGGTTGTGAGCCAGCGCAAAGATCATCCAGATCACGATCTCGACGGCCAGGTACTGGTACAGCCCCACGGCGTCCAGCCACAGGGGCGCACTGGCCAGCAGCACCAGCGTGCAGACCATGGGCACGGGCAACAGCGAGGCGGGAGCCGGGGAATGAGACATGCAGCGACGGATGGAGGTTGGGCTTGGGTTTGAGATGCGCAGAAGGCGTCGGCGAGAATCGGTATCCAGAATATCCATTCTCTACTTGCAGCTGTCAAGCATGTTTGTTCTAATGTCTGACATGCAGTCTGCGTCCACCTTTCAGCGATTTGCCGACGACGTCAGCCAGCACTACGGCAAGCTGTCGCCGCAACAACGCTTGATTGCGCAGTTCGTGCTCGAGCATCCGGAGGATGTGGCGCTGGGTACCGCAGCCACGGTGGCCGAGGCCGCCGGCGTCCAGCCCTCGGCCCTGGTTCGTTTTGCCAACGCCATCGGCATCTCTGGCTTCACCGAACTGCAAGGCCTGTTCCGCAGTCGACTGCTCGAGCGGGCGGGCACCTACCGCGAACGCATCAGCGCGATGAACCCACCGGCTGATGCGGGCGGCGGAGAGGCATCCACACTGCAGCCCCTGGTGGAACTCGGCATTGCCGACTTGCGTCAGTTGGCGGCCTCGGGCATCGACGCAGAGCTGCGGCAGGCCGCGGTGCTGATTTGCGCCGCCCGCCACGTGCATGTGCTGGCGCAGCGGCGGGCCTATCCGGTGGCGGCCTACCTGGCCTACGCGCTGGTGCAACTGGATCTGCGCGTGCAGCTTCACGACGGCGTGGGCGGCATGCTGGGTGAATCGCTGCGGCAGATCGCGCCCGACGAGGTGCTGGTGGTGACCAGCTTCAAGAACTACTCGCCCGATGTCGTCGAGGCCGCCGAGCGCGCCAAGGCGCGTGGCGCACGGGTCGTCGCCATCACCGACCACGCCTTGTCGCCGTTGAAGCCCGCCGCCACCGTGTGCTTGCAGATCGGCGCCGGTGTGCCTGCGCCCGTGCGCTCGCTGGTGGCGCCGATGTGCCTGGCGCAGGCGCTGGTGGTAGCAGCCGGGCAGTGCCTGGTCAAGCCGAGGCGAGTCGGTCAATCACTCAACGGTCGCAAGAGGCCCCGTCGATGAATGTGTCACACCCAGCCCAAGCTGCAGACGCCAGCCTGGACATCATCTGCATCGGCCGATCGGCCGTCGACCTGTACGGAGAGCAGATCGGCGGCCGGCTGGAGGACATGCGCAGCTTCGCCAAGTACGTCGGCGGCTCGCCCACCAACACCGCAGTGGGCGCGGCGCGGCTGGGCCTGCGCGCCGGCTTGATCAGCCGCGTGGGCGACGAACACAACGGCCGCTTCGTGCGCGAAACGCTGCAGGCCGAGGGTGTCGACGTGAGCCAGCTGCGCACCGACCCGACACGCCTGACGGCCCTGGTCTTCCTGGGCATCCGCGACCCCGAGACTCTTCCGCTGGTGTTCTACCGCGACCGTTGTGCCGACATGGCGCTCAGCGTCGACGACATCGAAGAAAGTTATCTGGCGCGTGCACGTGTGGTCGTGATCAGCGGCACGCACCTGTCGCACCCCGACACACGCGCCGCCTGCGTCAAGGCCATTGCCATCGCGCGCAAGCTGGGCAAACGTGTGGCGCTGGACATCGACTACCGCCCGGTGCTGTGGGGCTTGACCTCGCCCGGGCTGGGCGAGCAGCGCTTCGTGCCGTCGGGCCAGGTGACGGCGCAGCTGCAATCGGTGCTGCCCGACTGCGACCTCATCGTGGGCACCGAGGAAGAGATCCATATCGCGGGCGGCAGCACCGATTCGCGCACCGCCCTGCAAGCCATCCGCGCCATCAGCCGCAGCCTGATCGTCATGAAGCAGGGGCCGATGGGCTGTTCTGTCTTCGACGGCACAATTCCGGACGATCTGGCGCAGGCACCCCGCGGCCCGGGCTTCCCGGTCGAGGTCTTCAACGTGCTGGGTGCGGGCGACGCCTTCATGGCCGGCCTGTTGCGCGGCTGGGCGCGCGACGAGCCGTTACCGCAGGCGCTGCGCTACGCCAATGCCTGCGGTGCCATCGTGGTGTCGCGCCACGGTTGTGCGCCGGCCATGCCCAGCTGGCCCGAGCTGATGCTGTTCCTGGAACGCAAACAGGGTGTGCAGCGCCTGGGCGACGACGACGAGCTCGAGCACGTGCACCGCGTGAGCACGCGGCGGGCGACGCCCGATGCGCTGGCGATCCTGGCCTTCGACCACCGCAGCCAGCTTGAGGAACTGGCCACCCGCTGCGGCGCAAGTCTTCAGCGCATCGCACGTTTCAAGACACTGGTGGCCCGCGCGGCCGAGCAGGGTTATG
>JBBRCN010000088.1:0-16141 GCA_038204775.1 Burkholderiales bacterium | reverse complement strand
CATGTAGCCCAGGATCTCGGGCGCGGCGGCAAAGCGCCGCCGCCAGCGTGCGTGCGGCGCCCGGCTGAAGCTGTACAGCGGCGCCGGCACGTCCACGCAGGCGCCGGGGTAACGGTTGTCCCACCAGGTGCCGCCGACGCCTTCGCTCTTTTCGATGATGAGGAAGTCGTGTCTGCCAGCTCGCTTCAGTGCCATCGCCATCGCCAGGCCCGACATGCCGGCGCCGAGGATCAGCACGTCGAGGTGGCTTGGGTTTGGGCTGGTCATGCGCCGATTGTGTCGGCGCGCCGTGGCGCCCGAGGGGCAGAGGCGATCAAGGGCCGGGTACGTCTTGCGCCAGCCGGTCTTCCAGTGCCTTCTGTGCGTTGAGCAAATCCACCTGCGCCTTCAGCACATTGGCCTGTGAGGTGGCCAGCGCCGCCGACTGCGATTCGTAGTCCACCCTCAGCTTGATGATGGCCGCTGGTATCGAGACCAGGGCTTTCAGAATCTCCACTGGCAGGCTGGCTATGGCTGCCGCCATGCTGGGCTTGTCCAGCGAAACCTCCACCAGCATGCCGTCCTTGAACGTGTGTTTGTTGCTGACTTTGGTGAAGGCGCCCGCAGTGACTGGCGTGACAAAGAGGGTGCTGGCGTCAGGCACGTGCGCCACCAGGCTGGCAGCTTCGGTGTTGGCTGCGGGCGCGCAGACGTCGGGCGTTGGAGCAAAAGAACCGGCAAGGGTGACACGAACTGGCAGGCTGGCGCGGTAGGCGAAGCCTGGCACCGTATCCTTCAGTTCGGCGCGGATCGTGTCTGCCTTCAAGCCCGCGACACACAGTTGGAACCCGGCGCTGGCGTGGCTGAGCGCCACTTTGGCGGCTTCGACTTCATCCAGCCGCGTGGGGTCAAAGACCTGGGTTGTCTTGTACGGCGAGCACGCCTGGGCTGGGTCACGCTTGTCCTCCGTTGGTCGCAGCCTGAGACTCTTGAACGGAGGTGAACCGCTGCCGACGCGCGCGCCGGCGAAAGCCTGCACCAGGCTCAAGATCACCTGGCCGGTCTGGTCGGTGGCCACCGCGCTGGCGCTGTTGAGCAGACCGGTGGGTGACACGGACAGCGTGAGCTGGTCGTCGCGCCAGGCGCTGGATGCGTGCTGCGCCAGGAAACGTGCGTCGGGGTCGGGTGCATGGGGCAAGGCGGCCAGCGTGGCAGTTTCTGTGCACTTGCCCAGTTCGCCCACCACGGCCGCCGCACGCACCACGGCAGCCTTTGCCGCCAGATCGGCTGCATTGAAGCGCCCGTCCATCACGGCAAGCACGGCCTTGGCGATGTTGGCCTTGCGCTGCACCTCGTCCTTGGCCGCTGCGGTGGCCGCGGTGTCGGCCAGGATTGCCGCCAGCGTGTCGTCGGCGTCCTTGGTCGCCGACTTCGCTTCTTTCGCGCGGGCCTGGGCAGCCGTGGCAGCCGTCGTCAGATCGGCGGCTTCCTTCTTGGCGGCGGCCACTTCTTCTGCGTCCACCGTCTTGCGCTGCGCCACCAACTGCACCTGCGCCTTGGGCAGTGCGTAAAGCAGGCCGGTCTGGCCAGCCTGCCCTTTTGTGGCGGGTGTGGACTGGACCACCGGCATGGCGCATCCGCTCATCGCAAGCGCGGCGGTGCAGGCCAGGGCGGCACGGTTCACGGTGGCTTGGTTCAAATCCAGCACTTCAATCTCCGGTTCGTCAGGGTGCGTGGCAGCCAGTCGCTGTCAGGTCCACTCGTTGGCCGCTGTCACATACAGCGCCGACCAGGGCCCGAAGGCGGGGTGGTCCACAGCTTCGATCATCCAGCGGCCCATGGCATGGCCCAGGTCACGGCCCGCCTGGGTGTCCAGCGCCGTGTGCAAGCCGGCATGTTCGCGGTTGGTGGCGATGCTCGACGCCAACACCTCCAGGTGCGCCTGCTGGGTGACGTCTGCAGCAACCAGCTTGCCCAGCACCGTGGCCAGCGCAAACATCAGCGCTGCATGGCCGCTGGGGTAGGCGGTGTAGCCGGGCACAGGAATCAGGGGTTCGACGGTCGTGCTCGGGAAGGCGCGTTTGTCATGGGGCCGCGGCACCTGCAGCACGTGCTTGAGCCTGTGCACGGCAACATTGACCACAGCGTGCACCACGTCCACCACCGCGCAAGTGTGTCGCCGCTGTGGGGCCTTTTCATCGGCCATGCCCAGAGCGATAGGCATAAAGAGGTGAGGCAGGCCGGCTTGCGCGGTGATCTGCTGCAGCATGTTGACGGGGGACCCGCTCATGGTCGAGGCAACCCCCACCACAGACGCCAGATACGCCGGTGCATCCACGGCCTGCAATGTGTGCGCCCAGGCTGCCTGCGCAGGGCCCATGCGCGGCACCAACTTCACCTGGGAAGTCGGAATGTCTCCGGTCGCGGTCCACGCCGAACCGCTGACTTCGGTGGCGGCCCAGAAGTCGGCGGTGGCCAGCATCTGGACGACATCGAAACTTTTGTCTTTGAGCCAGCCGGCTTGGTTATTCTGTTCGGCCGTGGTTCCCAGTGGTAGCCGTCTGGCCATGGTCAGCTGAGGGATCAGCCCCTGCTCCTTGAGCAGTCGGATGCGCCAGAAGTCGAGCGTGCTCAACGCGTCGCCGGTCTGCAATGCCTTCAGGAACTGCCGCGTCTGCGAGTGGGGCGGCTGGTCGGTGGAAGTGGCGCCGGCCGATCCGCCTGCTGCACCTGCCGATGCCGTGCTCTGCAGCGGAACCAACGGGGGTTGATCCGTGGAATAAAACTTCATGCTTGTTCTCCTCTTGAACGGTTTCGAGATCTGGTGCGGCCGCCTTACCAAGGCAAGCCAGCCTGCAGCAAGGCGTCGGCATTGCGCCGCGCCAGCGGCAGTTCACGTGCGGCGTGATGGTCCAGATAGCGCCGCACCGATGCCGTGGGGCGCATCACAAGGTACCGCGCGGCGCTGGCTCTTGCATCCTCAGGGCTGCCGACGAGCACCTGCTCGATGATCAGTTGCACCCAGCTGGACAGGTGCAGCGCGTTCTGCCGCAGCGAGCGCTGAGCCAACGTCAGCGCCTGTGCGTGGCGGCCGGCAGCTGAATAGGCACTGGCGGCAAACAGGTCGTAGTAGTAGCCCAGCGGGTCCAGCGGCGACAGCGCCGTGGCTTGCTCGGCGGCCTGCACCGCCGCTTCGGGCCGCCCGGTGTTGACATACACCTGGGCCAGAAACAGCGCGGCCAGCGATTCGTTGGGTCCGGCCTGCAGCGCCTGCGTCAGCCGCCGCTCGGCCAAGGGCAGGTCGGCAAAGGCATAGGCAGCCATGTGGCCGCTCAGGGCCAGCGCCAGGGCGTGGCCGGGGTCCTCGTCCAGCACCTGGTCAAGAAGCGTTTGCGTGCGGTGCGCCGCCTGGCCACTGTCGGCACTGCTGACCTGCGCGATCTGCATGAAATGCCACTTGGCCAACCAGACGCGGGCTTCGGGTGACCTGGGGTGGCGTTCGGTCAAGTGCTCCAACATCGCGCGCGACTGCACCATGTCCTGGCGCCCCAGGCTGTGCAGCGTGGCGATGGCCGACAGCAGCAGCGTGTAGCCGGCCAGTGTGGGCAGCGCGGCCTGGTGGGCAAGGTCGATCTGGCGCTTGAGCAGAGCTTCGGTGATGTCGCGCGTCAGGCTGGCCGGCAACGGGTCGCCCGCGCTCAGCAGCGCCACCATCGGCGCACGGTGGACGCCATGCCACACCACCTGGCCGCTGCTGGCCTCGAAGATGTCGGCACGCACTTCCAGCCAGGCGCCGGCGGCTTGCAGGTGGCACTGCACAAGGTACTGCACCCCGAGCAAGCTGGCCAAATCAGTCGCCTCGAGTTGGCGTCCGCCCAAAGCGGCCGTGCTCAGGCGCGAGACCACAAGGAAGTGCGGCACCCTCGCCAGCGCCGCCACCAGGTCGTCGGAGAGGGCCGCAGCCAGCGCAGGCGGTAGTGGGCTGTTGCCGCCATTGCCGCTTTTGCCGCTGCCCTGCATCGGCGCCACGGCAATCGACGGCCGCAGGCTGCCCGCCGCGCCCGCCGCCCGCCAAGCCACTGCGGGGCCGGGCGGGCTGACGCGGAACAAGCGATGCGTGCCTTCGACGTGCTTGAGATAACACTCACCAGCGTCTTCGATGTCGCCGTCCAGACCTGGCAGCAGCTGGGCGCGTGCTTCGGCCGACACCAGCACTTCACCCGGCTGGGCCGCAGCGGCGATGCGCGCGCCCAGGTTCACCCCCGCGCCAAAAAGATCCAGGCTGTCGCGGATGACCTGTGCAACGTGCACGCCCACCCGCAGCCACAGCGCCAGGTCGGGGTGAGCCAATGCGTTGAAGGCCTGGATGCGCTGGTGCAGGGCATGTGCGGCGGCCACGGCCTCGGGCACGCTGGAAAACTCAAGCAGCATGCCGTCGCCCAGGCTCTTCACAAGCCGTCCACCACGGGTTGGCAGGATGTGGGCGATGACTTCCGCCACAAAGGCCCGCCAACGCTGGATGGTGCCCAGTTCGTCCTGCTGCATCAGGCGCACCGACTCGACCACGTCGACAAACACGATCACGGTGCGGATCCAGCCCGGGCCGGCCAGCGGTGCTTCTTGCGCGGGCTGCGCCGGGTCTGGCTGCGAGTCGGGCTGCCGGTCGGCAATAGGCGGTGTTGCAGCGGGCTGGGTCATGCGGGATGGGGTGGTGGGGAGCAGTCAGCGCGGGCTCGCTGCAGCTCGCCGCGCAGTGTCTGGGTTATGCGCAAGGTTCGCAATCGGTGCCGGGTGCCATGTGGTGTGGCTCGCACGTCAGGCAGCCTTGCCTCCTGCTGACCTTGACGCCTGTTCGTCACCCAACAACCCGCAGCGCGAAAGTTCTGGCACGCCCTGATGCCCTTGTTGATGCTGGCAGGTGGCAAACCGGTGCCGTTCACACTGTTGGACAAGTCCACCGTGCTGTTCCTCGACGCCAACGGCCAGCCCGCCGCGCTGAAAGACCGCTGCTGCCGCCGCACGGCAGCTTTGTGCATCGCGCGGCTCTCGGCGTGGCGGCGCAGCCCAAGCCGAGCCGGTACGAACGCAAGCAGCTGATGGAATTGCTGTCGTGCCACGGCGAGGCCGAAGTGCACCGCTGATTGCCATGCCGGGCCTGAGCAGCCTGAGCAGCGACCTGCGGCCATGCCGCAGAATCTGCGCATGAACCGCGCAGCGCCAGACGCCCCTGCCGCCGGCACCCGGCTGGCCCTGGCCACGTCGCCCGCCACCTGCCAGCCACCCGGCCAGGCAGCGCGAGAACTGGGCCCGCGTGACGCCGCGCTGCTGGCCTGGCTGGCCATCGAAGGGCCAACGCCGCGCGCGCGCCTGGCCGCGCTGCTGTGGCCCGACAGTGATACCGAGGCCGCGCGCAACGCCCTGCGCCAACGCCTGTTTCAGCTGCGCAAGCAGATCGGTTTCGATATCGCCAGCGGCGCCACCACGCTGACGCTGGTGGACGGTGTTCAACACGACCTGGCCGATGCGCAGACTGTGCTGGGCGACGCCGTGCACGATCACAGCGAGGCCTTTGTGCAGTGGCTGCAGGCGCAGCGCCTGGCGCGCAGCCAGCGCCAGGCCGGCCGCTGGGCCGCGCAGGCCGACGCTGCCGAAAAGGCACGCGACTACGACACGGCACTGAACTGGGCGCAGCGCCTGCTGGCGCAGGAACCGGCCAGCGAAGTGGCACACCGCCGTGTCATGCGGCTGCACTACCTGCGAGGCGACCGCGCCGCTGCGCTGTTGGCATTCGACGACTGCGAGCGTGTGCTGAAACACGAAGTGGGCGCGCGGCCCGACGCGCAGACGATGTCGCTGCTGGCGATGATCGAGTCGGCCACCACCGCTGCGCCACCGGCACCGCTGCGCAGCTTGCCGCCGGGCCTGATGAGGCCGCCGCGCCTGGTCGCACGCGGCTTGGCGGTCGAACAGGTGTTGACCCCGCTGGCGCAGGGCCAGCACGTGCTGCTGCTGGCCGAAGCGGGGCTGGGCAAGACCCGGCTCATGGAAGAGTGTGCGGCCACGCTGGCGTCCAGCGACCCGAACCCGGCCAGGGCCGACGATGCGCCCGCCGTGGCGCGCGCGGGCGCCCGCCCCGGTGACGCGGCGCGTCCCTTTGCCTTGCTGGCACGTGTGCTGCAAGTGCTGGTGCCTCAGCCGCAGGCTCTGCCCGATGCGCACCGGGCGGCGCTGGCCTGGGTGCTGCCGTCCTTCGGCCCCACGCCTTCTGGCGCGCTGCAAGCCGGTCCGCTGGAAGCGGCGGTGGCCTTTGTGCTGCAAGGCAGCGGCGTGCTGCTGGTCGATGACTTGCACTTTGCCGACAACGCCAGCATCGAATTGCTGCTGCGCTGCACGGCCGATGACAGCAGCCGGCGGTGGGTGATGGCCCTGCGCCCGGCCGAAGTGCCGCCCGCACTGCAAACCTGGCGCGCCGGTGCGGGCTTGGCGCAACAAACGGTCGAAGTGAACCTGCAGACGCTGGACGAAGCGGGCATCGTGGACTTGGTCGAGTCACTGGCCGTGGACGGTCTGGGTGGCGCCGCGCTGGCGCCTGCCTTGTTGCGGCACACCGGCGGCAACCCGCAGTTTGTGCTGGAGACCGTGAAAGCGCTGCTGCTGGCCCAAGGGGGCAGGGGCAGCAACAGCGCGCAGGACTTTGCCAGCGGCAACCTGCCACTGCCGCGCACCGTGGGCCGGCTCATCCACCAGCGGCTGCGCCAGCTGAGCCCGGCCGCGCTGAAGCTGGCCCGCCTGGCGGCGGTCGCCGGGCCCGACCTGACACCGGCACTGGCCGCCCACGTGCTGTCGCAGGGCGTGCTGGACCTGGCCGACCCCTGGGCCGAGCTTGAAGCTGCGGGTGTCTTGCGTGGCAATGCCTTTGCACACGATCTGGTCAGCGAAGGCACTCTGGAAACGATGCCGCAGGTGCTTGCCGCCACGCTGCATGATGCCGTGGCGCAATGGTTGGTGGGCCAGGCGGGTGAAGCGGCGCGCATCGCAGCGCACCTGCGCGCCGCCGGCCGCCACCGCGAGGCGGTGCCCTGGCTGATGCAAGCAGCGGCCCATGCCAGCGCGCGCATCCAGCTGCGTGACGCGGCGCAGTTCTGCGAAGACGCTGCCGCCATCTGCCGCACACATGGCGACGCCGTGGGCGAACTCGACGCGCTGGAAGCGGCTGTGGATGCGCTGTTCGACGTCGAACTGGGCGAGCGCATGGAAACACTGCTGCAGCGCCTGCAGACCATGCCGCTGCCCGACGCGCAACGGGCTCGCGCCTTGCGCTCGGTGGCCGCCGTGCGGCATTTCAAGCTGGAAGACGACGCGGCGCAGGCGCTGGGCCGCCAGGCCTTGCAACTGGCCATCGACACGGCCCAGCCGGCGCTGGAGTTCCGCATCCGCTACGGCCTGGTGCAGGTGCTCAGCCACCGCCGCGACCTGGTGGCCTGCGAAGCGCTGATGGCGCCCATCAGGCACTGGGTGCACACCCAAGGCGACGCCGTGCAGCGCCTGCAGCTGGCCTGCATGGAAGGCTGGGTGCTGCTGGCCAGCGAAAGTTTCGAAACCGCACTGGCCTCGTGGCAAGCCGTGGAACGCCAGGCCGCGGCGCTGGACCGCCCGCGCGACCAGGCCATGGCGCTGAACCACCTGCAGGTGTGCTGGAGCCTGATGGGCCGATTTGCCGACGGCCACGAAGCCGGGCTGCAAGAGCTGGACATCGTGCGCCGCCATCGCCTGGCCGGCACGCGCAACATCTACCTCGACCTGAACCTGTCGATCTCGGCACTGCTGCTGGGCCGATACGCCGAATCGATGGCCGCGCTGGCGCGTGCCGAAAGCCACGGTGTGCTGGACCAGGCCACGCTTCACCTGCGCCGCGCGGCGCTGTACCTGCAGCTGGGCCAGGTGGCGCGCGGCCTGGCCGAACTGCAGCCGCTGCTGGACGGCCGGGTGCCAGCGCAGCCGGCCGTGCGGTTCAACGCCAACCTGCTGCAGCTGCGCTGGCACTTGCAGCAGCAGCACGAGCGGCAGACTGCTCCGGGTGGCATCACGCACGACGAAGCCGCAGTCCAGGCACTGGCCCGTGCAGCCGAACTGGCCAGTGGCACGCAACGCATCGACCACGCCGTGCGCATGGTGCTGCTGCGCGGCCGGCTGGCCGAACCCGCGCAAGCCGTGGGCCTGCTGGGGCAAGCGCTGGCGCTGGCGCAAGGCCACAGCATGCGCGGCATCGAAGCCGCGGCCCGCGCATGGCTGGCGCCCGTGCTGGCCGCCACCGGCGACACGGCCGGTGCACAGGCCCACATCGAACGGGCTCTGCAGCTGCGCGAAGAAGGCCATGTGGTCGATCAGATGCCGGGCGTCGAGCTGGACCTGATTGCCGTGCAGCTGCTGACCGACATCGACGCCGAAAGGGCTGCGCAGCTGCTGGCGCACGCCGTTGACTGGGTGCATCGCACGGCCCGGACCGAAGTGCCCGAGGCCTTTCAACATGGCTTCCTGCATGTGCAACCGGTGCACCGGCGCCTGCTGGCGCTGAAGAGCCCCGATGGCGGCGCAGCCGCGCCGCATCACGGACAATCCGCGCCATGCTCAGGCAACGCACCATCAAGACCCTGACCCGCGCCGTGGGCGTGGGGGTGCACAGCGGGCACCGGGTGGAACTCACGCTGCGGCCGGCGCCGCCCGACACGGGTGTGGTCTTCCGCCGGGTGGACCTGCCGGCGCCGGTGGACATACCGGTGTCCGCCCATGTCGTCAGCGACACCCGCATGGCCAGCACCATCAGCCTTGGCGGCGACCCCACCGCGCCCAAGGTGCAGACCATCGAACACCTGATGTCGGCTTGCGCTGGCCTGGGTCTGGACAACCTGGTCGTGGACATCACGGCCGAAGAAGTGCCCATCCTCGACGGCAGCGCAGCCAGCTTCGTGTACCTGCTGCAAAGCGCGGGCATCGAGGTGCAGAACGCGCCCAAGCGGTTCATTCGCGTCAAGAAGACGGTCGAGGTGCGTGAAGGCGAGGGCGCCACGCTGAAGTGGGCGCGCCTGGAGCCTTTTCACGGCTACAAGCTCAGCTTCGAGATCGAGTTCAACCACCCGGCAGTGGATGCCACGGGTCGCCGTGTGGAATTCGACTTCTCCACCGGCGTCTACAAACGCGACATCGCCCGCGCGCGCACCTTCGGCTTCACCAAGGACGTGGAGACGATGCGCGCCCGCGGCCTGGGCCTGGGCGGCAACATGGACAACGTGATCGTCATCGACGACTACCGCGTGCTCAACAGCGACGGCCTGCGCTACGACGACGAGTTCGTCAAACACAAGATCCTGGACGCCATCGGCGACCTGCACATCGCCGGCAAACCGCTGTTGGCCAGCTACGTGGCCTACAAAAGCGGCCACGCGCTGAACAACAAGCTGTTGCGCCAGCTGCTGGCCGACGAATCGGCCTTTGACATCGTCACCTTCGAGCGTGACGCCGATGCACCGCAGGGCTTTGCCGAACTGGCACCGGCCTGGTGATGAGCTGACACAGGTCGACCCTACCCGATGATCGTCTTTCGCCTTGTTTTCGGCCTGCTGCTGGTGTGCGGTCTGCTCTGCTTTGCGATGTACATCGGCACCGGTCAGGCCGTGTGGCGCCAGCGCGGCATCTTCATCGTCAGGTGGACGGTGATTGCGGCGCTGGGCTTCTTCGCGGTGCTGATCGTGGAGCGGCTGGCCTTGGAGTCGTAGGCCAGGCCAGCGGGCCCGACGTTGGCCCCGAAAGCTGCGCTCTCAGCGCCCGCGTTGCAGCGATTGGGCGCGCTCGCCCACCTGCAACTTCACCTGAACCTGCTCGGCACCCCGCTGCGCCACGATGACGGCATTGCTGCCGGGCTGCAACGCGGCAACGGCGGCAAACAGCTCGCCGGTGGTCTGCACCGTGCGGTCGCCCACTTTCACCACCACATCACCGGGGCGCAGGCCGCCCTTGGCTGCCGGGCCGTCCTGCAGCACGCCGGTGATGAGCACGCCGCTCTTCACCGGCAGCGCAAGGCTCTCGGCCAGTTCGGCGCTCAGGTCGCGCGGCTCCACGCCGATCCAGCCGCGCTTGACGCTGCCGCCGCTGATCAGCGCCTCCATCACTTGCCGCGCGGTGTCCACCGGCACCGCGAAGCCGATGCCCAGGCTGCCGCCGGTGCGCGAGAAGATGGCGGTGTTGATGCCCACCAGGTTGCCCGCTGCGTCGACCAGCGCGCCGCCGGAATTGCCGGGGTTGATGGCGGCGTCGGTCTGGATGAAATTCTGGAACTGCGAAGCACCGGCCTGCGTGCGGTCCAGCGCACTCACGATGCCGGCGGTCACCGTCTGGCCCACATTGAACGGGTTGCCGATGGCCAGCACCGCGTCGCCCACCTGCAGCGCGCGCACATCGCCCAGCGTCACGGCCGGCAGGTTGGGCAGTTCGATCTTGAGCACGGCGATGTCGGTCTCGGCGTCGCTGCCCACCACGATGGCACGGGTGCTGCGGCCATCGGCCAGCAGCACTTCAATGTCGTTGGCATCTGCGACCACGTGGTGGTTGGTCAGCAGGTAACCCTCGGGCGAGACGATCACGCCCGAACCCAGCCCCACCTGCGCGGGGCCCCGGCCCGGTGTGCGGTCGCCGAAGAAGAATTTGAATCGGGGGTCGTCGGCGTGGGGGTTGCCGCGCGCCATCTTGGTGGCGGTGACGCTGACCACGGCCGGCGAAGCCCGGCGCGCAGCCACCGCAAAGCCCAGTACAGCGTTGGCATCTGGAGCTGCCGAAGCACCCGCAGCAGCCGGCGCCACCTGAACCAGCGTGGGCATGGGCCAGCCGGCCGCGGTGGGGCGGCCGCCCAGCCACTCGGGCTTGAAGGTCATCAGCACGAACAGCAGCGCCACGGCCACGGTGACGGCCTGCGAAAAAACGAGCCAGGTTCTGCGCATCATCAGAAGAAGGTGAGGGCCAGGAAGGCCGGAAGGGCAAAATGAGCCGATGGCTCAACGACAAGCACTCGATTCCTGCCTGCAGGCCCTGCTGCGGCCTGATCTGTTCAAGGATTATGGGCCGAACGGTTTGCAGGTCGAGGGCCGGGCCGACGTGAAGCGCCTGTGTTCCGGTGTCACCGCGAGCCTGGCTTTCATCAACGCGGCAGTGGACGCCGGCGCTGACACGCTGCTGGTGCACCACGGCCTTTTCTGGCGCGGCCAGGACGGCCGCCTGACCGGCTGGCTGGGCGACCGCGTGCGGGCGCTGATGGCCGCTGGCGTCAACCTCTACGCCTACCACCTGCCACTGGACGCCCACGACGAGCTGGGCAACAACGCCCAGCTGGGCTTGCGACTGGGCTTGCGTGCCGACGCCAGGTTTGGCGACCAGGACCTGGGTTTCATCGGGCCGGCGGCCGGACACGAATCGCTGGACGGGCTGGCTGCCGCCGCGCAAACCGCACTGTCACGCGCGATCACCGTGGTACCCGGCGACGGCCGGCCGCTGCGCCGCGTGGCCTGGTGCACCGGCGGCGCGCAGGGCTACTTCGAGCCCGCCATCGCTGCCGGCGCCGACGCTTTCATCACCGGCGAGATTTCCGAACCGCAAGCGCACCTGGCGCGTGAAACCGGCGTTGCCTTCCTCGCCTGCGGCCACCATGCCACCGAACGTTTTGGCGCGCAGGCCGTGGCCGCGCACGTGGCGGCACAGCTGGGGCTGGAGCACCTGCACATCGAGATCGAGAATCCGGCATGAGGACGCGCGACTGCGCCTGCGCGCAGGTGTGCGCTGCAAACCGGACGCGAGCTCTGCGAGCGGCAGCGTGAAGCCGATGCTCTTGACCATGGGCGATGCGGCCGGCATCGGGCCGGAGATCATCTTCAAGGCATTCGATGGCGGTCACCTGCAAGGCTGCGTGGTGATCGGCGATGTCGATGTGCTGCGCCGCGCCGGCAGTGCCTTGACCGAACCGTTGCCCGCCCACCTGGTGGCGCGCATCGATTCACCGGCCGATCTGGCGGCAGTGCCGCCAGGCTGCCTGCCGGTGCTGCAGCCGGCCGACTGGCCCGCCGGCCTGCACCTGCTGCCGCAAGGTGCAATCGACGGCCGCAACGGCGCAGCGGCTGCACGCTGCATCGAAGCCGCCGTGCACCTGGTGCAGGCCGGGCAGGGCGTGGCCATCGTCACCGCGCCCATCCACAAAGAAGCCCTGGCGGCCGCCGGTGTGCCTTACCCGGGCCACACCGAGATGCTGCAGGCGCTGGCGACATCGGCCCAGGCCGGCGCCACGCCGCCACCGGTGCGCATGATGCTGGCCAACGAAGAACTGCGCGTGGTGCTGGTCACCATCCACCTGTCCTTGCGCCGCGCCATCGAAGCCGTGACCTTCGACGCCGTGCTGCAGACCTTGCACATCGCTCACCAAGCGGCTGCGGCCTGGGGCCAGGCTAGACCGCGCATGGCGGTGGCCGGGCTCAACCCGCATGCGGGTGAAGGTGGCCTCTTTGGTGACGAAGAACGTCACATCATCGGCCCGGCGGTGCAGGCCGCGCGTGCCCAGGGCCTGGATGCCAGCGGCCCTTTTGCGCCCGACACGGTGTTCATGCGCGCACGCCGCGGCGAGTTCGATCTGGTGGTGGCCATGACCCACGACCACGGCCTGATCCCGGTGAAGTACCTGGGCGTCGAGCAGGGTGTCAACGTCACGCTGGGCCTGCCCTTTGTACGCACCAGCCCCGACCACGGCACCGCCTTCGACATTGCTGGCCGCGGCCTGGCCGACCCGTCCAGCCTGGTGTCGGCGTTGCAGATGGCGCGGCGGCTGTCGGCCGCCGGCTCGGTGCGGACTTAGGAGACTCAGGCGCGAGCGCCGCGCGGGGGCTGCGCCGCCAACGTGGCCAACTGCCTGCGCGCACGTTCGGTGGCTCGCTCGATCAGCGTCGAATTTTCAAAGGCTCGCAGGCGCCCGCTTTCGCACAGACGCACCAGCATGCGCTGGGTCAGCGACACCGTCTTTTTGTGCTTGGCGCCATGCGTGAAGATGAAAAAGCTGCGGCCCGGGCTGACGTGCGACAGGCGCACCTTCTGCCAGCTGTCGGCCACGTGCATCTGGTAGGCAAAGCCGATCTGCACGTGGTCGGCGAGTTCGCGACCCTGAGTGGCTTCCGGTGCGTCACTGATGGCCGGCAGGCCCGGTGCTGCAGGCTCGGGGTGCGCGGGCACGGCGTCACCGGCGCTCAGGTCGATGTCGATCTGGCCGTTCCAGTTCACCGCCGACTCTTCCACCAGGCCCACACGCCGCGCTTCGTCGGCGCTGAGCATGGGGGCCACGATCTCGTCGTTGAGCACTGGCAGCGCGGACGATGCCCTGAGTTCTTCTCGCGACGGCACCGGCCGTTCCAGCGCGCCTTCGACCTGGCGCGCCATCATGTTCAGGTCCAGCTGGCGCGCGGCCGGACTCTTCAGCGCATCAGCGTGGGCCGGCATCAGCTGGCCAAAGAAGATGCGGCGCTGGGCGTCGGGCCAGCCGATCAGGTTCATGCCCTCGGTCAGGTCCTGCATCAGCTTGGGCAGTTCGGCCAGAAAGGCCTTGCGGTGCAGCGGCGTGGCCTTGGGCTGCACGCTCAGCATCAGCTCGCGGCCGGCACGGCGCAGGCGCTGTGCCTGCACGCTGTTGGCGCCTTCGGGCCCGCCCTGCGTGGCGGCGCGCAGCATGACCTGGCTCCAGACGCGGCTGATGAAGTCGCGCACGAAGGCCGGTGCGGCCACGTCCTTCAGGTCACCGGCCAGACGCTCGGCGTACATCTGGCGCAGGCGCTGTTCGTCCTCTTTTTCGCTCAGCAGTTCGGCCACGCCGCCTTGGCCCTGCACATCGCTGCTGGCCTGTTCGGCGACAAAGGCTTCCAGCGCGGCCAGCTTGGCTTCGTAGACCTCGATCTGGTCGAAGTCGCCTTCCACCACTTCGTGGATCAGGGCCTTGACCTTGACGAGGAAGTTGCGCGCACCTTCTTCGTTGTAGTCCTCGAAGGCTGATCCCAGCGACGCGATGCGGTTCACGAAACGCCGCACCGGATGGCGGCGCGACGAGAAAAAGCTGCTGTCGCCCAGCGCCGCGCGCAGCACGGGCAGTTGCAGGCGCGCGATCTGTCGCGCCATCTGCGGCGGCACCTTGGGGTCGGCCAGGATCTGGTCGAAGAGAAAGCCGATGACATCGATCACCATGTGATCGAGCGAACCCTTGGACGCCTGGCGCAGTTCTTCGCGGTGGGCGTGGATCAGGTTCTGCAGCGGCGGGGCCTGGCCGACATAACCGCCGTCGTCCACGTCGGTGTAACCGGCACCCGGGCCGGTGACGCCGTAGGGTTCGGAGAACGCCAGGCGCCGGATCAGCGACATCAGCGCGGGATCGACCTGGCCCAGCGGCGTGCCGCCGCTGGTCCCGCTGGAGGTGCCGCCATAGCTGCCACCGTGCGTGCGGCCGCCTGCGCCGCCGTAGCCCCCGCCCTGGCCCGAACCGTAGCCGGCGCGCACCGAAGTCCCGAAACCCGATTGACTGCTCTGGCTGCTGTGGCCACCGTACCCTGAGCGGCGCCCGCCGTGGCGGCTGTCGGCCGGGTTCACGGCCGGGCCTTCATCACCATGCAGGCTTTCACCCGGGCCGCCGTCACGCCCACCGCCCAGGCGCTGGCGCACGGTCAGGCCCAGCGGCTGCACACCCGCATGGCGGAAGTCGGCGACGATGGCGCCATAGGTGCCGCGCAACAAAGCGCCCAGCGAACGGCTCAGTTCGGACGACAGCACCTTGCGCACGTCGGCGCGGTCGGACACGGCCTCGATGCCACGGATCATGGCGTGGCCCACGATATCGGGGCGCAGCGGATTGCGTTCACGTTCGCCGCCGGCTTCGGCCAGCACGGTGGCCACATAGGCGTCCAGCTCGCGCAGTTCCCATTCGCAGGCGTGTGCGATCTCCATGCCAAAACGTTCGGCGGAGATTTGTGCTTCGACCTCGCGGTCTTCGACCAGGCTCAGCGCGTCCCAGTTGGTGGCTGCAGGTTCTGAGCGGGTGGACGGTGCGCCCGCTCCAGCGGCGCCCGGCGCCAAACGGGGCCCGAGTTCGCGCACCACACGTTCGTCGAAGGCGTCGTTGAAGGTGAGCACAAAAACAGCCGACTTGCGGTTGAGCTCGAACTGTGCGCCCAGCAGCCCGTCACGCTGGAAAGCGTGGGTGGCCGCCAGCGCAGCCAGGCCCAGGCTTTCGATCGTGCGCTCGGTGGCCTCGCGGGCCGCCAGCTTCAGTCGCTGGACGGCCGCTTCCAGCGTTGCGGGCAAGCGGTGAACGGGGTTCGGCTTCATGGATGCAGCAGCGCCCCTGAGGGCATCTGCCTAGTATGCTGCAAGGCATCCCGCCCCGCGCCCGCTGCAGCAGGGGTACCTGCCGCAGCGGGGTGTAAGCAAAGGCTTATTTCTTCAGGCTGTCGCGGATTTCGCGCAGCAGCATCACGTCTTCAGGTGTCGCCGCCGGGGGCGCAATCGGCGCTTCGCGCTTGAGGCGGTTCATCTGCCTGACCATGAGGAAGATGATGAAGGCCAGGATGATGAAGTTGATGGCGATGGTGATGAAGCTGCCATAGGCCAGTACCGCACCGGCCTTTTTGGCCTCAACAAGCGTGATCGCGGTCTGACCGGACAGCGGGATGAAGTAGTTGTTGAAGTCCAGGCCACCAAAGATGCGGCCCACGATCGGCAAGATCAGGTCGCCCACCACCGAATCGACAATCTTGCCGAAGGCGCTGCCGATGATCACGCCCACGGCCAGATCCATGACGTTGCCCCTGACCGCAAACTCCTTGAACTCCGATCCGAAACTCATGTGTTTTCTCCTGTTCAGTTGATGGCGACCTGCCGCTTGGGCAACCGGGCCGCCGGTCGGGTCTGGTCTGGTGGGGTCTGGTGGGGGCGGAACATAGATGCGCCCTGCCATGCTGTCAACTGACTTCCGTACTGGCCCCACTGCCGGGCCTGCGCAGGCGGCTCGGCTAGAATTCGGGGTTGACCCGAATCATCTTCAGACCCAGAGGTTACGCATGAGTGGCACGATCAGCGGCGATGCCCAGAACACAGCGGG
>JBBRCN010000087.1:0-16333 GCA_038204775.1 Burkholderiales bacterium | reverse complement strand
CTGCTGGCGCTGTCGTACAGCGGTGCACTGGCGGTGCGTTCGGTCAACACCGACTGGCTGTTCGAGGCGATCTGGCTGGTGAACAGCGACGGTGTCAGCAGCAGCGAGTCGCCGGCCTCGCCCAGCCGCCATTGCAGCCGCGCGCTGAGGTTCAGGCCCTGGCGCCGCGAGCGCGACTCGGTGCTTTCGCTGCGGTCGCTGCGCAAGCTGTCGGTGCGGATGTCTTCGACTTGGGTCTGCGTGACGTTCTCAGAACGCCGGTGGTTGTTGAACAGCGAGCCCGAGACGGTGGTGGTCAACGGCCCCTGGCTGTCGTTGTGGGTCCAGTTCAGGCCGGGCGAAAACTCGCCGCCTTCGAGGCCCAGGCCCAGCCGAAAGTCGTTGATGCGCTTTTTGACGCCTTCCCGCAGCACGATGTTGATGGTGCCGGCAATCGCCCGCGCGCCGGTTTCTGCGGTGGGCGCACGCAGCACCTCGATGCGTTCGATCTGCTCGGGCGTCAGGCTGTCCAGGCTGAAGCCCGGTGGCAGGCGCTGGCCGTCGATCAGCAGTTGCGTGAAGCCGCCGCCCAGCCCGCGCATGCGCGGCGGCCCGCCGCGGCCGGGCGCGCCGGGTGTGGTGACACCAGGCAGGCGGCGAAGTACCTCGCCCACGGTGGCGTCGCCGAACTTTTCGATCTCTTCGCGGCCGATGACGATCTTGGCGGCGGTGGACTGGCGCCGCGCATCGGTGTCGCTGTCACGGCCGCCAGTGATTTCCACCCGTTGCGCCGCCGGGGGTGGCGCTGGCGCGGCGGCCGGCCGGGGCGGTGCCGCGGCGGCCGGGCTAGATGCAGCCGCGGCGGGTGCCGAAGCCGCCGCGGCGGGCGCCTGCGCGGGGGTTTGCGACAGCACCGGCAAGGCCGCCAGTGCAAGAGAGATGGGCGCCAGGCAGCGCAGCGCGGGGCGCAAACTTTTGGACAAAGGCATGGCCGGGGATTCTCGGTGGGCGCCTGGTGGCTTCTGGTCCGGCGCTGGACATTTGCTTATCTTCACCGGCAAGTCGCAGCCGGTTCGCCGGCAGCCTGGCGTCAAAGGCGATCCAACTGCGGGTTCGCCTCAGCCTGCCAGTTCGGCGGGCTCGGTGCGCGCGGGTGCGGGTGGCACAGGGCCCAGGCTGCGCTGCAATGTGAACCGCCCTTCGTGCCAGGCTCGGTCAAAGTCCGACTCCAGCACGCGCAGGGCGGCGTCGCTGTCGGCCACCGCCGCAGCCACGCCGACGGCCCGGTTGCGGCCCTGGCCCTTGGCGGTGTACAGCGCCATGTCGGCCAGGTTGATGGCCCGCTCCATCGACAGCGGCAGGCACGACGGTGGCAGCGGAAAACTGCCGTAGCCCACCGACACGGTGACCCGCAGGCTGGCCGCTGCGGCATGCGCCTGAGAAGCCGATGCCGGCCGGTTCAGCGGCACGGGGCTAGAACCCACGCTGTGCAGCACCCTTTCGGCCAGCACCTGGGCTTGTGCGCCCGTCACGTCGGGCATGTAGATGAGGAATTCTTCGCCGCCCCAGCGCGCCACCACGTCGCCGTCACGCACGGCGTCGGACAGGCGTCTCGCCAACTCGACCAGCACCGTGTCACCCACCGCGTGGCCATGGCCGTCGTTGACGTGTTTGAAGTGGTCGATGTCCACCAGCAGCAGCGCGCCGCTGAACTGCAGTTCGACGCCACGGCTGTGGGCCGCGTCGTGCAGGCCGCGCCGGTTGGCCAGGCCGGTGAGCGGGTCGCGCTGACTCTGCGCGCGCAAAAAGGCGTGGTTGTTTGCCAGCCGGCGGTTCAGCGCGCGCACACGCTTGTAGAGCAAAGCCACCAGGGCCACGGCCAGCAGCAGCACCACCGCGCTGGCGACCCACACCTTTTGCAGCGTGCCGCGGTTGTCCAGCTGCGCCGTGATGAGCGAGCTTTCGCGCCCCAGTTGTTTGAGCTGGCGCTGCTGCGCTTCGCGGTCGAAGCGCTGGCGCAGTTCGGCCAGGGCGGTGTCGCGGTTGGCGGCCATCATCTGGGCCGCGAGCTTGCGTTCCTGGTGATACAGGTCCAGCGCGGTGCGGGTATCGCCGGCCGCCGCGAAGGCATTGGCAAACTCCCGCAGCGCTTCGGCTTCGTCGGCCGTGGCTCCGCTGCTGCGGTAAGCGGCCTGCAGCTCTTGCAGTGTCTGCCGCGCAGCCTGGGTCTGACCCAGGGCAATGCGGGCCAGCGCGGCGTTGTGCATCAGCACACGCTCGGTGCGCACACTGCCCAGGCGCTGCACGATGGGCAGGGCCTGCTGAACAGCCTTCAACGCGGCCTGCGGCTGCCCGGTCTTGACGGCCAGGTCGGACAGGTTGGTCAGGTGCACGGCCTGCAAACGCGGCGAACGCGCTTGCCAGGCCAGCACCAGGCCGGCTTCGGTGGACCGGCGGGCAGCGGTCAAGTCGCCCAGCCGGCGATGGTGCCGCGCTTCGTAGGTGCGAAGGCGCGACTGCAGCATGGCCGAGCCTTCGGCGTGTGCCAGCCGCATGGCCTGGCCCAGCAGGCGTTGCGCTTGTGCGCTGTCGCCTTGTGTGCCCTGGATATCGGCGCTGTGCGCCAGTGAATTGGCCTGCCGTTCGTTGTCGCCCGCGGCGCGCGCCAGCTCGGTGGCAGCCCGGGCGTGCTCCAGCGCGTTGGCCAGCAGCCCGCGGCGTTCTTCGCTGCGCGCCAGCAGGCTCAGGGCGCGCCACGACGAGCGGTGGTCGCAACCCGGCTGGCTGGGGCACAGCTGCTGGTACTGCTGCCAGGCTTGCAAGGCGCCAGCCTGCACCGGCTCGCCCTCGCCCAGGGCCTCGGCCAGCGTGGCGCGCAGCAGTGCCGCATCGGCCACGGCCAAGGGGCTGGTGTGCAGTGTTGTCAGCGTGGCCAGGGCCTGTTCCACAGCCGGCCGGCGCACCGCACTGGCTGCAACCAGGCCCTGCGCCAATACCAGGGCACGGCGCTCTTCGGTATCGACGGTCGGGTTGGCCTGGACCCAGGCGCTGAGACCGGCCAGGGCCGCATCCGGCTCGTCGGCGCCCTGCATCACCCAGCGGTCGATGCGCGCCTGCCAGGCCGCGTGGGTGGACGTGGGCGCGGCCAGCGCCAGCGCGGCCGAAGGCACGGCGATCGAAGACTCGCGGGTCTCGGCCGCGTGTGCTGGCACAGGCCCCAAAAGCGCAGCGACCCAGATCGCAGCGGTGCCCAGCAGCGGCCTGCGTCGGACTTGACCGGGCCGCGTCATGGCTGCACCGGCGCGGGGCCGCTCAAGTGCGCCAGGTCGGCGCGGCCGCTGCGCCAGGCGCTTTCCAGCATGGCCGGCTGTGCCGTGGTTGGCGCGCCGTCGTCGTCCTGCAGCGCACGCACGCCGTAGGCGCGGTTGCGGCCGTGGGCCTTGGCCAGGTACATGGCGGTGTCCACCAGGTCGATGGCCCTTTCCCAGGCCAGCGGCCGGCGCAGCGGCTGCAGCGGGAAAGTGGCAAAACCAATGGAACCAGTGACGTGGATGGCATCGCGCCCCAGCGGCACAGGCTCCCGCCCGATGGCCGCCAGCAGGCGCTGCGCCAGCGCTTCCACCTCTTCGGGCGGCATCTGCCGCACGACCACGAGAAACTCTTCTCCACCCCAGCGCACCGTGAGGTCTTCTTCACGCAGCGCTGCACGCAGGCGGCGGGCAGTTTCCACCAGCACCAGGTCGCCAGCAGCGTGGCCGTGTTGGTCGTTGATGCGCTTGAAGTGGTCGATGTCGATCAGCAGCATCGAGCCTTCAAAACCCTGCCCGTCGCTGGCCGACTGCTCCATCACCTGCAGCAGGTGGCGGCGGTTGGCCAGGCCAGTCAGGGGGTCGCGTTCGCTGGCCACCTTGAGCAGCGCGTTGCTGCTTTGCAGCTGTGCATTGCTGTGCCGCATGCGCTTGAGCAAGAGCGCCACCACCACCAGCAGCAGTACACCGGCAGTCACACCAGCGGCCCACAGGCGCTGCTGCAGGTCGCGCTGCACGAGCTGCGCTTCCTTGAGTTTGTTTTCGGTCTGCAGTTCGGCCAGTTCGCGCTGGCGGCGTTCGGCGTCAAAACCTTCCTGCAGTTCAAGCACGGCTTGCTGGTGCTTGCGCTGGAACACCTCGTCGGCCAGGCGGCGGTGTTCCGACAGCGCCTGCCAGGCATCGTTCAGCAGGCCGGCCTTTTCCAGCGCATGGCCCAGTTCTTCCTGGATGGCCAGCATCTCGTTCAAGGCGCCAGCGCTCTCTTCCTTGACCAGGGCTTCGCGCACCAGGGCGCGGCCTTCGTCGTGGCGGCCCAGGGCGATCATCGCCAGCCCGGCGTTGGTCAGCGCCACCGATTCGCTGCTGAGGTCGTTGACCTCGCGTGCCAGCGGCAGCGCCTGCAGCGCCAGGCGCAGCGCGGTGGCGTGGTCTTCTCGCCGCAGGTAGAAGTCGGCCAGGTTGGCGGTGGTCAGCACCTCCTGGCGTTTGGCGCCCGCGCGGCGCGCCAGGTCGATGGCAGCTTCGGCGGCCCGCAACTCTTCTTCGGTGCGGCCCAACGCCGAGTAGATGATGTAGGCCACCGTCATGGCGCTGCTCTGCGCCAGCAGATCGCCCGACTCGCGTGCCAGGCGCATGGCCTCCTGGTGAATGTCCAGCGCCCGGTCGGGCTGGTGCGTCTGCAATACGGCGTAGGCCAGCGAACCGCGTTGTTCGGCTCGGCGCCACATGGGGCCTTCCTGGTCGGCCAGGGTCACACTTTGCTGGAACAGTGCCACCGCCAGGTCCAGCTGGCCCAGCGACTGCTTGATGGTGGCCTGGCTGTCCAGAAAACGCAGGCGCACACTGGCCGGCGCGTTGGCGGGCAGGCGCGCCAGCGCCTCGGTCAGCGTTCGGTCGGCGCGCGTCGCCGGCCCGCCACGGGCCAGGGCCCGGGCCCTCAGCAGCCCCGCCGCAGCCGTGGCAATGGCACCGTCGGCGGTTGTGCTGTCGGCGGCCATGCGGTCCAGGTCCTGCGCCACCCGCTCGACGGCCGCCACGTCGCCCATGCGATTGAGCATGTAGCCCTTCAGCAGCAGTGCTTCCTGGCGCGCCACCCTCTGCGTGGCGGGCAGCAGGCGGTCGAGTTCGGCCACCGCCTGTTCGGGCTGGCCGCGCAGGCGCGATTCGATGTCGGCCGCACTCGGCGCTTCTGCAGCTGAGGCGCCTGCAGCCCAGGCTGAACAGGCCACGGCCAGCACCAGCAGCCCCTTGGGGAGCCGTGCGAGCCAGTGACAGTGAGCGTTCATTCGGAGCATTTTCGGCGCCGCAAGGGCGAACTTGAACCGGCCGGGCGGACAGGCTCGGCACAATACGATCGGCCAGGGGCTGTCAAGGCGGGCGGTCGTCTCAAGGGCCGGAACCGGGCATCGCGGTCGGTGGCCTGCCTTTCTGCCTGCCTTCCCGCCTGCCTTCCCATCCTCTCGCATCGCTCTTTAGCCGCACACGGCACCCAGCCCAGGAACCAGACCCATGAAAACCCGAGCAGCCGTGGCCTGGAAGGCCGGCGCCCCCTTGACCATCGAAACCGTGGACCTGGACGGCCCACGTGCCGGCGAGGTGCTGGTGGAGATCAAGGCCACCGGCATCTGCCACACCGACCATTACACGCTGAGCGGCGCCGATCCCGAAGGCCTGTTTCCGGCCATCCTTGGCCATGAAGGCGCCGGCGTGGTGCTGGAAGTGGGTGCCGGCGTCACCAGCCTGAAGGCCGGCGACCACGTGATCCCGCTTTACACGCCCGAATGCCGCGGCTGCAAGTTCTGCCTGAGCCGCAAGACCAACCTGTGCCAGCTGATCCGCGGCACCCAGGGCAAGGGCCTGATGCCCGACGGCAGCAGCCGCTTCAGTTTGAACGGCCAACCGATCCTGCACTACATGGGCACCAGCACCTTTGCCAACCACATCGTGGCGCCAGAAATCGCGCTGGCGAAGATCCGGTCCGACGCGCCCTTCGACAAGGTCTGCTACATCGGCTGCGGCGTCACCACGGGTGTGGGCGCGGTGATCTTCACCGCCGGGGTGGAAGCCGGCGCCAACGTGGTGGTGTTCGGGCTGGGTGGCATCGGACTGAACGTGATCCAGGGCGCCAGGATGGTGGGTGCCGACAAGATCGTCGGCATCGACCTGAACCCGGGCCGCGAGAAGATGGCGCGGCAGTTCGGCATGACGCACTTCATTAACCCGAAAGAAGTCCCCAACGTGGTCGAAGCCATCGTGCAGCTGACCGACGGCGGGGCCGACTACAGCTTCGAGTGCATCGGCAACACCACCACCATGCGCCAGGCGCTGGAGTGCTGCCACAAGGGCTGGGGCCGCAGCATCATCATCGGCGTGGCGGCGGCAGGGCAGGAAATTGCCACGCGGCCGTTCCAGCTGGTGACCGGTCGCAAGTGGGAAGGCAGCGCCTTCGGCGGCGCACGCGGCCGCACCGACGTGCCCAAGATCGTGGACTGGTACATGGAAGGCAAGATCCAGATCGACCCGCTGATCACGCACACGCTGAAGCTGGAAGACATCAACCACGGTTTTGAGCTGATGGAGCGTGGCCAGAGCATCCGCAGCGTGGTCGTTTACTGATGGCCCTGCAGACGATCAGCGAACACGCCTGCTTTGGTGGCGTGCAGAGCTACCACCAGCACGACAGCCACACCATCGGCCTGCCGATGCGGCTGGGTGTGTACCGGCCGCCGCAAGCCTTGACGGGCCCGGTGCCGGCGCTCATCTACCTGGCCGGCCTGACCTGCAACGAAGAGACCTTTGCCATCAAGGCCGGCGCACAGCGTGTGGCGGCGCAGTTGGGCCTGATGCTGGTGACACCCGACACCAGCCCGCGCGGCACGGGTGTGGAGGGCGCAGACGCGAGCTGGGACTTTGGCACCGCCGCCGGCTTCTACCTGGACGCGACACAAGCACCCTGGGCCCGGCACTGGCGCATGGAAAGTTACGTCACGCAGGAACTGCCGGCGCTGCTGGCACAGCACTTTGCGCTGCAGCCGGGGCGCCTGGGCCTGTTCGGCCACAGCATGGGCGGGCATGGGGCGCTGATATTGGCACTGCGGCATCCCGCGCTGTTCCACAGCGTCAGTGCACTGGCGCCGATTGCCGCGCCCATGCAGTGCCCGTGGGGCGTGAAGGCCTTTAGCGGCTACCTGGGTGAGCAGCGCGCCAACTGGGTGGCACACGACGCCACCGAGCTCATCAAGTCGGGGGCAAGCTGCCCGCCGCTGCTTGTCGACCAGGGTCTGGCCGACAAGTTCCTGGCCGAGCAACTGCACCCGCATTTGTTTGAAGAGGCTTGCGCCGTTGCCGGCCAGCCCTTGAAACTGCGCCGGCATGCCAGCTACGACCACGGTTACTTCTTCATCGCCAGCGTGGTTGAAGACCACTTGCGCCACCACGCGCAAACGCTGAACGCCTGAGCGCAAGCCCGATGCACATCAGCGACATCCGACAGCGCTTGCGCGTTTTGGGCGCCGGGCCCAAGCACGAAGAACGTGTGCTGCGGCGCTGGGCGTGTGCGCAGCCGCAGGACGGCGGCAGACGGCGGCTGGAAGACTTCATGCCGTTGGCTGTGCGAAACGAGCTGCCGGCGCTGACGGCGGATCTGTTGGCGCTGGCCACACTGCAATCCGAACACTCGGGCGTAGATGGCTCGGCGCGCCTGCTCGTCACCTTGCGCGACGGCCAGACGGTCGAGAGCGTGCTGCTTCCAAGGGATGGGCTTTGCGTCAGCACCCAGGTCGGCTGCGCCGTGGGCTGCGTGTTCTGCATGACCGGCACCGTCGGCCTGCTGCGCCAGCTGGGCAGTGCCGAGATCGTGGCGCAGGTGGCGCTGGCCCGCACCGAATTCAGGGACAGGCCGGTGAAGAAGGTCGTCTTCATGGGCATGGGCGAGCCGGCACATAACCTCGAAGCGGTGCTGGACGCCATCGAACTGCTGGGCACTGGCGGCGCCATCGGCCACAAGAACCTGGTCTTCAGCACCGTGGGCGACCCGCGCGTGTTCGAACGCCTGCCGCAGCAGCGTGTGAAGCCGGCGCTGGCGCTGTCGCTGCACACCAGCAAGGCCGATTTGCGTGTGCAGCTGCTGCCGCGCGCGCCACGCTTCGACCCCGAAGACCTGGTGCAGGCCGGCGAGGCTTACGCACGTGCCACCGGCTATCCGATCCAGTACCAGTGGACGCTGATCGACGGTGTGAACGACGGCGACGACGAAATCGAAGGCATCGTGCGCCTGCTGGCCGGCAAGTACGCACTGATGAACCTGATTCCCTACAACACCGTGGCCGGCATGCCCTGGAAGCGGCCCAGCTGGGACCGCGCTGCCCTGATGGCGCGCACCTTGCACCGCCGCGGCATCCTGACCAAGCTGCGCCAGTCGGCAGGGCAGGACGTGGACGCCGGTTGCGGGCAGCTGCGCGCACGAGCCGCCGACGGCGTGACGCCGGCGCGGCGCATCGCCATCCACACCGCCTGAACAGGCCGACCTTGGCGCGCCGCCACGCTGCAGCCACACCGTAGCATCGGGCCCATGGACGAAAACGACCCGATCAAGGAACCGCGCCTGTGGCGCGACAACGGCTGGACCGCGCGAGTCATCAAGAACGAAGCCGACGAGGGCTGGGCCGTCGAAATGCTGCTTCAGGGCCAGGAAGAGCCGGCGCTGGTGGGCCCGTGGACCATGGGCCGCGACAAGAAGAACCCCAAGCCGCTGGACACCAACGCCTTCAACACGCTGGTGAAAACGGCCTCCGAGGTCATCCGCCGCCATGAACAGCACCTGCAGGCCACCCTGCACCGGTCGGTGGACCTGAGCACGGCGGCCGGCATCTGGCAAGTCACGTTGGACATCGTGCCCGACGAGATGGAGCCGCATGCGATGCTGGCCGCCACCAACGCAGATGGCGTTCAGGTCGCCCAGTTCAAGGTGCGCACCGACTTCCGCCTGAACACGGCCAGCGCCCTGCGCTGGCTGGAGAGCGGCTTCATCAAACCCGCCTGACGGCCGCGGGCCATCCGCCCTCAGGTGCGAGGCCCGGCGTCCTGCCCCGCCAGCCACTGCCGCGCAGCAGCCCGACCGCGGCCCACCATCACAGACACGAGTGGCGTCGTGGACAGCCGCCAGACCATGGCGTGGTTGAAGGGCACCAGCCACAGCGGCAGTGGCCGCATGAAGTCGACAAAGAGCACCACGCGGTGTGCAGCGCTACCGTTCCAGGCCTCGTGTTCATGGCTGTCGTCAAAGACCAGGCTTCGGCCTTCGGCCCAGTGCCGGGTTTCGCCCGCCACGCAGATGCCGCTGGCTTGCGCCGGGGGCGGGATCAGCAGAGCCAGGTGGTAGCGCAGCACCCCTTTGTAGGGGCCGCGGTGCGGGGGCAGGCGTTTGTACGGCGCCAGGATCGAGAACATGGCCGACTTCATGCCCGGTATGCACTGCAGCAGTTTGGCCGTCTGTGGGCAACGCGCGCAGTTGTCGGCGATGTCGCGCCCGTAGGCGTGGAAGATGAGCGACTTCCACTGCTCGCCTTCGGTCAGCACCTGCTGGTCGGGCGACAGGTCTTGCAGATTGGGCACTTGCGGCAGGTCTTGCAGCACCGTGTCCAGCTCGCGCCGGATGGCGGTGAAGTGGGCTTCGAGTGCGCCCGCCCAGGGAAAATCGGTGGCCTCGAAAAAGGCCCGCCGACCCTGCGCCGTGGCATGGGTGATGAGCCACTCCATGGCCGCGCGCAGCATGGCAGCGCGGGCGTGTCAGCAGGGCTTCGGCCGCATCATGCTGCGGCGCGATAGCCCCGGGGAATGGCGGCCAGCAGGCGCTTGGTGTAGTCCTCGCGCGGCGCGGCCAGGATCTGTGCTGTGCTGGCCTGTTCCACCACCACGCCGTCTTTCATCACCAGCACCTCGTCGCTGATGAAACGCACCACCGCCAGGTCGTGGCTGATGAAGACGTAGCTCAGGCCGAACTCGTCCTGCAGGTCTTTCAGCAGGTTCAGTACCTGGGCCTGCACGGACACGTCCAGTGCGCTGACCGCTTCGTCCAGAACCAGCACCTCGGGGTTCAGCGTCAGGCAGCGGGCGATGGCCACGCGCTGGCGCTGGCCGCCGGAAAATTCATGCGGGTACTTGCCGAAGGCGCGGCCGTCCAGGCCCACTTTTTCAAGCAGGCTGCGTGCACGCTGTTCGCGTTCGGCCAGGTCCTTGCCGATGCCATGAATGGCCATCGGTTCGACCAGCGTCTGCCCGATGGTGAAGCGCGGGTTCAAGCTGGAGTAGGGGTTCTGGAACACGATCTGGATGCGGCGGCGCATGGCCAGGCGTTCGCGGTCGCTCAGCTTCAGCAGGTTCTGGCCGTCGAAGATGACTTCGCCGCCGCTGGGTTCGTGCAGGCGCAGCAGGGTCAGGCCCATGGTCGTCTTGCCCGAACCCGATTCGCCCACCACACCCAGCGTGTGGCCCTTCTTGAGCTGGAAGTTGACGTTCTGCACGGCCTTGAATTCGCGCTTGCCGAACAGGCCCTGCTTGAGCCAGAAGCTCTTGGCCAGTGAGCGCACTTCCAGCACCACGGGCGCATTCGCGTCCTTGGCCTTGAATTGTGTGGAAGCACCGCGGCCGGCGATGTGGTCATCGATGACCATCAACCGCGACGGGTTGCCTTCCAGGCTGGGGCGGCAGGCCAGCAGGGCCTTGGTGTAGTCGTCCTTGGGGGCTTCGAAGATGCCCGCCACGGGCCCTTGTTCGCGGATGATGCCGTTGCGCATGACCACCACGCTGTCGGCGATTTCACCCACCAGGCCCAGGTCGTGGCTGATGAACAGCACGCTCATCTTGTGGCTGACCTTGAGCTTGCCCAGCAGCTCGAGAATCTGGCGCTGGATGGTCACGTCCAGCGCCGTGGTGGGCTCGTCGGCAATCAGCAGCTTGGGCTCGCAGGACAGGGCCATCGCGATCATCACACGCTGCTGCTGGCCACCCGACATTTCGTGCGGGTAGCTGGTCAAGCGTCGCTTGGGTTCGGGGATACCGACCTCGCCCAGCAGTTCTTCGGCGCGTTTCAGCGCCGCGCTGCGACCCAGGCCCATGTGTTTCATCAGCGGCTCGCACAGCTGCTGGCCGACGTTGAACACCGGGTTCAGTGAACTCATCGGATCCTGGAACACACATGCGATTTCCTTGCCGCGCATGGCCTGCAGTTCGGCCAGCGTGCATTGCAGCATCTCCTTGCCGCGCCACAGGATGCGGCCGCTGCGCTCGGCGTTGTCGGGCAAGAGGTTCAGCACGCTCATGGCTGTGACGCTCTTGCCGCTGCCCGATTCGCCCACCAGCGCCACGGTGGTGTTTTCCGGGATGTCGAAGGACACGCCTTTGACGGCTTCGGCGCGCACGCCCTTGCCCATGCGGAAGGCGACCTTGAGGTCTTGGATGCTCAGCAACATGCTCATTCCAGTCCGCGCAGCTTGGGGTCCAGCGCATCACGCAGCGCGTCGGCCATCAAGGAAAACGCCGTCACGAACACGGCCATGAACAGCGTGGCCGCAGCCAGCTGCCACCAGTGGCCCAGGATCAGTTCGCTCTGCGCCTCGGCCAGCATCGTGCCCCACGACACCTGGTCCACCCGCACGCCCAGGCCCAGGTAGGACAGGATGACCTCGGCCTTGATGAAGCCCACCGTGAGCAGGCCCATGCGCACCAGCACGACGTGACTGACGTTGGGCAGGATGTGTTTGAACATGCGGCTCATGGTGCTGGCGCCGATGGCCTCGGCGCTGCGCACGTAGTCGCGGCTGGCGTGTTTGATGAACTCGCCACGCACCTGGCGGTACATGCCGGTCCAGCCGGTGAGTGCCAGGATGATGACCACGCTCTCCACGCCGCGCCCCACCACGGCCGCGAAGGCAAAGATGAGCAGGATGTTGGGGATCGATTCGAAGACGTTGTACAGCCACTCCAGCGCGTCGCCCACCTTGCCACCGAAGAAGCCGCCGAAGGCGCCCATCAGCACGCCGATCAGGGTGGCCACCGCGGCCGCAGCCACGCCCACGAAGACACTGATCTCGGTGCCCTTGATGGCCTTTTGCAGCACGTCGCGGCCCAGGCGGTCGCCCCCGAAGGGCAGGGTCTGCGCCTTCACGGTTTCGGTGGTCTGGAACTGCTTGGCCTTTTCGTCCCACTCCTTGTAGCGCGGCGCCAGCGGGTCCACCGCCGACAAGTCGACATTCGGTCCCTTGGGCGTTTCGATGGCACCAGTGGCCTGCGGCGCAGCCGGGCCCAGCAGCGTGGGCGGTGCATTGGGCACGCCGGCCTCGACCTGCCAGTTCTTGGCCACCAGGCCCATGCCCGACAGCACGATGAGCAGGATGAACAGCGCCACGATGATCAGGCTGACGAGCCCCACACGGTCGGCCTTGAAACGGCGCCAGGCGGCGTGCCAGACCCCTTCGCTCTTCTGAAGTGCGCCGTCCATGGCGCCATCTGCTGGCAGAACCGCACTCATTCCAGTCGCTCCTCGGAAAACCGGGCAAGGCCGCAATCAAGCTTCCCGCCACGGAACCGGCTTCGCCGGTTCGTCAGCGGACGGCCCCCTTGGGGGGAAGCGAGCGCCAGCGAGCTTGGGGGCCTCATTTCAGGACGACTCGCGGGTCGGCGATCTTGTAAGCCAGGTCAGTGAGCAGGTTGATGCCCATGGTCAGTACGGCCAGGTAGATGGTCACCGCCTGGATGACCGGGAAGTCGCTGCGGTTCACGGCCAGCAGCACCTCGCGGCCGATGCCGGGGATGCTGAAAAAGACTTCGATCAGGAAGCTGCCGACAAAGATACCCGGCAGCTGCAGACCGATGTTGGTCAGGATCGGGATCATGGCGTTGCGCAGCACATGCCTGAACAGCACCACGCCTTCGGTCATGCCCTTGGCACGGGCAGTGCGCACGTAGTCCTGGCCCAGTTCATCGAGCAAGAAGCTGCGGTACAGGCGCGTCTGCGGCGCCAGGCCCACGGCCACGGCCAGCATCACCGGCAAAGGTGCGTAGACCAACAGGTTGGTCAGCAGGCTGTCGCTCCAGCCCTGCACCGGAAACCAGCCCAGCTGGAAGCCGAAGACGTACTGGCCGATGATCACGTAGACCAGGAAGCTGATCGACAGCGCGACCGTCGTCACGACCATGATCGTGCGGTCGGTCAGGCTGCCGCGGCGGTAGGCCACCCACATGGCAATGGGCAGTGCCAGCAGCACGTCGAGCACCAGGATCGGGATCATTACCGTCAGCGTGGCCGGCAGCCGCGTGGCGAAAAGGTTGCTGACCGCTTCGTTGGTGGCCCAGCTCTTGCCCCAGTCGAAAGTGACGATCTGCTTGACGAAGAGCCACAGCTGATACCAGACCGGCTCGTCCAGGCCCAGCTGCTGGCGAATGGCCAGCACCTGCTCGGGGCTGGCGTTCAGGCCGCCCAGCACCTCGGCCGGGTCGCCGCCGAAGTACTTGAAAAGAAAGAACACCAGCAGCACCACGCCCGCAAGCGTGGGAATCATTTGCCACAGGCGCCGTATGAGGTATGCGGCCATCGAGCCTGACTCCGGGGCGGCCGCTCTTGACGGCCGCCAGATTTTGGGATGGGCGAGTGTAGGGGTCGCTTCGGGGGTATTTGTCCGGTGATTTCCCCCCTGGCTTGCGGGTGATCGCCAGCAAACCCTGTGCCTGCGGCGCACTAGACTGAGCAGTTCTTCCGTCAGCGGCGGTACATGCATGAACAAGACCTTGCCGCGCCTCTTGGCGCGGGTGCGGGCTGCGGCCCTGGCGGTCGCGATGGCCTGCGGCCTGGGCGCTGCCGCAACGGCCGCCGCGGCAGAGCCCGCGTCCGGTGCGCCCGGTGCTTCTGTCGTGTCTGGCGCGCCCAAGGTGCTGCGGCTGGCGCTGGCCAGCCGTGAGAACAACTTCGACCCGGCGCAGGTGTCCGACGTGATCTCGGCGGCGCTGGTGTCCAGCCTGTTCGATGCGCCCCTCACCTACGACCACCTGGCCCGCCCGGCCCAGCTCAAGCCCAACACCGCGGTCGCCCTGCCCGAGGTGAATGCGGATTTCACACACTTCGTCTTCCGCATCAAGCCGGGCATCTTCTTTCCCGACCACCCGGCCTTCGGCGGCAAGCCACGCGAGCTGGTGGCGGCCGACTACGTCTACTCCATCAAGCGCTACTACGACCCGGCCACACGAAGCCCCACGCTGTTTCACTACGAAGGTGCGGGCCTGCTGGGCATGAGCGAACTGCGCAAGCAGTCGCTGGACCAGAAAAAACCCTTCGACTACGACACCGAGGTGGCCGGCCTGCGCACGCTGGACCGCTACAGCTTCGAGCTGCGCGTGGCCCGCCCCGCGCCGCGCCTGCCCTACGTGCTGGCCAGCCCGGCGCTGGCTGGTGCACTGGCCCGCGAAGTGGTCGAGCAGAACCCCGGCACCATTGGGGAAAGACCCGTGGGCACCGGCCCCTTCAAGCTGGGCGCCTGGACCCGCGGCGCACGCATCGTGCTGGATCGCAACCCGGCGCATCGCCACAACGTCTACGACGCGCAGCCCAACGCAGACGATGTGGCAGGGCAGGCACTGGCGCGCCAGCTGCGTGGCCGCCAACTGCCCATGCTGGACCGCGTGGAAATCAGCATCATCGAAGAAGCGCAGCCGCGCTGGCTGGCCTTCTTGAACCAGCAGATCGACATGGTCGCAGTGCCGAATGAGTTCGTGAATCTGGCGGCACCGCGGGGCCAGGTGGCGCCCAATCTGGCCAAGCGCGGCGTGCGGCTGCACCAGGAAGTGGCAGTCAGCACCTGGTACACCTACTTCGGCATGGAAGACCCGGTGGTGGGGGGCTACGAACCGCACAAGGTGGCGCTGCGCCGGGCCGTGTCCCTGGCCTACGACGCGCAGCGCGAGATCGACCTCGTGCGACGCGGCCAGGCCGTGGTGCCGCAAACCATCCTGCCGCCTGGCATCCCAGGCCACGACCCCACGCTGAAGTCCGAGATGAGCGACTTTTCACTGCCCCGCGCCAAGGCGCTGCTGGAGATGTACGGCTACACCGACCGCGACGGCGACGGCTGGCGCGAGCAACCCGATGGCAAGCCGCTGGTGTTGGAATACACCAGTGAAACCTCGCAGCTGTCGCGCCAGTACCAGGGCCTGTGGCGAAAGGCCATGACCGGCCTGGGCGTGCAGATGAACTTCACGGTGCGCTCCTGGCAGGAAAACATCAAGGCCAGCCGCGCTGGCAAGCTGATGATGTGGGGCACCGGATGGGTTGCCGCCCTGCCCGACGCCAGCTACTTCCTGGACGTGATGTACGGCCCCAACAAGGGCATGTCCAACCACGCCCGATTCGACCTGCCGGCGGTGAATGAACTGCACCAGCGCCAACGGGTCATGCCCGACGGCCCCGAGCGTGCCGCCCTGGTGCAGCAGGCGCTGAAGCTGAGCCTGGCCTACATGCCCATGAAGGCCACCGCCCACCCCATCAACAGCTGGCTGACACACGCGCAGGTGCAGGGTTATGTGCCACACCCCTTCATCCGCGACTACTGGCGTTTCATGGACGTGGATGCCAGCGCCGTGGCGCACTGAAAAAGCTCGCGAGGACCGCATGAAGCTTCAACACCTCATCCGCACCGCCGCACTGGCCACGGGCCTTGCTGCCGCGTGGCTGGCGCCGCTGGCCGCGTGGTCCCAGGCGGCTGCCGAGGCGCCGCCCAAGATCCTGCGTTATGCCTTCCTGATAGCGGAAACGGGCTTCGACCCGCCGCAGATCACCGACCTGTATTCACGCACCGTGGCCAGCGGCATCTTCGACGCGCCACTGGAGTTTGAATTCCTGGCCCAACCCGCGCGCATGCGGCCCAACACGGCGGCGGCCATGCCCGAGGTCTCGGCCGACTTCAAGACCTTCACGTTCCAGGTCAAGCCCGGCATTCACTTCGCCGACGACCCGGCCTTCAAGGGCCGGCCCCGCGAGCTGGTGGCGGCCGACTACGTCTATTCGATCAAGCGCCACTACGACCCGCGCTGGCGCAGCGCCAACCTGTACGTCTACGAGAACAACCAGCTGCTCGGACTGAGCGAGTTGCGCCAGCAGCTCATCCAGGCCGGCCGTCCCTTCGACTACGACCGCGATGTCGAGGGCATTCGCGCGCTCGACCGCTACCGCTTCCAGGTGCGACTGGGAAAGCCGAACCCGCGCTTCCTCGACGACATGGCCGACCCGTCGGTCGCCGGTGCCGTGGCGCGCGAGGTGGTCGAGGCCTATGGCGATGCGA
>JBBRCN010000086.1:0-16347 GCA_038204775.1 Burkholderiales bacterium | reverse complement strand
TCCTCCTCGATCTGCGCGTGCACGCTGAGTGCGGTGCACATTTCGGCGACAAGCGCTTTTTTGTTGGTCACCGAATGGGTCTTCTCGAATTCGGCGAAGAGTTGACTGACAGCCTCGTGGTCGGCCTTGAGCAAGGCGATGGCGTCCTTGGCAGTGGAAGACGTCTTCGATGCAGCGGTGGTCTTGGTGGTGGTCATGAAGTGTCCTGGGGTAACGCGGATCAGGTTGGGCCGGGGGCGGCGATCGGTGCCTGCGGTGCAACCGGTGCAACCGGTGCCATCGGTGCCATCGGTGCAATAAGTGCAATAAGTGCAATACGTGCAATACGTGCAATCGGCCCGGCACTTGTCCGGGCGCGAAAGCCCGAAGCGAAAGCACGAAGATGCCGCGCTTCTTCGCGGCCCATCTTCAGGCCGCGTCGAAGTGAGGCCGACGGTTACTTGCCGTCGCGGTCCGAGTCGCCCGGGGTCGCGCGCTCGACGGTGTCGCTGACGCGTTGCCACGCATCGCGACTGGCATTCTTCGCATGGTCCCAGTTCAGGGTCGAGGCGCCGCGTGCATCGCCCCAACCCCGCGCCAGGTCGGACTCAGCATCGTCGAAGCTGCGTCCTGGGTGCCGGGCGTAGCCGCTGACGCCGTACCCGTAGGCCGGGCCATAGTCCTCGTAGCTCGAGCCGGCCGCGACGTAGGGGCGGCTGCGGTAGTTGTCGCGCCAGTGTTCCGCCTCCCGCGTCGGGTCGATCGATTCGGCGACGCCCTTGCCGGCCAGCCCGCCGACGATCGCGCCAGCGGCGGCGCCAATCACGGTGCCCACCGGCCCCACGACCGTGCCGGCGGCCGCACCCGCGGCAGCGCCGCCGAGCAAGGCACCGACACCGGTACCCACAGGATGTGCGCCCGGCGCACCAGTGATCGGGTCCCGGTTGTTGTCCGTGTCAGTTCTTTTGTCGAGGTTTTCCATCAGAGTCTCCTTGTGTGATTGAAGAGGGCACCGCTCAGCGCGCCGTGCCGCGCCGCACCAGATTGACGATGGCCAGCAGGACCGCTGCGCCAACGAAGGAAACCAGCAACGCGGGCAAGCTGATGTTGTCCTGGTTGATGGTGCCCACGCCGATCAGCGGCGAGATGAACCACCCGGCAAGGAAGGCACCGACGATGCCGACCACCACGTTGAGAACGATGCCCTGCTGATCGTCGGTTTCCATGACCATGCTGGCCACCCAGCCGATGAGGCCGCCGACGACCAACCAAATGATGAAGTTCATCGTGTTTATTTCCTGTTCAAGAATTCAAGAGTGTTTGGAGAAGCATTGCGCGTTGTCGAGCATCGGTGGCCAAAGTCGAACGTGCCTCACCATAGGAGTGAACGCCAGAGGCAGTCTGTGCGACAGCGCACCCATTTGCGAGCGCAATCACCCTAGAGTCCGCCATTGGCAGAGCCGGTGCAGGCAACGACGCACGGCGCGAACGCCGATCCCCTTGGCGATCCCCTTGGCGGTCACCTCGGCGGTCACCTTGGCGATCCCCTTGGAGTAGCGAGACGATGAACTTAGCGACATTGAAACGACGCCCGTTTGTGATCGCCGCCGTCGCCATGGTGTTGACGCTGGTCGCCGTCGTGGTCGCGTTCAATCTCATCGGCGACGAAAAGAAGATCGAGCGCCGCATCGAACGCCTGCATGCACTTGACGACCCGCGCTTCCATCAAGAGCTCGGCGTGCTGCTGGGCCCGCCGTTCGTGGCTGGCAACCGGGCCCGCGTGCTGAAGAACGGCGACGAGATATTTCCTGCCATGCTGGCCGCGATCCGTGGTGCGACCACGACCATCACCTTCGAGACCTACATCTACTGGTCGGGCGACATCGGACGCGAGTTCACGCAAGCACTGGCCGACCGTGCGCGCGCTGGCGTCAAGGTGCATGTGCTGCTCGACTGGGTCGGCAGCGCGAAGATGGATGACACGCTGCTGGACGCGATGAAGTCGGCCGGGGTGCAGATCTACAAATTCCACCCGCCGCACTGGTCGCAGCTGGGCCGCCTGAACAACCGCACGCACCGCAAGCTGCTGGTCGTGGATGGTCGCATCGGCTTCACCGGCGGCGTGGGTATCGCGCCCTTGTGGACCGGCAAGGCGCAGGACCCCGAGCATTGGCGCGACACGCACTTCCAGGTCGAAGGCCCGGTGGTGGCGCAGATGCAGGCCGTCTTCCTCGACAACTGGATCAAGGTCAGCGGCGAGGTGCTGCACGGTCCCACCTATTTTCCGCAGCTGGCCGCGGTTGGCAGCAGCTTGGCGCAGATGTTCAGCAGCTCGCCCAGCGGCGGCAGCGAGAGCATGCAGCTGATGTACCTGCTCGCGATCACCGCGGCATCGCACTCGATCGATCTATCGGCGGCCTATTTCGTGCCCGACGAGCTCTCCTCCAATGCGCTGGTCGCCGCGATGAAACGCGGCGTCAAGCTGCGCATCGTCGTGCCCGGTCCGCACATCGACAGCGATATCGTGCGCAGCGCATCTCGGGCGCGATGGGGCCCGCTGCTGGCCGCGGGCGCGCTGATCGCGGAATACCAGCCGACGATGTACCACTGCAAGGTGATGGTGGTCGACGGCCTGCTGGTCTCGGTGGGCTCGACCAACTTCGACAACCGCTCGTTTCGCCTCAACGACGAGGCCACGCTGAATATCCTGGACGCCGAGTTCGCAGCGCAGCAGACACGTATCTTCGACGATGACCTGCGGCTCTCGCGCACCGTAAGCCTGGCCGAGTGGCGCCAGCGGCCGTGGCGCGAGCAGCTTGCCGAGCGCTTTGCATCGTTGATCGGTTCGCAACTCTGAGCCGCGCGGGTTTGGCGTGTTGCAGGCGTGGTTTGTGAGCGGTCTGGACTTTTGCACGACAACGTGCGGTGGTGAACAGACGCCGAAGGAAGATGGGGTCACTCTGGGGTTCGTGCCACTGCTGTGGTCCCACGTCTGATCCGCCGTGCTGACTTGCACGGCACTTGCCGAAGGAACATGACCATGAACGCTTCAAGACTTGCTTCGCTTTCTGCCGCCCTCGTCGCCGTTGCCCTGGTGACAGCGGGTTGCGCCAGCAAGCGTGACGACTCAGCCATGCGGTCAGCACCGATGACACCCGTTGCCGCTGCGCCTGTGGTTCAGCAACCCGCACCCGTCGTGGTTGAAGCGCGCGCACCGGCGCCGATGGCAACCGCGCCTGCCGCACCAGTGGTGACGGCCATGCCGCCAACTGTGGTGGCCAGCTCGCAAAACTCCAACATGTCCGACAACAGGTTCAGCGAACGCGCACCTCGCGCCGACCGCAACTGACAACCGGGCCGGCACGTGCCGGCCCGAACTGCGATGTCTTTGCCTGGCTTTTCCGGGCATGCCTTGCGTCGCCTGCCGCGAAGATGGCCTAGCCAATCAGCCCGATGCGGACTGCTCTTGAGCGCGACGGCAGCGGCCTGTGGCTACCTGCCAATCCAAGGCAGGTCAGGCAGGGGCTGGGCAAGGCATGCGGGTTGCGGTTCTCGGGTGGGCTGCGGTGTGCTTGTGCACCGCATCGGTCTGGCCATCGGCGGCGCAGGCGTCGCGGCAACCGCAGCCTGCCATCGCTGCAGCCGGCGCCGCTTTGCCGCAGGGCGCTGTTCAACTGGCCCGCTGGGTGATCGACAGTGGTGACCACAACGGCCTGCCGTTCGGCATCGTCGACAAGCGCTCGGCAACGATCATGCTCTACAACGGCCGCGGCATTCTCGTCGGTGCATCGGTGGCGCTGCTGGGCCAGACACTGGGTGATGCCAGTGTCGCCGGGGTTGGCGAACGCACGCAGCATCGCGACCTGCGCCCTGAAGACCTGACGACACCCGCTGGCCGATTCGAGTCCGAGCCGGGGCGCAACACCAGTGGCGAGGCGATCGTCTGGATCGACTATGGCAGCGCCTTGGCGATCCACCGGTTGCGCCCCGGCGCGTCCAGGCAACAGCGCGCCGAGCGCCTGGCGTCCAGCGACGCGCGACGGCGGCGTGTATCGGCGGGCTGTGTCGTGGTCCCCGAGGCCTTCTACGACGCCGTTGTCGCGCCTGTGCTGGGGCGAAGCCGCGGACTGGTGTACGTCATGCCCGAGTCGGGTGCGTTGTCGCCAGAGCAACTGCTGGCGCCGCAGACAAGACAGCCGGGTTGAGGCCGGCACTTCACTCAGGAGTTGCCATGCGGACACGCTCGCACGTCTAGGCGCCCGGTCGTCGCGGGCGTGGCGAACGCGTTGGGGGCGATCAATTCACCGGCTGGACCACGCGTTGCTGCTCCGGGTCTTGCGGAATGACGGCAGGCACCGGCCCTTCGTCCGGCTCGACAGGCAAAGAGTCCGGCTCGTCATCGGGATCGTCCTTGCCGGGGTGGCGGTGCGGGCTGGCGTGAGTCTTGGTCATCGCTGGTCTCCTTGGTCTTTCGGGTGGTGGGGACGGGTTAAGGGGCAGCCGTCTCGTCATAGGGGAGAGATTCACAATGGTCGGGCGCAGCCTGAACCCATCACGACCGTCGATCTGTCTGTTGGCGCACGCAGTGGATGCGCTGACGTCAAATGGGCGTCCTGGGAAACGTGCTCCAGGCAATGAGCGCCAGCAGCGCCACCTGAACGGGCAGCCGCAGCACCAGCAGCCAGTACGGAACCGCGAACAACTCGGGCTGCTGCAGCATGTACAAGTGCACCGGCGTGACGAGGATCGTCAGCGCGAACAGCCCGATGCCTGCCGCGCGGCGGGTTGCGGCAAACAGCAGGCCGCCAGCACCCAGCAGTTCGAGCCCACCGCTCACCCACACAGCTGTGTAGGGCCACGGGATGTACGGCGGCACGAGTGGCACAACGGCTTCGGTGGCGACGAAGTGGGCCACGCCGCCGATCAGGAACCACAGGAACACCAAGCTGGAGCCGACGAGCCGGGCACCGCGGGAAACTGGGGATGACATTATCGATGGCCCCTCAGGCCATGCCCGCCGGCACATTGTCCAGCGTGACGGAACAGCCTTGCAGACAGCCTCTCACACACAGGCCGCAGGCGTTGTGGACGGCGTCGGCCAGGCAGCACCGGCACCGCTGATGCCGGGTTCGCCGGCGCCCTTGATCTTCAGCGCGTTGGTCTTGCGGGTGGAATCGGCGGGCAAGCAGGGCGGTGCGAAGGGCACGATGGTGTCGCGCAGGCGGGCCTGTCAGGCCCGCTTTTTTGAAGACGCCTTCGCGACGGCCTTTCGTGCCGTGGCCGTGCCACGCCCTTCGCTGTGCGCGTCACCGCTCACGGGCTGGCGCTTGGCCAGGCTGGCGGCCAACAGTTCGGTCAGATCGACGACGTTGTTGGTGCCCGTCACTGCTGGCGTCTCCTCCAGGGGCGTGACGGTCTGGGTCTCGCCGTCCGCCACCTTCTTGTTCACCAGCGCGTGGACGGCGGCAGTGAACTTGTCGGTGTAGGCCTGCGCGTCCCATGGCGCCATCATGTCGCTGATGAGTTGCGCTGCCATCTTCAGCTCGGCAGGCTTCAGTCCGGCGGCGGTCTTGCCTGCGGCAGGAAGCTTGAGTTCATCCAGTGCTCGAATCTCAGTGGCCCAGCGGATCGTGTTGAGCACCAGGGCCGCACCCGTCGGCACCAGCGCGGCGAGGTGCTCTTTGGTGTGCATCACCACGCGGGCAATGCCGATGACGCCCGCTTCGATCATCGACTCTCGAAGCAGCGCGTAGACCTTCTCACCCTTGCCGATGGGTTCCAGGTAATACGGTGTCTCGAGCAGCGTGAACGCGATGTCGCTGGCCTTGACGAAGGACTCGATCTCGATGGTTTGCGTCGACTTCGGGTACGCGGCCTTGATTTCGTCTTCACCCAGGATCACGTAGTCGCCGTCCTCCTGCTTGATGCCCTTGACGATGTCAGCGCTCTGGATCTCTTTGCCAGTGCGCTTGTTCACGCGTTTGTAGCCCACCGGGTCCATCGACCGTTTGTCGAGCCAGTCGAAGTCGATGCCGACATCTTGAGAGGCCGGGTACAAGGCCACGGGCACATGCACCAGACCGAAGGTGATGGCGCCTTTCCAGATCACGCGTGGCATTCGAACTCCTCGATCGGCGCGGTGCCGCAGGTTGGTGGTGAGGACCACGATGGTCGCGGGGCAAGCTTCATGCTGCAGCTTTGGCTCGCCCGGTGCGACTTGTGCCTGCCGATGACTTGGCCCCGGCCCAGGTGTACCCCAGTGTTGCCATCGCAGCCGTCAGACGGCGTGCCGCCTTGGCGTAGTCTTTCCAGGGTTCGTTGCCGGTGTCCAGTCGCTCGTGCGCGGTCTTCACCGTCCAGTGGTCACCACCGCGCAGCCTCGGCAATTCGCTCCATGCAACGGGTATCGAGAGTCCCAGCCCTGGCCTGGCTCGCGCTGACCACGCGCAGACGGTGGTGGCGCCCAGGCCATTGCGCAGGTAGTCGATGAAGATCTTGCCGACCCGGTTCTTCGGGCCGCTCTTGGCCACGAAGCGTTGCGGAATCGTGCGCGCCATGTGCTGCACGATGGCTTGCGAAAAACCCTTGACCGTGTCCCAGTCGTGCACCCTGCGCACGGGCACCACGACGTGCAGCCCCTTGCCGCCGCTGGTTTTCAGGAACGATGGCAGACCGAGTTGCGCCAGGAAGGCGTGTGTCAACTCAGCCGCTTCCTGCACGTGGGCCCAGGGCACACCCTCGCCAGGGTCGAGGTCGAACACCATGCGGTCGGGGTGCTCGAAAGACGCGGTTCCCGTGTTCAGCGTATGGAACTCGACGACGTTCCACTGCGCGGCGGACAGCAGGCCTTGGATGCTGACGATTTGCAGCATTGCCGGATGGCTGCTGTCGAGCGCCGGGTCGAGTTGACGAATGCCGGGAAGATTCTCGGTCTGGGCATGCTTCTGGAAGAACAGCTGACCGTCGACACCGGCAGGCGCGCGCACCAGGGAAACCGGGCGACCCTTCAGGTGCTTCATCATCAACGTGCCAACAACGCCGAAGTAGCGAACCAGGTCGAGCTTTGTAGTGCCGGTGCTGGCGTCGATCACACGTTGCGGGTTCGTGATCTGCGGATACTGGCGCCTGTTGTGCGCCGGGCGCGGGCCGGTGGCCGAAGCAGGCTTGGGGGTGTTCACACGCAGCTCCCTTTCGCGAACGATGGCGCTGGCGTCCTTGTCGGTTCGCAGCCCGCGAAACACGGCATGGCGGATGTGGGCCGCGCGTGTCCACTCCCCGAACGAAACCTCAGCAACAAGCGTGGGTGTGACCCAGCGGGGTTTGCCTTCGATGTCGGCGTGCCCAGCGAATGGGCTCGTGGTTCGCGCCTGCGCGACGAGCGCCTTCTTCAGGTCCGTCAGATTTCGTTGGCTGAACCCGCTGCCGACGTTGCCGACGTGCTGCAGTGCGCCTTGGGCGTCGTGCACGCCCAGCAGCAGCGCGCCGAAGCCGGCGCGTGTGCCTTGCGGGTCGGTGTAGCCGCCGATGACGAACTCCTGGCGCAGACCGCACTTCAGCTTGATCCAGTCGGCGGACCGGGCAGATTGGTAGCCGGAACTGCGCCGCTTGGCGATGATGCCTTCCAGGCCCAGCTTGCAGGCCGAGGCGATGATGCCGTCAGGCGCAGCATCGAAGGCTTGGCTGAATCGCACCCGGTCCGACGGTGCGGACAGCAGCAGCGCCTCGAGCACCGCACGTCGCCGTTCGAGCGGCAATTCGCGCAGATCGTGGCCGTTGAAATACGGCAGGTCGAACAGATAGAGAACAACATCGTCGGTGCCGCGTGTGTCGAACGCTTGCTGAAGCGCGCCGAAGTCGGGGACGCCTTCGTCGTCGGGCACGACGATTTCGCCGTCGAACCAGCCGGGCGGCCACTTCAGGGCTTCGATGGTCTTCTGCAAGGGCCGAAGTTTGGATGTCCAGTCGTGCCCGTTGCGGGTGAAGAGCCGGGCCTTGCCGTGATCCACCCGCACCAGCATCCTGTAGCCATCGAACTTGATCTCGCAGAGCCATTCCTCGGGCTGTGCGGGCGGGCGCGAGGCCAGTGTGGCCAGCTGCGGCGACAGTGCGTCAGGCAGTGCTGCTGCGATGCCCGATGACGCTGCTGCCACCGAAGGCGTCGGCTCGGCAACCTGGGGGCCTGGTGGGCCCAACGGCTTCACGCTGTCCGGCCTTTCATCGACCACGCTGAAGTCGGCCGATGCGCGGGCCCAGGCGTCCTTCTCTTTGATCAGCAGCCAGGCCGTCTGCTTCTCGCCTTTGCCCTTCATGCGCACCAGCACCCACTTGCCACGCAGCTTGTGGCCCTGCAACTCGAACTTCAGGTTGCCGTCGCTGTAGGACTGCAGCGCATCGTTCAGCGGAGTCCAGATGCCGATGTCCCAGACGATGACCTTGCCGGCGCCGTACTGCCTGGCAGGAATGGTTCCTTCGAAGGCCGCGTAGGCGATGGGATGGTCCTCGACCTGCACGGCCATGCGCTTGACCGTGGGGTCCAGGCTGGGGCCTTTGGGCACAGCCCAGCTTTTCATCGCGCCTTGCAGTTGCAACCTGAAGTCGTAATGCAGGCTGCTGGCCCAGTGCTTCTGGACTACGAAGGACAACGGCCCATGACTGGGTGCGCCGTCGGCATGCTCGTGCTGCGGCTCGGGCGTGCGGTCGAAGTTGCGCTTGGCCTTGTAGGCCTGAAGCGGGTCGACGGGCCGCGGCGCAGGCGTGCGGGCCTTGCTCACGGGGACGCCTTGGCCGCATTGGCCGCTTTCGCCGCTTTCGCCGCTTTGGCCACTCTGGCCGGTACCTGTCGCATCAGGTTCATCCCGCCCTCGGCTTCGAACTTCATCCGTTTCACTGTCTTGATTTGATTCACGACCTGCTGCCGGATCGCTGCGTTGAATTCCTCATCGGTAGCGAACTTGCGGAGAACTTGCGGCGAATGTTCCAGCGCAGCATCCTTACCCCCGCGCTGCCTGCGGTCTGTGCGATGCCATACGCAAACCGGCCGATGCCAGCAACTGCATTCGGATTCATCGACTCAGATAGGCGGAAATGAGTGCGCAGCCGCACAGAGCGCAATGGCGCATCCCGTTACGGTGCGCCCCGGAATCCGTCCGCGTGTGCGGCGGGACCAAAGCGTCGGGTTCGCTTCCAATTCCTGAGAAGAGAACCACGCGTCGATCAACCACCTTGTCAGGAGAAGCCCGTGAAGAATTGTCCAATTACCGCATTCAAGCGTACACCGCTGAACCGAACCATCAGTTCACTGGGCCTTGGCCTCGCTGTCGTTCTGCTGGCCGCACCGCCGGCATTTGCATCCAGTCACCGTGAAGCGCCTTTCATTACCGGGCAGCCGAAGCTCGATGCCACGGACCTGTACATGTTCCGCAGCTACGAAACGGGACGCGAGAATTTCGTGACCATCCTGGCCAACTATCAGCCCTTCCAGGACCCCCACGGTGGACCGAACTTTCACATGTTCAATCCTGACGCCCTTTACGAAGTCCACATCGACAACAACGGCGATGCGGTCGAAGACACTACCTTTCAATTCCGCTTCACCAACGCCTCCAAGGCCACGGCGCTGACCGTGGGGGGCAAGGCGGTGAAGATTCCGCTGATCAACAGCGGCGTCATCGCAGGGGTCAATCCGGCCGCACTGAACGTTCGCGAAACCTTCACGATCGACGTCGTTCGCGGCGGGCGCCGCACGGCGCGCAGCAGCGTGACCAACAGCTCCGGCGGCGCGTCGGTGTTCGACAAGCCGGTGGACAACATCGGCGACAAGTCCTTCGGCAGCACCACCGGTTACGCCACCTACGCCAACCTGCATCTGTACAACGTCGTAATTCCGGGCTGCACCACGCCGGGCCGCGTTTTTGTCGGCCAGCGCAAGGAGCCTTTCTACATTGCCGTCGGCAAGGCTTTCGACCTGTTCAACCTGAACCCGCTGGGCGCTGAAGTGGGCGGCAACAACAACGACCTGGAAGGCAAGAACGTCAGCACGCTGGCCATGGAAGTGCCGATCAGCTGCCTGACAGCCGGCACCGACCCGGTGATCGGCGCCTTCACCACCGCCAGCCTGCGGCAAGGCCGCTTGCTGGACGGCGCGCCGGCCACGGGGCTGGGCAAGGTCGCACGCAATGGCGGTGCCTGGACCCAGGTATCGCGCCTGGGCATGCCGCTGGTCAACGAGCTGATCATCGGCGTGGACGACAAGGACAAGTTCAACGCCTCCAAGCCGAAGGACGATGTCGCAAAGTTCGCCGACTACGTCACCAACCCGACGCTGCCGGCACTGATCCAGACCTTGTTCCCGGCGGCCCTGGCACCGACCAACTTCCCCCGCACCGACCTGCTCACGGTGTTCTTGAAGGGCATCAGTGGCGTGAACCAGCCCACGACGGTGGTCTCGGCTGAAATGCTGCGACTCAACACCTCGATCGCCGCCACGGCCGCGGGTGCGCAGAACCCGCTGGGCGTCGTTGCGGGCGACAACGCGGGCTTCCCGAACGGCCGCCGTCCGGGCGACGACGTGGTGGACCTGTCGCTTCGTGTGTCCATGGGCGCACTGTGCGTGCTGACAGGCGCCACCGACACGCTGAAGGTGGGCTGCAAGCCGGCCGATGCGCCAGCGGGTGCACTGGCACTGACCGATGGCGTGCGCAAGACGGCGGCCAACTATGGTTTCACCTTCCCGTACCTGACAACACCGTTGCCGGGCAACCTGAACCCGACCCCTGCCGCTGGCACGGTCTATCCGTGAGGCCAGCATGAAGATCACAAAGATGCTTTTCGCCGCCAGCAGTGCGGCCGTGGTTCTGACCCTGGCGGGCTGCTGGGACGACGACGACGATCCGGTGGCAGTGACACCGCCCATCACCGCGGTGCCGGACAGTGCCGGCGTCAGCACGGCGGCGTTCATCAGCTTCATCATGAGCCTGGGTGCGAACGACGAAACGTCCGAGCCCTTGACAATCGGGAACACGTTTTCCGTGCCACCGGATGAAAGCGCAGAGCCGACACCCTTGACCTGAAGCCCGGGCGCGCCAATCGGCGCGCCCTCAACCCCAAAATTCCGGAGCCGGCCGTCTTCGAGGCCATGCCCCAGGACATGACCGAGGACCACGCGAAGTTTTCCGCCGCCCGCAACACGACGGCGGCAACCGAGCCGCCGGTCAGCTGCCCATACGCGTCACTGGACTTCTGTGCCTCTGCCTGGCCCGCGCCAAACCGGCAGCACAGGGCAAGCGTGGGGCGTTCCCCTCACCGGCATTCGGCCGCTTGATCAGCGCCTCGCGGAACGCCGAAGTTAGCGCCTTGCGGCTTTTGCGTGGCGTTCGGCGTCGTGTGCTGCGCACGGGGCATCTCGCTGTTGCCGATCGACTCGAAGATCACCCGGAACCTCGAACCAGATTGCGGGCACTGCAGAACGCCAAAACCCAGGTGAGGCCTGGCGCCCTCCAGTTTGGCGTCCGCTGCTGGCAACGCCCCCAGCGCGCGGGTCATGTGGATATACCCTGTGCTGCACCGCAGTGCCAGCCGACTCTCATTTTCCCAACGTTCAATGACGCGGTATCTGTGCATGGTTAACTCCGTCGCGGACCGCAAGACGTTATCAATTCGGTTCCCCACGGTCCGTACGGTTCAGCACACAGGCAGCTGGTCTGGATGGAGTCGCCTGCAGACGAGAATCCACGTTCACTTGGTGTCCAGGCCCTGGATGGGGGTTGCGTCCTGGCTCAGCGGTGGGATGTGCACCTGCTTGTCCTGCAACGCCACGTCCTTGAAGTTCTCGGGTTGCTGGGCGTTGGCCGTTTTCTCCGACCGTGCCAGCGCGCTGTTGACGCCACTGGCGCTGCGGGTGTCACGGGTGTCACGGGTCAAGGCGTTGCGCGTGTCAGCCGAATGGGCTGTGCCCAGGTGAACTTCGCCGGTCTGGCCCATCTGCTCGGGTTTCGTACCGGTGATCGCCGCCTTGGCCATCTGGTAGAGCTGGGTGATCTTGCTCTCGGTCACGTTCCAGTAGTGGGCGTGCACGATCTTGACCTCGATCAGCGCCAGGTTGGGGTCGTCCACGCCGCCAGGAAACCAGGCCTGCGCCATTTTCGACCACAGCTCCTTGGTCTTGGCCATGTTGTCCACCACGCGCGCCTGGCCAGACACGGAGACGAAGCGGTCGCTGTCTGTGTCGGCGTAGCTCAGGTTGACGGTGGGCTCGGCCGCCAGGTCGTCCACCGGGTCGCCGCTGCGCGACATGAAGAACCACAGCGTGTCGTCATCACCCAACTCCCGGTTCTGAGTGGTCATCGGCCGCGAGTGCAAATGGCCATTGCCATGACGGGTGACGAACATCGCGAACTTGATGTCGTGGATCAGATCCCACAACTGGGTGCGGCCGTTGCTGCTGTCAGACATGATGGTGCTTCCTTGTTGAAAGCTCTGGTTCTACGGCGCTTGGCCGGGCAAGGTCTGGGCGGTGGCGCACACACAAAAATTCTTCGACCAGATCGCGCTGCGCGATCCTGAAGTACACGCTGCGCGTGGCCGACCCAATGTCGATCTCTTGTGGCAGGTCATATGGCAGGTCATATGGCAGGTGACATGGCAGATCACTTACTGCCAGGCCGCCGCGTGTTCTTTCGCAAAGCCCGCAAAGCGGCGCGGCGCATGCCCGGTGAGGGCCTGCACATCGGGGCTGATGCCGGCGGCCCAGCCCTGGCAGTAGACGTAGGCCAGGCTGCTGTACAAGGCGATCTGTGCCTTGGGCAAGCCCCATCCGCGCAGCGTGGCTTCAGCTTGTTCTGCCGCGATGGCCTCGTAGCGCACCTGCCGCCCGATAGCCCGGCTGATCACCGCCACCTGCTCGCCCGTGCTCAAGGCCTCGCCGCCCGTCCGGGCCCAGCTCGACCTCGCACGTGCGCACGCGGGCCTCGTCCAAGTGGCGCTGCACCATGCCGTCGCCGACATCGCCGCTGGCCGCCTGATGCGCGTGCTGGCCGATGTGCACGACCCCGACGAGCGCGAGATCCACCTGCACTACCTACACCGCCAATTCCTCAGCCTGCGCGTGCGCGTGGTGGTGGACACGATGCTGGCCGCATTCGCGGCCAGCGACGGGCCGCATCGGCGGCCGCAAGGGTGGGCGGGTACGGCGCGGCGCTTGGGCTAAAAGCAGACTGGCTGCCGCAGTTCAAGTTCGACGGTTGCACGCGCCAATCAGCATCGCCGGCCGCATTTGCTACGCTCGCGGGCCGCAAACGAAGGAGGTGACATGGCGAGACTGTTCTCGAACCGCGACCGCCCGTTCGATCTGGGCGTGCTGCCCACAGAACGGCTGCCTCGTGACCCGGCCGCCGCCAGCGTCCCGGCCCGGCAGCCCGGCGACGCGAATGCTGCGGGCCCGGATTCAATTGCGGGCGCGGTGCCGGAGTACCGCCAGCTCTTCGCAAGTTACCTCGATGGCGCCGTTGCACCGGCCCGCGCGCCGGTCCCCGACGACCTCTGGGCGCGGACGAAGAACCTCAAGGCCTGTGCCTACTTCCTCGACGCGACGCTTGCGGGCGTGTGCCGGCTCGAGGCCGGCGACTGGCACTGCGCGGAGCCACCCGCTCAGTCCCACGCATTCGTCTTCCTGATCGAGTTCGGGCGCGAGCCGAAGGCCGGCGAAGCGGGCGCCGAGTGGATCCGCGGCACGAACGTCGCGCGCTCCGACCTGCGCTGCGCCGAACTGGCGGTGGTGATCGCGGGCTATGTCCGCGCCCTCGGCTGGTCGGCAAGCGGGCACGTCGTGGGCGATGCAACGTTCGAAACCCAGGTCGACATCGAGCGGCTCGCGCAGCGCGCTGGCGTCGTCAAGGCCATCGATGGCGTGCTTGCGATGCCGTTCTCGAAGCGCGGCTTCCGCCTCGGCGTGGTCACCACCGACTACCCACTCGAAGTCGACCTGCCGATCGCGCCCGCGGCCTCGCTCGACTGGCCAGACGAGTCCGCCTACATGGGCACTGCGGGCACGCGGCCGGGATTCGAGGACGCAGAGCTCGCGCAGCGGCCAGTGCACATGGGCCGCTACCCGATGGAGAGGATCAAGCGTGCCGACCAGCCGACCACGCTGATCCTGCGCGACGAGATCCAGCGTGTGCCCAAGCGCGCCGATCTTTTCACGCGCGCACTCGCTGGCGACCTGGGCGAAAGGCCGAAGAAAGAACGGGCGCGCTTCGCGGTCAAACACCCGCTCGCGTGGGGCATGGTGCCGCTCATCCGCAACATGGTGCCGCTGCAAGGGACGCGCGAGCCCCACGATCCCCTCCTGCTCACGGGCTTCGGCGGCGACCTGTCCGACCCGCAGCGCAACACCGATGCCATCAAGGCCCTGGGCTACTTCCTGGGCGGCGATCTGGTGGGCATCTGCGAGGCCGAGCCGTGGATGTACTACTCCCACGACGAGCAGGAGGGCAAGCCGATCGCGGCGTATCACAAGTACGCCGTGGTGATGCTCATCGACCAGGGCTTCGAGACCATGGAGGGCGCCTCGGGCGACGACTGGATCTCGGGCGCGCAGTCGATGCGAGCCTATCTGCGTGGCGCATTGATCGCCGGCCTGATGGCCGCGCACGTGCGGCGCATGGGCTGGTCCGCGCGGGCGCACTCGAATGCGCACTCTGAGGTGCTGCACATCCCGGCGGTGCTGATGGCGGGGCTGGGCGAGCTGTCGCGCATCGGCGAGCTGATTCTCAACCCGTTCATCGGCCCGCGTTCGAAGTCCGTGCTGTTCACCACCGACTTGCCGCTGGTCGTGGACAAGCCGATCGACTTCGGCTTGCAGGCCATGTGCAACATGTGCATGAAGTGCGCGCGCGAGTGCCCGTGCAACGCCATTCCGTTCGGTCCGAAGGTGATGTTCAACGGCTACGAAATCTGGAAGCCGGACGTCGAGAAATGCGGCAAGTACCGCCTCACCAACATGAAGGGCTCGGCCTGCGGGCGCTGCATGAAGACCTGCCCGTACAACCGCGAGGATCTTGTCGAATCGGAGCGGCTGCTGTGGCTGTCCGTCGACGTGCCGGCGTCGCGCCGGCAGCTCATCGACGATGACGACCGCATCGGCGCCGGTGTACGCAACCCGGTCAAGCGCTGGTGGTTCGACCTGGAGATCGTGGACGGCGTTGCGGTTGCGCCGATCGCAGGCGTCAACGAGCGCGACCTCGACCTCAGCCGTTTGGACAAGCTCGCTACGGGCCAGAAGTTGGCGTTTTTTCCGCCGACACTGCAGCCCGCTGGCGGCACGACGCTGCAGACCGTCGTGCCGCTCGACCGCCAGGCGGGGCTCACAGCCTACGCAGCGGCCGAGTTGCCCCTCGCTGCCCGGCGCCGCCGCGCCAAGCCGGCTGAATCCCCAGACGAGCAGGGGACTTCAGAGTAGCTTTTTCAAGCAGATCGGCGAGCCCCCCGGCAGCTGACGATCGCTCACGTCCGTGTCGCTGCCGCGCAGCTCGAGCGTTGGTCGCGGCGTTCCGTCATTCAAGGAGTGACGGCCCGCCGCTGACTTCTCACAGGCCTGTGATGACTTCCAAAAGGCACGGTGCAAACATTCCGCAGCCGATGCCCCGATGGGCACGTGCTCTGAATCGCTCAAACCCCTTCAACCGAAATCAGGACTTGGATCATGCAGATTTCTCGACGTCAATCGCTCAAAGGCCTCACCCTCGCGACGGCCCTGGCTATGGGCGGTTCCTTTGCGAACGCGCAGGTTTCGAATCCCGGTTCCGGCCAGGACTTCCGTGTCGACAAGGTGTTCACCAGCACCAATTCGCCACTGGGCAACGAGTTGCTGGTGTACGGCCGCAGCGCGACCGGTCAGCCCACGGCGCTGTTGGCGCGCGTGGGCACGCAAGGAACCGGCTCGGGCGGGGCCTTGCTCAACCAGGGCGGGGTCACGCTCAGTGGCGACGGCCGGTGGTTGTTCGTGATCAACTATCTCAGCAGCACGGTGTCCACCTTCGCCGTCGAGGCCGGGGGCTTGTCACTGAAATCGGTCGTCCGTTCGGGCGAGGGCTTCCCGTTGAGCGTGACCGAGTCCGGTGACGTGGTCTATGTGCTGAACGAAAACCCGGAAGGCAGTTTGCAGGGCTTTCGCAACCAGAACGGGCAGTTGACGCCGATACCGGGCACCTTCCGTCAGCTGTCCTCAGGGTCGGGCGGCAGCATCCCGACACAGGTGAATTTCAGTCCTGATGGCCGTGTGCTGATTGCCAACTCGCGCCGCTTCAATACCGTCTTCAGCTACCGGGTCAATACCGAAGGCGTCACCGATGCTTTGCTGGTCGCGCTGGCCCA
>JBBRCN010000085.1:0-17302 GCA_038204775.1 Burkholderiales bacterium | reverse complement strand
TTCTGGCTGCGGTCGTTGGCGCCGTAGCGGTCGCGCAGGGCCACCGCCCAGATGCGCCGCGCGACGCGGCCCAGCACGGTGTACTCGGGGTCCATGCCGTTGCTGAAGAAAAAGCTCAGGTTGGGCGCGAAGTCGTCGATGTGCATGCCACGTGCCAGATAGGCTTCGACGAAAGTGAAACCGTTGCTCAGCGTGAAGGCCAACTGGCTGATCGGGTTGGCGCCCGCTTCGGCGATGTGATAACCGCTGATGCTGACGCTGTAGAAATTGCGCACGTCGTGCTGCACGAACCACTGCGCAATGTCGCCCATCACCTTGAGTGAAAACTCGGTGCTGAAGATGCAGGTGTTCTGGCCCTGGTCTTCTTTCAGGATATCGGCCTGCACGGTGCCGCGCACGTTGGCCAGCGTCCAGGCGCGAATCTTCTGGGCTTCGTCGGCCGTAGGTTCGCGGCCGTTGTCTTGTCTGAATTTTTCCAGATTCTGGTCGATGGCGGTGTTCATGAACATGGCCAGGATCGTGGGCGCGGGGCCGTTGATGGTCATGCTCACGCTGGTGCTGGGCTGCGTCAGATCAAAGCCGCCGTAAAGCACTTTCATGTCGTCCAGCGTGGCGATGCTGACGCCCGAGTTGCCGACCTTGCCGTAGATGTCGGGCCGCAGGTCGGGGTCGTTGCCGTACAGCGTGACGCTGTCGAAGGCGGTGCTCAGGCGCTTGGCCGGCAGGCCAGCGCTGACCATCTTGAAGCGCCTGTTGGTTCTGAACGCGTCACCCTCGCCGGCAAACATGCGCGTCGGGTCTTCGCCTTCGCGCTTGAAGGCAAAGGTGCCGGCGGTGTACGGGAAGCTGCCGGGCACGTTGTCCAGCAGCAGCCACTTCAGCAATTCGCCTTCGCATTCGTACCCTGGCAGCGCCACCTTTCGAATCTTGTTGCCCGACAGCGTGGTGTGCGTGAGCCGGGTGCGGATTTCCTTGTCACGGATCTTCACCACGTACTCGTCGCCGGCGTAGGCCTTTTGCATGTCGGGCCACTGCGCCAGCAGCTGCTTGGACAGCGGGTCCAGCAGCGCCTGGCGCTGCAGTGCCAGGTCTTCCACGGCCTCGACCGCACGGTGGCGGGCGGGTTTGTCGGTGTGCAGCATGACGGCCGTGGCCTTGAGTTGCTGCACTTCCCGAGCCATTCGGCTTTGCTTCAGCGCATGCGCCTTGTAGCCGCGCACGGTGTCGGCAATGTCGGCCAGGTAGCGCACCCGCGCGCCCGGCACGATGGGCACTTCATGGGTGCTGTGGCGGGTGGCCACGTGGGGCAGGCGGCCTTCGGTGACGGGCAGCCCCAGCGCCACCAACCGCGGTGCCAGTTGCCGGAAGACCGCCTGATACAGCGCCGTCACGCCGTCGTCGTTGAAGCGGCTGGCCATGGTGCCGAACACCGGCATCTCGTCGGTAGCTGTCTGCCACGCGGACCGGTTGCGCTGCACCTGCTTGCTCACGTCGCGCAGCGCATCGGCCGCACCCTTGCGGTCGAACTTGTTGATGGCCACGAACTGCGCAAAGTCCAGCATGTCGATCTTTTCCAGCTGGCTGGCGGCACCGAACTCGGGTGTCATCACGTACAGCGGCAGGTCCACCAGCGGCACGATGGCGGCGTCGCCCTGACCGATGCCCGAGGTCTCGACCACGATGAGGTCGAAGCCGGCGGCCTTGCAGGCGGTCAGCACGTCGGGCAGGGCCTGGCTGATTTCGCTGCCGAAGTCGCGCGTGGCCAGCGAACGCATGAAAACCCGCGGGCCCTGGCTCCAGGGCGAGATGGCATTCATGCGGATGCGGTCGCCCAGCAGCGCACCGCCGCTCTTGCGGCGGCTGGGGTCGATGCTGATCACGGCCACACGCAGTGTGTCGCCCTGGTCCAGTCGCAGGCGGCGGATCAGTTCGTCGGTGAGGCTGCTCTTGCCAGCGCCGCCGGTGCCGGTGATGCCCAGCACGGGTGCCGGCTTCACGGCGGCGGCTTCTGCCAGCGCCGTCTTGAAACCCGTTGTGGCCTTGCCGTTTTCCAGCGCCGTGATGGCCTGCGACAGGGCCCGCCATGCGGCGTCGGTATGCCCTTGCAAAGCAGCCACGGCCTGCGGCGCGTGCACCGTCAGGTCGGTGTCGCAGCGCATCACCATCTCGCCGATCATGCCTTGCAGGCCCATGCGCTGGCCGTCTTCCGGGCTGTAGATGCGCGTCACGCCATAGTCCTGCAGCTCACGGATTTCAGACGGCACGATGACACCACCTCCGCCGCCAAAAACCTGGATGTGCGCGCCGCCGCGTTGGCGCAGCAGATCCACCATGTACTTGAAGTACTCGACGTGCCCACCCTGGTAGCTGCTGATGGCGATGCCCTGCACGTCTTCGTGCAGCGCGGCCGTCACCACTTCATCCACGCTGCGGTTGTGGCCCAGGTGGATGACCTCGCAGCCCATGCCCTGCAGGATGCGCCGCATGATGTTGATGGCCGCATCGTGGCCGTCGAACAGCGACGCCGCGGTGACGAAACGCACCTTGTGCTTGGGGCGGTACTCGGCCAGGGCCTTGAACTCGGCGGAAAGGTCGGTCATGGGCGTGCACTCGGTTTTTTCTGACAGACGGTCAGGGGCTGACTGACGTTTACGTAAACGTCAACCGAAATCATGCCATGGGCACCTGCACACCGACTGACCGAGCGCCCTCGCCCGGTCATGGTTTACCCCTTGTCGCAGCCGCCGGCAATGGGCCCCAGGGCTGCTACGCTGGCGCCCCCTGAACCTGTGGCGGCCTGCCCCATGACCTTTTTGGCCATCGACATCGGCAACACCCGCCTGAAGTGGGCGCTGTACACCGCACCCCACCCCGGCGCGGTGCTGCTGGACCAGGGCGCGGTGTTCCTGGAGACCATCGACGACCTGGCCGAAAAGGACTGGAAGGACCTGCGTGAGCCCACCAGCATGCTGGGCTGCGTGGTGGCCGGCGATGCCGTGCGACGGCGTGTCGAAGCGCAGATGGAACTGTGGGACATCGAACCGCACTGGGTGGTGCCGTCTTCACACGAAGCCGGGCTCACCAACGGCTACGACCACCCCAGCCGGCTGGGCGCCGACCGCTGGGTGGCGCTGGCCGGGGCGCGGGCCCGTGTGCTGGCCCAGGTGCCCAAAGGAGGCACACCGCGCCCGGCCCTGGTTGTGATGGTGGGCACCGCCGTGACGGTGGACGCGCTGGATGCCAGCGGTTGCTTCCTGGGCGGGCTCATCCTGCCCGGCTTCGGTCTCATGCTGCGCGCGCTGGAACAAGGCACCGCCGGGCTCAAGGTGCCCACCGGCGAGGTGGTGGACTTCCCCACCAACACCAGCGACGCGTTGATGAGCGGCGGCGCAGAAGCCATCGCTGGCGCCGTCGAACGCCAGGCCAGGCGCCTGCAGGCCCACACCGGCGTCGAACCCTTGATGTTCATGACCGGCGGCGCAGCAGTGAAGCTGGTGCCCATCACCGATCTGCCCTTCGCGACGGTGGAGACACTGATCTTCGAGGGCCTGCTGATGATCCAGAGCAAGCGCCTGGCGTTGTAGAGGCCCCCCAGCTCGCTGCGCTCGCAGCCCCCCGAGGGGGAGGCGTTTCGGCCCGGGAGACCCGGCGCCGAAACAGGCCCTGGCCTTCTACAACCAGCGCTGGACGAGTTCGCGGAGCTGGTCTCGTGAGTACGGCTTGGCCAGGTGCCCGTCCATGCCGGCGGCCATGGACTGAGCGGCGTCTTCGTCGAAGGCATTCGCTGTCAAAGCCACGATAGGCACACGCGGCAGCCGCAGCCGGGCTTCGCGCTCACGCGCATGACGGGTGGCCTCGTAGCCGTCCAGCACAGGCATCTGGATGTCCATCAGCACCAGGTCCACACGCTGCTGCTCCAGCACAGCCAAGGCCTGGGCGCCGTCTTCGGCCTCCAGTACATCCACGCCAAAGGACTTGAGCATCTCGGAGCCGATCATGCGGTTGACAGCGTTGTCTTCCACCAGCAGCACGGTGCCACCCAGGCGACCGCTTTCACTCAGGACGCCAAAGTCGGACTCATAGGACGGCAGCGGCACATTGGGCGCCAGCGGCAGAAACAGGGTGAATGAAAATACCGAGCCGGCGCCCAGGCGGCTGCCGACCTCGATCTCCCCCCCCATGGCTTCGATGATGCGCTGGCTGATGGCCAGGCCCAGCCCGGTGCCACCCCGCAAGCGCGAGCGTGTGCTGTCCACCTGGTGAAAGGGCTGGAATACGGTCTGCAGCGAAAGCGCCGGGATGCCGATGCCGGTGTCTTGCACTTCAAAGCGCACACGGGAAGCCACGTCGTCGCGCATCAGCGCCGCCAGCCGCAACGTCACGCTGCCTTTTTCGGTGAACTTGACGCCGTTGCCCAGCAGGTTCAACAGCACCTGCTTCAGGCGCGGCGCGTCGCCCACCACGCCGTCGGGCACGCTGTCACCCAGCTGCAGCGCGATGCTCAATCCCCGGCTCTCGGCGTTGGCACGGAACAGCGCGGTGGCTGACGCGGCCACCGTGTGCAGCGACATCGGCGCGTGTGCCAACACCAGCTTGCCGGCTTCGATCTTGGAGTGGTCGAGCACGTCGTTGAGGATGTCCATCAGCGACTCACCCGATGCCGCCGCCGTTTTCACCAGGCGACGCTGGCGCAGGTCCAGCGGCGTCTGGCGCAGCAGTTCCAGCGCGCCCAGCACGCCGTTCATGGGCGTGCGAATCTCGTGACTCATGGTGGCCAGAAACTGGCTCTTGGCCAGGTTGGCCGACTCGGCGGATTCTTTGGCGCGCAACAGCGACGCGTTGGCCTCGTCGGCTTCGGCGCTGTGGCGCAGCGACCGCAAGGTGGTGTCACGAAACTCGGCCGTCGTGCGGTGCATGGTGATGCCGAACAGCGCCGCCAGCACCGCCAGCGGAATCGAATGGGCCGGTCCCGGCAGCAGCGACACGATGGACAGTGCGCCCACCTGCAGCAGGTTCAGATAGAGGTAGCTGCGTCCTGCTACCGACAGGAACAGGGCCGCCGTGGCCACCGAGCCGCAGGCCAGCACGCCATACACCGTGCCCGTTGGCCCGGGCAGCCAGGGGTAGATGAAGAAGGTGGCCACCACCCACATCAGACCGGCCAGTACGGCGTTGACTTCCAGCAGGCGCACGACTCGCTGCAAGGTCACCTCGCCGCTGGCCACACGGCCGGCCATGCGGTGGGTGATCATCCAGCGCGACAACGCCACGCCCACACCCACAGCCAGCGTGATGACCGCGGCGTTGCGCTGGCCGGCCTGCCAGCCCAGCCAGGCGATGAACAGCACGGCCGCCAGCAGCAAGGGCACGGTACGCGCAGAATTGCGCAGCGCGACCTCCAGGGTCTGTCGATGTACGGTCTCGTCGATGCCGGTGCTGTCGGTCATGGGCCTGCGAGGATAGCGCGACAGCCCGGCCGCTCTCCGGTCAAGACTGGATGTAACTTTCCAGCTGGGCGATGGTGGATTCGTGATCGGCAATGATGTCGTCCATGATGTCGCGGATGGAAATCATGCCCAACACGGTGGGGCCGTCCACCACCGGCAGGTGGCGGATCTTCTTTTCGCTCATCAGCGCCATGCAGGCCCGCGTGCCGGTGGCCGAGGTGACGGTGAAGACGTTGCGCGTCATGATGTCGGCAACCCGCGTTTCCTTGGAATTGCGGCCCTGCAGCGCGATCTTGCGGGTGTAGTCGCGCTCGGAGAACACCCCCACCAGGCGCCCGCCTTCCATCACCATCAGCGCGCCCACTTCGTAGTGCGACAGCAGCTCCAACGCGGCAAACACCGCGTCGTCGGGCCGCACATGCCACAACGTGCCATCTCCTGTCTTGAGCAGTTGTGACACGGGCTTCATGGGCTGGACTCCTGAGACTGACCCCGGGGCGGGCTGCCAAGACTAACCGAATGGCAGGCACCTTCAAGAGGGCAAACGGGGCCCCGGCGCGCCCGGTTCATGGGATTTGCTGCGAAAGGGTCTGCGGGGCCCATTCACAGATGCGAAGATGCGGCACATGCAGCAAGACCCGCACGGCACTGACCTGGTGCAGGCCCGAGCCCGAAGCCTGACCCGCGGCACCGCCCGCAGCCTGTGGTCAGCTGGCGCTGCCGTGATGGCCATGGTGATGCTGCTGGGCGGCTGCGCCACGCTGGACGAACAGCAGCGACGCTGGATCTTCCAGCCCAGCACCCGCAGCTGGGGCGGTGGTGCAGCGGCTGACGGCATGCAGGACGTGTGGGTGCCCTTCGAGTCCGCCGCCACGGGTCAGGCGGTGCGCCTGCACGGCCTGTGGCTGCCGCAGGCCGACCCCAAGGCGCCGCTGCTGCTGTACCTGCATGGCGCACGCTGGGACGTGCGCAGCAGCGCGCACCGCATGCGGCGCATGCACGAGCTGGGCTTTGCCGTGCTGGGCATCGACTACCGCGGCTTTGGCCGCAGCAGCAGCGAGTTGCCTTCAGAACAGCTGGCGCAAGAAGATGCCCGGGCCGCCTGGCAGTGGCTGGCGCAGCAGCAGCCCCAGGCGCCACGTTACCTGTTTGGCCATTCCCTGGGCGGTGCCATCGCCGTCCAACTGGCGGCCGATGTCAGCGACGAAGCCGGCCTCATCGTCGAAGGCACCTTCACGTCGATTGCCGATGTGGTCAGCACTTTCAAGTGGGGGTGGCTGCCGCTGGGCCCGCTGATCACGCAGCGTTTTGACGCCGCCGCGCGCATCGCCAGCGTGGGCGCACCGGTGCTGGTGGTGCACGGCAGTGAAGACACGCTGATCCGACCCACGCTGGGCCAGGCGCTGTTTGAAAAGGCGGCCGAACCCAAGCGCTTTGTGCTGGTCAACGGCGGCTCGCACCACAACACCAATTCGGTGGGGCAGGGCGAGTACCGGCAGGCACTGGCCGAACTGTTCGGCCTGCAAGCGCCACGCCGCTGACAGTGGTTGGAGCCGGTCGGGCCCGCAACCCTGAGCTTTGGGCATAGGCCGCCTGCGCGTCAGCGAAGTGCAACTGGGGGTTCCCGGGCGGGAAGGCCCGGCGCATCATGCGCCCCGCTGATGCAGCCCTGTCTGGGCCGCCAGTCCAGGGAACATCGGAACATGAAAAGCACCCCACCGACCGGCCTGCCGGCATCCGAGCGCATCGCCACACTGGACGTGTTGCGCGGTTTCGCGCTGATGGGCATCCTGATCATGAACATGCCCGGCTTCAGTTACAGCGGCTGGCATGAATCCGACGGCTCGCACTACTGGCCGTTGCAGATCGACCAGATGGCAGAGCAGGTGCGCGACGCGCTGTTCTCGGGCAAATTCAACAGCCTGTTCAGCGTGCTGTTCGGTCTGGGTTTCACGATCCAGTTTGCGCGCATGCAGCAGCAAGACCCGCTGCATGCCGACCGCCTGTACCTGCGCCGCCTGCTGGTGCTGTTTGTAGTGGGCGTGCTGCACGCCTGCGTGTTCTGGTTCGGCGACGTGCTGCACGTTTACGCGCTGCTGGGCATCGTGTTGTTGTTCGGACTGCGACGGGTCAGCGACCGAGGGCTGGTGCTGATCATGGTGGGCTGCATCGTCTACCCGCTGGTGGCCAGCCTCTTGCGCGTGGCCTTCGTGACCAAGGAATTCGTGGCCAGCCGCGTGGCCATGGGCAAGGGGTTTGCTCTCACCAACGACGCCGCCTTTGGCGCTGGCAGCTTCCTGGACACGGCCCGCGAGAACCTGCGCATCGTGATGTTCGAGTACGGTGATCTGTACTCGCTGTGGGGCACCTTCGGCTGGTACGTGAGCATGACGCTGACCATGCTGCTGGGTGTGCTGGCTGGCCGGCGGCGGTGGGCCACGCGCATCCCGGAGTTGATGCCGCAGATCAAGCGCCTGACCTGGGTCATGCTGGTGGTGGGCCTGGCGCTGTCGACCACGTCCACGCTGATCTGGGAGGCCAATCGCACACCCGGCCCCTCGCTGATCAAGACCTTCGCCGGGCTTTGTTACAACGTCTCGCGGCCCATGCTGATGGTGTTTTATGTGCTGCTGATCGTTCAGCTGTTCCATCGGCCGTCCTGGAAACCGCTGTTCAAGCCTTTTGAGCTGACCGGCCGCATGCCACTGACCAACTACCTGATGCAGACCGCCCTGTGCACCACGTTGTTTTACGCCTGGGGCTTCGGCCTGTGGGCCAAAGTGGGGCCCGCGGCAGGTCTGGCGCTGTCGGTGGCGCTGTTTTTCTGTATCCAGGTGCCGTTGAGCTGGTGGTGGCTGAAGTCGCACGACCGCGGCCCGCTGGAAGCGCTGTGGTCGCGCCTGACCTATGGCCCGCGCAAGGCCAAGCGCTCGACCGAGGGCATCACGCCCGCGTAGTCGAACCAGCCCAGCCAAGGCGTCTCTGTCAATCAGACCCCAGCAACGCGTTTCGCACGTCTTCGGGCAAGGCCTGCGGGCGGTGTGTGTCCAGCGAGGTGCAGACCAGCACCTGCAGCGCACGCAGGCGCAGTTCACCGTTGCTGCTGCACGCATGCTGCAGCGTGAGCGAGCTGCGACCCAACTTGCCGACGGTCAGCTGCCACTGCACAGCGTCGCCATGCCGGCTGACAGCCGTGAAGTCCACTTCAAGCCGCACGGTGGGCAGGCCGATGCGCCGCGCGCCGATCAAACCGGCGTAAGGGATATGCAGCGCCTGGTCGAACCATTCTTCGACCACGCCGTTGATCATCACCAAGTACTGCGGGAAGAAGACGATGCCGGCCGGGTCGCAGTCGGAAAAGCGCACCACGCGCTGCGCGGTGAAAGCCATCAGGCGCCAGCCTTCAGGCGAAAGCGCTGCAGCTTGCCGGTTTCGGTGCGCGGCAGCCTGTCCAGGAAGGCGATTTCGCGCGGGTACTTGTAGGGGGCGATGATCTGCTTGACGAAGTCTTGCAGCACCTTGGCCAGCGCGTCGTTTCCGGTGTGGCCCGGCCGCAGCACCACGAAGGCCTTGACGATCATGCCGCGGGCTTCGTCGGCCTGGCCGATGACGGCGCATTCGGCCACCGCCGGATGCAGCAGCAGCGCGTCTTCCACTTCGGGCCCGGCGATGTTGTAGCCGCCGGAGATGATCATGTCGTCGGTGCGCGCCTGGTAGACAAACTGGCCGTCGCTGTCCACCAGGTAGGCGTCGCCGGTGAGGTTCCAGCCGTTTTGCACGTAGGTGGCCTGGCGCGGGTCGTCCAGGTACTTGCAGCCGGTGGGGCCTTGCACGGCCAGGCGGCCCACCTGGCCAGCGGGTAACTCATGGCCCTCCTCGTCCAGCACCACGGCGCGGTAGCCGGGCACGGGCACGCCGGTGGCGCCGGGTTTGGCGTGGGTCTCGTCGGCGCTGATGAAGATGTGGAACAGCTCGGTCGAGCCGATGCCGTCGATGATCTCGATACCCGTGGCTTCGCGCCACAGTTGGCGAGTCGCAGCGGGCAGCGGTTCACCGGCGGATACGCACTTGCGCAGCGATCGCAGGTCGTGCTGCTGCGCTTGCGCCGCCATGGCGCGGTAGGACGTGGGTGCAGTGAAACACACACTGGCCTTGTAGTGCGCGATGGCTGGCAGCAGCGTGTCGGGCGAGGCCTTTTCGATCAGCACCGCGCAGGCGCCGATGGCCAGCGGAAACACCAGCAAACCGCCCAGGCCGAAGGTGAAAGCCAGCGGCGGGCTGCCGATGAACACATCGTCGGGCAGCGGCCGCAACACGTGTGGTGGCCAGCAGGCCGCAGCCGCCATCACGTCGCGATGGAAGTGCATCGTGCCCTTGGGCACACCCGTGGTGCCGCTGGTGAAGGCTATCAAGCAGATGTCGTCAGCAGCGGTGTCGGCGCTGGCAAAGATCGCCGGCTTGGCGGCCGCTCGCGTTTCGAGTTCACCGCCGAAGTTCATCACCTGCTGCAGCGTCGGGCAGTCGGGCCGGGCCAGGTGCAGTTCTTCGGCCAGGCGTGCATCGCACAGCGCATGGGTGACTTGTGCCTTGTGCACGATGGCCACCAGCTCGCGAGCGCGCAGCAGCGGCATCGTGCCCACCGCAATGCCACCGGCCTTGACCACAGCCAGCCAGCATGCCGCGAGCATGGGTGAATTGGCGCCGCGCAGCAGCACGCGGTTGCCGGGCACCAGGCCCATGTCCTGCGCCAGCACGTGGGCGATGCGGTTGACCTGGGCCTGCAGTTCGGTATAGGTCCAGCGCACACCCGCGCCCTGAATGCCGAGTCGGCCGCCACGGCCTTCAGCCACATGGCGGTCCAGCAGTTCAGCCACGCAGTTCAAGCGAGCCGGAAACTGCAGCTCGGGTCGGTCGAAGACAAACTCGGGCATCGCACGCGGTGGCGGCAGGCGGTCACGCGCAAAGGTGTCGATGTGCGCGCTTGGGCTTGGGCTTGCGGAAGCTGGGGCTGGGGCTGGGGCTTGCGGCATGTGCTTCATTCTTCGAGTGCAGCCGGGGCTTGTCAATCGCACCGCAGGAACGAGTGAAGGCCCCAGCGGTCAGCGGCCTATCATGACCGCCATGTCAGCACGCCGCTCCCGGCTCTGGGACATTTCTCCGCCCCTGGACGCCCGCACGCCGGTGTTCCCCGGCGACACGCCCTTTGCGCTGCAATGGGCCGCGCGCATCGGGCCCGGCTGCCCGGTGAACGTCAGCACGCTTACGCTGAGCCCGCACACCGGCGCACATGCCGACGCGCCGCTGCACTACAGCGACGAAGGTGCTGCCATCGGTGCGGTGTCTTTGGAGCCTTATCTGGGCCGCTGCCGCGTCATCCACACCATCGGCTGCGGGCCGCTGGTGCAGTGGGCACACATCGAACATGCGCTGCAGGACCTGCCGCCGCGTGTACTGGTGCGCACCTACGCGCACATGCCGCAAGACCACTTCGACGACGACCTGCCGGCCTACGCCCCCGACACCGTGGCGCGCCTGGCCGACCTGGGCGTGCTGCTGATCGGCATCGACAGTGCCAGCATCGACCCCGCCAGCAGCAAGACGCTGGACAGCCACCAGGTCATCCGCCAGCGCGGCCTGCGCGTGCTGGAAAACCTGCTGTTGGACGACGTGCCCGAAGGCGACTACGAACTCATCGCCCTGCCCCTGAAACTGAGCACGGCTTGCGCGTCCCCCGTGCGCGCCGTGTTGCGAGAACTCCCATGAGCGGACCGACCACAAGAGAAGAAGCGCTGGCGCTGGACGCACACGATGCGCTGGCGCCGCTGCGCGAACAATTTTCGTTGCCTGAAGGGGTGATCTATCTGGACGGCAACTCACTGGGCGTGCTGCCGCGCACCACCGCCGCGCGCGTGCAACAGGTGGTGACACAGGAATGGGGCACCGGCCTCATTACCAGCTGGAACAAAGCCGGCTGGATGGACCTGCCGCTGCGGGTGGGCGACAAGATCGGCCGCCTGGTGGGCGCCGCTGCGGGCGAACTGGTGGTGGCCGACTCCACCAGCGTCAACCTGTTCAAGGTGCTGAGCGCGGCCTTGTCCATCAGCCAGGCCGACGCGCCCGATCGCACCGTGATCTTGAGTGAGCGCAGCAACTTCCCCACCGACCTGTACATCGCCGAGGCCCTGGCGCGCGAGCGTGGATTTGAACTGGTACTGGCCGAGCCCGATGAACTGCCTGGCCTGCTTGGCGCGCGCACCGCCGTGCTGATGCTGACCCACGTGAACTACCGCAGCGGCCGCATGCACGACATGGCGGCGTTGACGAGGGCCGCTCATGCAGCTGGCGCATTGACGGTGTGGGACCTGGCCCACAGCGCGGGCGCCGTGCCCGTCGATCTTCATGCCGCCAATGCCGACTTCGCCGTGGGATGCGGCTACAAGTACCTCAACGGCGGCCCCGGCGCGCCGGCCTTTGTGTGGGTCCACCCGCGCCATGTCGATCGTTTCTGGCAACCGCTGGCCGGTTGGATCGGCCATGCCGCACCGTTCGAATTCACGCCCGGCTACCGGCCGGCCGCCGGCATCTCGCGCTACCTGTGCGGCACGCCGGCGGTGCTGTCGCTGGCCGCGCTGGAGTGTGGCGTGGACACGCTGCTGGCGGCCGAGCCGCTGGGCGGGATGGCCGCGCTGCGCCAGAAGTCGCTGGCGCTGACGCGGCTGTTTGCGGCCCAGGTCGAAGCCACCTGCCCCGGCCTCACGCTGGCCTCGCCGCGCGACGATGCGCAGCGTGGCAGCCAGGTGTGTTTCTCGCACCCCGAGATCGCCTACGCCATCGTGCAGGCGCTGATCGCACGCGGTGTCATCGGCGACTTCCGCGCTGGCGAGAAGTCGCACCCTGCGGGCGCGGTGGACATCTTGCGCTTCGGCTTCGCGCCGCTGGTCGTTCGTTTTGTCGACGCCTGGGACGCGGCGCAACATCTGCAGCACGTGCTGCAAACCGAAGAGTGGCGTCGCCCGGAGTTCAACCAGAAACAGGCGGTGACCTGAAATGTCTGGCTGCCCTTTCAACCCAGGTGAAGACAACTCGCCGCCCGCACCACCCAGCGAAGCCGCCCCGCTGCAGCACCACGACGCCCAGCTCGACTTCAGCGCCGACATGAGCTACGGCGACTACCTGCACCTGGACGCCGTGCTGACCGCCCAGCACCCGCTGAGCCCCGACCACAACGAGATGCTGTTCATCGTGCAGCACCAGACCAGCGAGCTGTGGATGAAGCTCATGCTGCACGAGTTGCGCGCCGCCATCGCGGCCATCGCACACGACGACCTGCACCAGGCCTTCAAGATGCTGGCGCGGGTGAGCAAGATCATGGAACAGCTGGTGCATGCCTGGGACGTGCTGGCCACGATGACACCGCCCGAGTACAGCGCCATCCGGCCGTTCCTGGCCAACAGCAGCGGTTTCCAGAGCTGGCAGTACCGCTGCATCGAGTTCAGCCTGGGCAACAAAAACGCCGCCATGCTGGGGCCGCATGCGCACCGCGCCGACTTGCTGGCCCATGTGGAGCTGGCCTACCGCAGCCCCAGCCTATACGACGAAGCGTTGCGCCTGCTGGCCCGCCGCGGCCTGGCCGTGCCGGCCACCCACACGCAGCGCGACTGGACACAGCCCTACCCGGAAGACAGCGGCGTCGAAGCCGCCTGGCTTACGGTCTACCGCGCCCCGCAAGCACACTGGGACCTGTACCAGCTGGGCGAAGAACTCACCGACCTGGAAGACGCCTTCCGCCTATGGCGCTTCCGCCATGTGACCACCGTCGAACGGGTCATCGGCTTCAAGCGCGGCACCGGTGGCACGGGCGGTGTGAGCTACCTGCGCAAGATGCTGGACACCGTGCTGTTCCCGGAAATCTGGCGCCTGCGCACCGAACTCTGAGACCGGACCCAGGGCCCTTGATGCTCGAGCTTTCGGGCTTCCTCGTCACCCGGAAATGGCGCCAGTTGCGAGCGCCCGCACGGCCAGCGGCTCAGCGGCGCCTGCAGACGCCGCCGTTCCATCCCTTGGGACAGCCGGCACTTGTCGGGGGAAAGCCAAGCCTTGCGCTGGCGCGGCACAAGCCTACCCTCGCGGCGCTGTGCACGGCCCGGGTCAGCCAGGGGGTGCCCGACAAGACCGACAAGACCGAACCCGAGGAGACAACCATGAACACCATCCACGCCTTCATCGTGCTGGCCGCTGCCGCGCTGTTCACCAGCACGGCGCTCGCGCAGGCCTGGCCCAGCAAACCCATCCGCATCATCGTGCCCTACCCGCCGGGTGGCACCTCGGACATCCTGGCGCGATCACTCGGCCCCAAGATCACCGAGGCACTGGGCCAGCAAGTGCTGGTGGAAAACAAACCCGGCGCCACGGGCAACCTGGGCGCCGACATGGTGGCCAAGTCGGCACCCGATGGCTACACCTTTTTGCTGGCCGACATCGGCTCGCTGGCCATCGCGCCCAGCGTGTTCCCGCAGTTGGCCTTCGACCCGGTGAAGGACTTTGCGCCTGTGATCATGGTGGCCTACTCGCCGCACATCCTGGCCGTACACCCTTCGGTGCCGGCCAAGGACGCCAAGGAACTGATCGCGCTGGCCAAGGCCAAGCCGGGCACGCTGAACTTTGCGATCTCGGGCCTGGGCGGCGCCAACCACCTGGCAGGCATTGAATTTGCCATGCGTGCCGGCATCCAGTGGACCTACATCCCCTACAAAGGCGGCTCGCAAGCGATCGCCGACGTCATGGGCGGGCAGGCACAGGTGCTGTTCAACGGCATGCTGGCCACATACCCCGCGGTGAAGGACGGCCGGCTGAAAGGCCTGGCCGTGTCCAGCGCCAAACGTTTTGCCGCCGCGCCGGACCTGCCCACGGTGGCTGAATCAGCCGGCCTGCCGGGCTTTGAAACCGGCAGCTTCCAGGGCATCGTGGCGGCTGCAGGCACACCGCCGGAGGTGGTGAACAAGCTGCACGCCACGCTGACCACCATCCTGGCCTCGGCCGACATGCAAGAGCGGCTGCAGAAGGCGGGCGCAGAAACCCGGCCCAGCAGCCCGGCCGCGTTCGGCACCTTCATTCGCGACGAAAAGACGCGCTGGGCCAAAGTGGTGAAGGACTCGGGCGCGAAGTTCGAATAGGGCGCGAGCCGGGGCACCGCTGGCGGTCTGTGCGCAGTGCGCGTGCAGTGCGCGGGCAGCGCGCGGGCAGTGCGCGCGCAGTCCGTGCGCAGTCAGCCAGCCGCGTCGAAGGCCTGCTTCAACCAGCCCTTCAACGCCGCGTCGATCTCGGCCGCGCTGCCGATGCGTGTGGTGGCCTGGCACATGCTGGCAGGCGGCTGCACTTTCAGCCGCGGGTGCGGCGGCAGGTCCTTGGCGTTGAGGCCGATCTCGATGGCATCCTTGGTGGCGGGCCCCACCATCGCAAACTGCTTCTTGCGGCGCAGGCTGACGTAGGTCTTCTTGGGCGCGACTTCGAATTCGCCCAGGCTGTGAATGACTTTCATGACCGCCTCGTGCAGCGACCGCAACGGAGCCTTGGCGCCGGTGTAGATGGCGTCCAGCGGGTCAGCTTCGGCAGCGGCGGGCGCAGCGGGTGAGGTGTCGCCGCCCAGGTCGGGCAGGGGTTTGCCGATGAACAGCGCCACGGTGTTGGCGTCGCCATAGCCCAGCTTGAAGTGTTCCATCAGCCAGCTGCGCCGTTCGCCGTGTTTGGCAGCGCCGCTGGCGGCCACGGCCGCGTGCAACTGGGCCATGGTCTGGCCGGTGCGGACCTGGATGTTTTTCAACTGCGTGATGGTGGCGGCTTGTGGGTCGGCCATGTGGGGTCTCCTTGCATGTCGAATGTCCACGGTACCTGGTGTTGCGACAGACGGTGCGTGTGCCCGTCGCGCGGCGGCGGCTCGGCGACCCGCATCCGGCCGTCCCAGATGACAGGCCCCGCTCGTGAAGATACCGCAGCCCGCGTCGACAAAGTTGGGCCGCCTAGAATTCGACGCTTCCTCGCCTTGCCCACGGAGCCCCGCATGGACACCCGCACCTCTCCGATCCGACTGCGCATCAGCCAACTGCAAGAGGTGCTGGTGCGCGAAGACGTGCAGGCGCTGCTGGTGCCCTCGGCCGACCCGCACCTGTCCGAGTACCTGCCCGAACGCTGGCAGGCCAGGCAGTGGCTGTCGGGCTTCACCGGCAGCATGGCCACGCTGGTGGTGGCGCAGGACCGCGCGGTGCTGTTTGCCGACAGCCGCTATTGGGTGCAGGCCGAAGCCGAGCTGGCCGGCACCGGCATCGAACTGGAAAAGATCGCCACCGGCACATCGCCGGCGCACATCGACTGGCTGGCGCGTCAAGTGCCGCGCGGCGCCACGGTGGCGGTGGACGGCCAGGTGCTGGGGCTGGCGATGGCCAAGGCGCTGCAGACCGCGCTGGCCGAAGCCGGCGTGCAACTGCGCACCGACATCGACCTGCTGGACGCCATCTGGCCCGAGCGCCCCACGCTGCCCACGCAGCCGGTGTATGAACACATGGCACCGCAGGCCACGCTGTCTCGCGCCGACAAGCTGGCCGCCGTGCGACTGGGCATGGCCGCGCATGGCGCCACGTTGCACTTCGTGTCGACCGTGGACGACATCGCGTGGATCACCAACCTGCGGGGTAGCGACGTCAGCTACAACCCGGTGTTCCTGGCCCACCTGCTGATCACGCCAGAAGCCGCCACGCTGTTCATTGGCGAAGGCAAGGTCGGCGCGCCCCTGGCCGCACGGCTGGCGCAAGACGGCATGGCACTGGCGCCCTATGCCCAGGCCGGCGCGGCGCTGGCCGCCTTGCAGCCGCAAGACACCCTGCTCATCGACCCGCGGCGCATCACCCACGGCCTGCGCGCGCAAGTGGCCGCGGGCTGCGCGGTGCGCGAAGCCATCAACCCCAGCACGCTGCTGAAAAGCCGCAAGAGCGCGGCCGAGGCGGTGCATGTGCGCCAAGCCATGGCCGAAGACGGCGCGGCCATGTGCGAGTTCTACGCCTGGTTCGAAGCAGCCATGGCGCGTAGCGAACGCATCACCGAGATCACGGTCGACGAACACCTCAGCGCGGCCCGGGCCCGCCGGCCGGGCTTCGTGGGGCTGAGCTTTCCCACCATCGCCGGCTTCAATGCCAACGGCGCCATGCCGCATTACCGCGCAACAGAAGAGTCGCATGCGCTGATCGCGGGCGGCGGCCTGCTGCTCATCGACAGCGGCGGCCAGTACCTGGGCGGCACCACCGACATCACCCGCGTCTGGCCCATCGGTCAGGTCAGCGCGGCAATGAAACGCGACTACACGCTGGTGCTGAAAGGCACCATGAACCTGTCGCGTGCACGTTTTCCTCGCGCCACGCTGAGCCCCATGCTGGACAGCCTGGCGCGGGCGCCGCTGTGGGCCGAGGGCATCGAATTCGGCCACGGCACCGGCCACGGCGTGGGCTACTTCCTGAACGTGCACGAAGGCCCGCAAAGTATTTCCAAGGCCATTCCAGACGCCCACATGGCCATGGAGCCGGGCATGGTCACCAGCATCGAACCCGGCGTCTACCGCCCGGGCCAGTGGGGCGTACGCATCGAAAACCTGGTGCTGAACGTACCCGCGGCCACTGATGCCAGCAACAGTGCCTTCGGCGAGTTCCTTGAATTCGAAACTCTGACGCTGTGCCCGATCGACACGCGCTGCATCGACCTGGCGCTGATGCGTGCCGACGAAGTGGCCTGGCTCAATGCGTATCACGTCACGGTGCGTCAACGGCTGTCGCCGCGTGTGCAAGGCGACTCTCTGGCCTGGCTGATGACGC
>JBBRCN010000084.1:0-17719 GCA_038204775.1 Burkholderiales bacterium | reverse complement strand
CCTGCCGGGGCACAGTCCCGGCGGTGTTTGGCGCCAGGTGGCAAGCCGCGCCCTATCTGGTGGGCAACAGGCGCGCCGGGTCGACCGGTTTGCCCTGGCGCCGGATCTCGAAGTGCAATTGCACCCGATCGGCGTCACTGGACCCCATCTCGGCAATCTTCTGCCCCCGACGTACCACCTGGTCTTCTTTCACCAGCAAGGTCTGGTTGTGGGCGTAGGCCGTCAGAAAGGTGGCGTTGTGTTTGACGATCACCAGGTTGCCGTACCCGCGCAGGCCCGATCCGGCATAAACCACACGGCCGTCGGCTGCCGACAATACCGGGTCACCTGCTTTGCCTGTGATGGCCAGGCCCTTGCTCTTGTTGTCATCGAACGGTGTTGTCACGGGGCCTGCCGCCGGCCAGGCCCAGCTGACGTCGTCGTCTGAACCTGGAGCTGCCGGCGTGGCCGGCGTTGCTGGTGTGGGTGAAGGTGCGGGTGCGGGTGCGGGTGATGGTGATGGTGATGGTGTGGGTGCCGGCGTTGCAGCAGGCGCGACAACCGGCGGAGCAGCCGGCGCCGAACTGGCAGTGCCGCCTGGCAAGGTGGCCGGCGGTGTTACGGCTGCACCGGCAGATGCAGCCGGTTTCCCTTCAGTGGCGCGCGAGTCCAGCGATCGGCCATCGGCCCGGCCGCCGGGCATCACGGGCCGCGTGACCACACCGCTGGCGTCAGCCGATGGCGGCACCACACGAAGCACTTGCCCCACTTCGATGGAGTTGGGATTCTCCAGCCCGCTCCAGCGGGCGATGTCTCGCCAGTTCTGGCCGTTCTCCAGGCCGATGCGTATGACGGTGTCGCCGGGCTTGACCGTGTAATAGCCCGGCTTGCCGGCGTTTTCAGCACCCGGCAGGGGCTTGACGGCTACCGCGTCCGGCGCGCTGGCCGAGGTGCTGGGTGGTGTAGACACCGCAGCCGATGGCGCCGGCAGCCTGGTGCTCGCTCCGCGGTCTTCAACCGGTGCGCGGTGCGTGCTGCTGGCGCAGCCCACCAGGGTAGTGACAAGCACCAGGGCGCAAAGGTGCTGCGGCAGTCGGGCGATAAGGGGCAGACGTATAAACAATTTCATTCCGTGCCAGATTTTAGGGGGACGAAGTGCACCGCGTCCTGTTGTTGGGTGGACAGGCCAGCCGGCCCCCGGTCGACGATGACCAAACGCTGCCCGCCTGCGTGCCCCGCTTGCATGGGGGCCACCAGCCGCCCACCGACGGCCAGCTGATCCAGCCAGGCCGCGGGCAGCTGATCGCCCCCCGCTGCGGCCACGATGCTGTGGTACGGCGCGCGCGGCGGATGTCCCAGCATGCCATCGCCAAAAACCAGGCGCAGGTCGCTGCTGCCGTCGTGGCGAACACTCGCCAGGTTGACGCGCGCGCGCTCGTGCAGCGCTTGCAGCCGCTCGATGGACACCACCTGGCGCCCCAGTTGCAGCAGCAACGCCGCCTGGTAGCCGCAACCGGTACCCACCTCGAGCACACGCCCCAGATGGCCCTGTTCGCGCGCATAAGCACCGTCAAACAGCAGCGCCAGCATGTGGCCCACCACCGACGGCTTGGAAATCGTTTGCGAAAGACCGATGGGCAGGCTGGTGTCTTCGTAGGCCTGGTTGGCCAGGGCGCTGTCGACGAAGCGGTGGCGCTCCACGCTGCGCAAGGCTTGCAGCACGGGTTCGCAGCACAGACCCGCTGCGCGCAGCTTGTCCACCATGCGCAGCCGCACTGCGGCAGAGTCCAGGCCCAGGCCACTGGGCGGGCCTTGGCGAGCCAAGTCCTGCGCCGCCTGCTGCATGGGGCGCTGGGGCCGAACGACTGCTGGGGCGCCCGACCGAACCGCGGCCTTGGCCTGCAACTGCTGCAAGCCCAAGGGGAAGCGTGGCAACCGGCTCATCGACCGTCCAAGCGCGCGGCCCAGGTGTTGTGCCGGGCGTGGTCGGTCAGGTCCACCTGCAGCGGCGTGATGGAGACAAAACCGTTGGCCACGGCGTGAAAGTCGGTACCTTCGCCGCACTCACGGGCGTCACCGGCCGGGCCTATCCAGTAGATGGTTTCGCCGCGCGGGTTGCGCTGGCTGATGACCGGCGCGCTGGCGTGGCGGCGACCCAGTCGTGTGACCTTGCGCGGCAAGGCCGCCGCGTCAGGCCGGTTGGGAATGTTCACATTCAGCAGCCAGGGCGGCCCTGCCAGCGCTTGGGTGGATAGCACGTGGTCGATGACAGCACGTGCCGCCGCGGCGGCCGCATCCAGTTCACCCCAGCCCTTTTCAACCTGAGAAAAGGCGATGGCCGGGATGCCAAACAGAAAACCTTCCATCGCTGCTGCCACGGTGCCCGAGTAGATCGTGTCGTCAGCCATGTTCGCGCCGTTGTTGATGCCCGAGAGCACCAGGTCGGGCCGCTGCGGCAACAGGCCAGTCAGGGCCACGTGCACACAGTCAGAAGGCGTGCCGTTGACCACCCGGAAGCCCTGCACGTGTTCGCCGCGGGCTTCAAAGATCGACAGCGGCCGGCTCAGGGTGAGCGCATTGCTGGTGCCACTGGCGTTTTGTTCGGGCGCGATGACATCGATGTGCCCCAGTCCCTGGCAGGCCTGAACAAGCGCCGCAAGGCCCGGTGCCAGGTAGCCGTCGTCGTTGGCGATGAGGATGCGCATGACACATTGTAGGGACGCGCCAGAGGCCGCCGCCATGCCGCTTTCAACTCTGAAGTCTTCACAAAAAGCCCACAAGCAGCCCACAAGCAGCCCACAAACACCCCACAAACAACAAGGGCCCGGCGGTGGCCGGGCCCTTGGTGGAAGAGATTTTCTTCAAAGCTTCGAAGCTAGTCTTTGATGGTGCCCGAGACCGGATTCGAACTGGTGACCTTCGCATTACGAATGCGCTGCTCTACCAACTGAGCTACACGGGCGTAGCCTGTGAGTGTAGCAGTATGGTGCGCGCCTCTATGGTGGCCTGCGGCCTCGCGCGCCGTGAATCAAAATCGTTACTCGATGAACAGATTCGCCGCACGCCTGCTCGACCCGCAGCACCAAAGACAGTGGCGCCTCTTGCTGGCGGCCTTGGTGGCCCTGGTGTCCTGGTTTGCGTTCTCCGAAGCCAGTGGCGCAGCAGCTTTTTCCCAGGTGGACAAGGTCAAGCACGTGCTGGCATTCACCGGCCTGGCCACCGCGGCGGCGCTGGGCTGGGGCCCTGGCTTGCGTACAGCAACGTTCGCGGCGACCGGCCTGGCGCTGTACGGGGCTTTCATCGAGGCCGTGCAATCCTTTCTGCCCGGCCGCGTCGCCAGCTGGCACGACCTGCTGGCCGATGGCCTGGGCATTGCCTGCGGTCTGCTGCTGGTGTGGCTGGCACGCCGCCAGGCCACCGGTCAGCGCAGCTGACTGCCTGGGTTCGAAGCAGCCGAGTTCAAGTCTTTCCTCTTCGTTTTGGTAGCTCACGCCATGAGCCACCCAAGCCAGACACTGCCTGCACTCGACGGACATTTCGCCCGCCCGAACCAGGAGCAGACAGATGAACCAGGCCACGCTCGAACTCTCCACCGTGCAAGCCCCACCCCATGACCGCGCCGGCTTCGACATCGGCTGGGACCACGCCCACCACGGTCTGGCGCCGCCCGCCGAATGGCTGCACCCCGGCACGCCGGTGTGCCAGGGTTGGACCGCCGCCAAGGCGGTGTTCGGCCGCCGCGTGCTGCCCAGCCGGCGCAGCACACGGCAGTGGCTGGCCTTGCGCCTGCAAGCCTGGTGTGAGGGTGTGGATTTCGACGGCCAGCTCGTGACGGCCAATTACCTGGGCCAGCTGCACAATGGACATTGCCCTGTCTTGCGCACCACACTGGGAGGCGCCGCTGGCAGCCCCGACGCCGCAGTCATCGAACGCATCCATCCCGACGCAGGCTATGTCGCCGGCAATCTGGTGGTGATGAGTGCACGGGCCGCCGCCGTCCGCAAAGACGTGAGCCTGCAACAGGCCGTGCGCCGTGCACGCCAGTGCGAACTGAGCGGCGAAACGGTGCACGAACTTGACGCCGCCAGTTGGTGGCGGCTGGCCGCGTTGGCCGCCTGCGCACAGACATTGCCCTTTGCAGAAGTCGCGCGCCTGCCGCTGGCCTTGATGCCGCCCAACCGCGTGCGCCTGGTCAACGCCGTGCAGGGCCTGCAGGCCTTGATCACGCAGATGTTTGCCAGCCCGGGTTGGAGCGGCCGTTGCCAGGCCGTGGCGCAGTGGCTGCCCGAGCACACTTTACGGCTGGACTTCAATCTCTTCGTCGGCGCCATGGCCCCGCGTGTGCTGGAAGCCGACAGCCAACCGGCTGCGCGCCGTCTGGCGCTGGAAGACGCCTGGCTGCAAGAACGTGTGCAACGGCGCTGGTTGCACCTGGTGCTGAGCCTGGGCGAAACCGGCGTGCAGGCGCTGCTGGACCGCGCTGTGCAGTCACACCTTCCCGGCGTGCCCGGCATTCGCGTCGTGCAGCACAGCGTTGCTCCGGTGCGCTGCCTGATGCTCAAGCGGGTGGCTGCGCGTCCGGCGGCGGCGCCAGCGCGGACTCGAGCACCGGCCGCGGCACTGGCGTCGGCACAGACGTGAGCACCGTCACGGCCTGCAAGCCGCCCAGGAACAGCTCAACCACCAGTGGGGCCAGCGAGGCATGGGTGAGTGGGCCCTCGGAACGCAGCCAAGTGAAGGTCCAGTTGATCATGCCAAACAGCAACATGGCCAGGGGTTTGTCCAACTGGCGGCCGCACAGGTCGGGGCGCAGGTCGGAGATGGCTTGGGCAAAACATGCCACCACACGCCGCTGGCCGCTCAACACGGCCTGTCGTTCGTCGTCAGCCAGGAACTTGACATCCTCGGTCAGCACCCGGTGTTCGTGTTCGGCTCGGGCGTAGGCCTGCATGAACCGCAGGATCAGCTCCTGCAGCCTCTCTCGCGGCGCCAGATGCAGCGTCTGCACCTGGTTCACCAGGTCCTCCAGACGTGCCACATGGCCTTGGGTGATCTGGGCCAGCAAGCCGTGTTTGTCGCGCACGTAGTGGTAAAGCGTGGCCTTGCTGACGCCGCAGGCAGTGGCCACGTCCTGCATCGTGGCGGCGGTATAGCCGCGTGTGGCAAACAGCTGAGCTGCGGCAGCCAGCATCTGCTCGCGCTGCAGCTCGAAGCCGGCTGATCGGGGGCGGGCCAAAGTCGGCTTCAGCGCTCGTCGAAGGACAGCACCACGCGGTCGGTCAGCGGGTGGGCCTGACAGGTCAACACAAAGCCGGCTTCGAGTTCGACCTTCTCCAGCGCAAAGTTCCGGTCCATGCGCACCTGCCCTTGCAGCAGCTTGGCGCGGCAGGTGGCGCAGACGCCCGAGCGGCAGGAGTACGGCACATCCAGCCCCGCGCGGCCGGCTGCGGCCAGGATGCTTTCGTCGCTGGCCTGGAAGCCCACATCGCGCGTCAAGCCATCCCGCACGATGGTGATGGTGGCTGTGGTGGCGTCCCCAGCCTTGGGCGCATGCAAGGTGGCGTCGGCCGCCGTGGGCGGAATGCCAAAACGTTCAACGTGGATGTGGTCTGGCGCGATGCCGGCGCACAGCAACGCCGCTTCGGCTTCGTCATTCATGGCGTGCGGGCCGCAGATGAAGGCTTCGTCGACAGCGCCCACCAGCCGCAGCAACCTAGCGATCCTGTCGGCATCCAGGCGGCCGCTGTTGAGTGGACTGTCCATCACTTCACGCGAGAAAACCGGATGCAGCACCAAGCGTGTCAGGTGGCTGTTTTTGAGATCTTCCAGTTCTTCCTTGAACATCGTGCTGGCGGCAGTCCGGTTGCCATACAGCAGCGTGCAACGCGATTGTGGGTTCGAACCCAGCACCGCTTTCAGTATCGACAGGATGGGCGTGACGCCGCTGCCACCCGCCACCGCCAGCACATGCCGCGGCCGCCTGGACAAGGCCGCACCGAAGCGGCCCTGCGGCTGCATCACTTCGATCATGTCGCCCGCCTTCAGGCTGCGGTGCAACCAGCTGGAAAAGACGCCGCCAGGCAGCAGCCGAACGCCCACTCGCAAAGGCTCACCGGGTGCAGCGCAGATCGAATAGGAACGGCGCAGATCGCCATGTTTCAGCGTCAGATACTGACCCGGCTCGAATAAAAAGCGCGACGCCTGTTCTTCTGAAACGTCGAAGGACAGGACCATCGCGTCGTCACCTTCGGACCGCATCTCGCGCACACGCAAGGTTTCGAAGTGCAGGCCACTCATGGTGTGCTCATATCGGCTTGAAGTGTTCGAAGGGCTCGCGGCATTCCAGGCAGCGGTGCAGCGCTTTGCAGGCCGTGGAGCCGAAGGCCGACAGGCGTTCGGTCTGCAGGCTGCCGCAACGTGGGCAGGGCAGGTTGCGCGGTCGCAGGCGGATGGGCGAGGACAATTCGCTGCCGCAGGCCTGCCCCGGCGGGGCGATGCCGTAGGCCAGCAGGCGCTCGCGGCCCAGCTCGCTGATCCAATCGGTGGTCCAGGCCGGTGCCAGGCGGTGCGACACCGTCACCGGCCCCAGGCCGGCGGCAACAAGCGCCACGCGCACGCTGTCTGCTATGACCTCGGTGGCCGGGCAGCCGCTGTAGGTGGGCGTCAGCACAACCTGCGTGCCTGCCGCGTCGCAGACCACTTCGCGCACGATGCCCAGGTCGCAGACCGACAGCACCGGCACTTCAGGGTCCAGCACTGTGGCCAGCGCCGCCCAGGCCGCCTGTTCACGCGTGTTCACCTCAGCGCCGCCCGTCACCAGCGCCCGCCAGGGTGTTGGCGCTGCAGGCTTTGCATCTCGGCCAGCATGAAGCCCAGGTGTTCGCTGTGACGACCCAAGGTGCCGGTGCTCACGAAAGGCGTGGCGGCAGGCAGGGTCAGACAGGCCTGGGCCAACACCGGCTGCACCTGGCCCAGCCAGTCCTCGCGCAAACCGTCGCGTGCCGGGCCCAGACCCGATTTTTCGGCTTCGGCGTCCACCCCATCGCGCACAAACAGCTCGTTGGTGTAGGGCCAGATGCGGGTCAGCGCGGCCTGCATGCGGCGTGCCGATTCTTCAGTGCCGTCGCCCAGTCGCACCACCCAGTCGGCCGCATGCTGCTGGTGGTAGCGCGCTTCTTTTACGGCCTTGCCAGCGATGGCGGCCAGTTCGGTGTCGCTGGATGAAATCAATCGCGACCAGATCGATTTCAACCACGAGGCCAGCAAGAAGTTGCGCAGCACGGTGTCTGCAAAGTCGCCACCCGGCGCGTGCGCGCTGCTTCGGCGCATGGGCTGCTCAACCAGGGTCAGGTTCAGGTAGTTGCGTTCATCGCGCAAGAAGGCCAGCTGGTCTTCGTCGAAGCCCTGCCCTTCCAGCCGTGCGGCATGGGTCAGCAGCGAACGTGTCTGGCCGATCAAGTCCAGCGCCATGTTGGTCAGGGCAATGTCTTCTTCCAGCACAGGCCCGTGCCCGCACCACTCGGCCAGACGTTGGGCGTGGATGAGGCAGCTGTCGGCGATGCGCAGCACGTAGCGCACGGGCGGTGTCAAGTTCAGGCGGATCGATTCCGAAGTGCTTGTCATCGCGGCTTCATCACATGTGGTTGACCGCGTCCGGCAAGTCGTAGAACGACGGGTGGCGGTACACCTTGTCCTCGGCCGGATCGAAGAGCATGTCCTTGTCGCCAGGGTCGCTGGCGGTGATGTCGCTGCTGCGCACCACCCACACGCTGGTGCCTTCCTGGCGGCGCGTGTAGACCTCGCGCGCCAGCTGCACGGCCATCTTGGCGTCGGGCGCGTGCAGGCTGCCACAGTGTTTGTGGTCCAGGCCGGCCTTGGCCCGAACGAACACCTCGAACAGCGGCCACTCGTTCTGAACGGTGCTCATGCCGCCTGCTCCTTCGTGGCTTGTTTGCGTGCGTGTTCAAGCGCTGCGTCGCGCACCCAGGCTCCATCGTCCCAGGCCTTGACGCGGGCCGCCAGGCGTTCCTGATTGCAGGGGCCGTGGCCGCCCACCACGCGCCAGAACTCGTCCCAGTCTATCGGGCCGAAGTCGTGGTGGCCGCGGACTTCGTTCCATTGCAACAAGGGGTCGGGCACGGACACGCCCAGCACCTTGGCCTGTTCGACGGTGGCGTCGACAAACTTTTGCCGCAAGTCGTCATTGCTGATGCGCTTGATGCCCCAGCGGGCGCTTTGCGCACCATGCACACTTTCGCCGTCAGGCGGGCCAAACATCATCAAGCTGGGCCACCACCAACGGTTGACGGCTTCCTGCACCATGTCGCGTTGGGCCTCGGTGCCGTCCTTCATCATCACCATCAGCGCGTCGAAGCCCTGGCGCTGGTGGAAACTTTCTTCGCGGCAGATGCGCACCATCGCGCGGGCATAGGGTGCGTAGCTGCAGCGGGTGAGCGGCACCTGGTTCATGATGGCTGCGCCGTCCACCAGCCAGCCGATGACGCCGATATCGGCCCAGCTGAGCGTGGGGTAGTTGAAGATGCTGCTGTACTTGGCCTTGCCCGTGTGCAGCGCGTCCAGCAACTGGTCGCGGCTGGTGCCCAGCGTTTCTGCGGCAGCGTAGAGGTACAGGCCGTGGCCGGCTTCGTCCTGGATCTTGGCCAGCAGGATGGCCTTGCGCTTGAGCGTCGGCGCGCGCGTGGTCCAGTTGCCTTCGGGCAGCATGCCCACAAATTCGCTGTGCGCGTGCTGGCTGATCTGCCGCACCAGCGTCTTGCGGTAGTGCTGGGGCATCCAGTCCTTGGCCTCGATGAAGCCGCCATCGTCGATGCGCGCTTCGAAGCGCGCTTCCAGCAGCGCCTCTTCGGCAGAACGCACCGCTTTGCGTTCTTCCTTGGGCGCAGTGTCCATGGCTTGGGTATACATCGGGTGCTCCTACTTCGGGCGTTGATCGACCACACGCCTGGCCTTGCCCACCAGCGTGCGCTCGATGGAATCGGGCAGGCCGACATCCACCCGCGTGCTGACGCCGACCAAGGTCTTGATGCGATGCTGCAGTTCGTGGGCAATGGCGCTGCGTTCGGCGCTGCCGTGTTGCGGCGTCAACTCGCAGCGCACCGTGACTTCGTCCAGCAGCGCCTCGCGCGTCACCACCAGCTGGTACTGGCCCGACAACTGGCCTTGCTGAAGCACCAGCTCTTCAATCTGCGTGGGAAACAGGTTCACGCCGCGGATGATCAGCATGTCGTCGCTGCGGCCCACGATCTTGCCCATGCGGCGCATGCTGCGCGCAGTAGGCGGCAGCAGGCGTGTCAGGTCGCGGGTGCGGTAGCGCACGACGGGCAGCGCCTGTTTCGTCAATGTGGTGAAGACCAGTTCGCCTTCGCAGCCGTCGGGCAGCAATTCGCCCGTCTCGGGGTCGATGATCTCCGGGTAGAAATGGTCTTCCCAAACCACCGGGCCGTCCTTGCTTTCGATGCACTCGTTGGCCACGCCCGGGCCCATGACTTCGCTCAGGCCGTAGATGTCCACGGCATCGATTCCGGCACTTTGTTCGATGTCGCGTCGCATCGCTTCGGTCCAAGGTTCTGCGCCGAAGATGCCCACGCTCACCGACATGGCACGCGGGTCCTTGCCTTGCCGCCTGAACTCTTCGACGATCACCTGCATGTAGCTGGGCGTGACCATGATGATGTCGGGCTTGAAGTCCTCGATCAGCTGCACCTGCTTTTCGGTCTGGCCGCCGCCCATGGGAATGACAGTGCAGCCCAGCCGTTCGGCGCCGTAATGCGCACCCAGGCCGCCGGTGAACAGACCGTAGCCGTAAGCCACCTGCACGATGTCGCCGGCACGGCCGCCGCTGGCGCGGATGCTGCGTGCCACCAGATCGGCCCAGACGTCGATGTCGGCCTGTGTGTAGGCCACCACCGTGGGTTTGCCCGTGGTGCCGCTGCTGGCGTGCAGGCGCACCACCTGCTCGCGTGGCACGGCAAACATGCCGAAGGGGTAGTGGTCGCGCAGGTCGGCCTTGGTGGTGAAAGGAAACTTCGCCAAGTCGGCCAGTGATTTGCAGTCCGACGGGTGCAAGCCCTGGTCGTCGAAGGCACGTTTGTAGTGCGGCACCTTGTCGTAGGCATGCTGCAAGGACCAGCGCAGGCGCTGCAACTGCAGCGACTGCAGCTCATCGAGACTGGCCTTTTCTATGGGCTCCAGGTCGCCTGGGGCCGGTGTTTTCACAGGCATGCGGCGCCCTCCCTCACTTCTGCTTGCCCATGGGCAAGCCCTCGACCAGCGGCTTGCCCTTCATCGTGTACGAACGGCCGCGAAAAGCTGCCACGGCCTGGCCACGATGGTTTTCAACGTTGATGTCGTAGACACCCGTGCGTCCGGCCTTGCTGACTTCATGGGCCGTGGCGGTAAGCACATCGCCCAGCCTGGCAGCCGCCACCAGGTTGATGTCAAAGCCCGAGGCCACGGTGACCTCGTTGTAGCTGTTGCAGGCAAAGGCAAAGGTGCTGTCGGCCAGCGTGGTGATGAAGCCGCCATGGCAGATGTCGTGGCCATTGAGCATGTCTTCGCGCACCACCATGCTCATCTGCGCGCTGCCGGGGCCGATGGCCAGCAGCTGCATGCCCAGGCCCTGCGAGGCGCGGTCGTTTTTCCACATCGCATCGCGTGTGGATTCGGCCACTTGCTGCGGACTCATGTCCTAGCGGTCCTTGAACACCGGCGGTCGCTTGGCAAAAAACGCCGCCACGCCTTCGGCGAAGTCGCCACCCCGCCCCAGCTCACGCTGCGTGTCGGCCTCCTGGGCGAGGGCCTCGCTGAAATCCATGGCCATGGCGCTGTCCAGCACCCGGCGTGTTTCGGCCAGGGCGCGGCTGGGCATCAGCGCCAGCTTGTCGGCCAGGGCGTTGACGGTGTTGGCCAGCGCCGCGTCGTCCACACATTTCCAGATCAGGCCCATGCGTTCAGCCTCTTCGGCCGGCAGCTTGTCGCCCGTCATCGCAAGACCCAAGGCACGGGCACGACCCACCAGGCGCGGCAGCAGCCAGGTGCCACCGCAGTCGGGCACGAGGCCGATCTTGCTGAAGGCCTGGATGAAGATGGCGCTGCGCGCAGCCACCACGAAGTCGCAGCACAGCGCCAGGTTGGCGCCGGCACCGGCAGCCACGCCGTTGACGGCCGCGATCACCGGCATCGGCATCGTGCGCACCCGCGTGGCCAGCGGGCGGTAGAACTTTTCGATGACGGCGCCGACGTCGACGTTGCCCACCATGGCCGGGTCCATCAGGTCCTGCCCGGCGCAGAAACCACGGCCGGCGCCAGTGATGACCACAGCGCGGATGGCCACATCGTCGGCCGCCTGCTGCAGCGCGGGCAGCAGTTCACCGTGCATGGCGGCCGTGAAGCTGTTCAGCGACCCGGGGCGGTTCAGCGTGAGGGTGCGCACGGCACCGCGCGTGCTCACGATGACGGTAGGTTCGCTCATGGGTTCTGGAGGTCTGAAAACGGTTATTCGACCGAACGGTCGACTAATTCTAGTTCCGCCATCGCCTCGGGGGCAAATGAGGGAAAGCACCTGCCCCCAGGCGCCGGCCGACGCGCGGGCAGAATCCACCGTCAACCCCAATCTGCCTTGACCCCACACAGCCCCCGCCTGATTCTGCTGGCCCCCATGGAGGGTGTGCTGGATCACAGCCTGCGCGACGTGCTCACGCGTGTGGGTGGCATCGACCGTTGTGTATCGGAATTCATCCGCATCACCGACCAGTTGCTGCCGCGCCGCGTCTACACACGCCTGATGCCCGAGCTGTTGAACGGCAGCAGAACACCCGCGGGTACACCTGTGCGTGCGCAGTTGCTGGGTTCCGACCCCAGCTGCCTGGCAGAAAACGCGGCGCTGCTGGCTTCACTGAAGCCGGACGGCATCGACCTGAACTTCGGCTGCCCGGCCAAGATCGTCAACCGCCACCGCGGCGGTGCTGTGTTGCTGGACGAGCCCGAGCTGGTGCACCGCATCGTGGCGGCGGTGCGCCGTGCCGTGCCGGCCCACGTGCCGGTGTCGGCCAAGATGCGCCTGGGCCATCGCGACGACAGCCGCATGCTCGATTGCGCCCTGGCCATCGCCAGCGCCGGTGCATCCGAGCTGGTGGTGCACGCGCGCACCAAGCTGCACGGCTACAAGCCCCCGGCCTACTGGGACCGCATCGCCGTCATCCGCCAGGCTGTGCGACTGCCTGTCGTGGCCAACGGCGAAGTCTGGACCGTGGCCGACGCGCAGCGCTGCATGGCCGAATCGGGCTGCGACGCGCTGATGCTGGGCCGTGGCCTGGTGTCCGACCCTGGCCTGGCTCTGGCCCTGCGCGGCCAGGCCACGCCCGAATGGGGCGACCTGTTGCCGCTGCTGGCCCTGTACAGCCGCCTCATCGCCCCACGGGTGGTGCCACGTCACCGCGGCGGGCGCATCAAGCAGTGGCTCAACATGCTGCGCCGCCGCCACCCGCAGGCGCAGGTGGCTTACGACGCGGTTCGCACGTTGCATGCGGCCGACGACATCGACCGCCAACTGGCCGCGCTGAAAACCGAGGAAGTGACCACATGACAGCACCGACACCGCATGTGGCACTCATCGGCGGTGGCATCGGCGGTGTCGCCGCCGCGCTTTTCATGCGCCGCGCCGGCATCGAAGCCACGGTGTACGAACAGGCCGATGAACTGCGCGAAACCGGCGCTGGCATCGTCGTGCCGCCCAATATGGTCCGGTTGCTTGACGAACTGGGCCTGCTGCCCGCCCTGGAGCGGGTGGCGGTGAAGCTGGAAGCGGCTTGGGAGTTCCGGCGCTGGCAAGACGGCCGGGTGCTGTTTGTGCAGCCCATGGACGAAGCCTGCATGCAGCTGCACGGCGCGCACTGTTATGTGGTCCATCGCGCCGACTTGCTGGCGCTTTTGCAAGATGCGCTGCCCGCGTCGCAGCTTCGCCTGGATCACCGCTTCATTGCCCACCGGCTTGCCGGTGAAGCCGTCGAACTCAGCTTCACGCACCGCAACGGCGGGCCCGCGGCCGCGGTGGCCGACGCGGTGATCGGCGCCGACGGCATCCATTCGCTGCTGCGCCAGCACGTGGCGCCCGATGTCGAAGCGCGTTTTTCCGGCCTGTGCGCCTTCCGTTGCCTGGTGCCTGCAGAACAGGCGCCGGCGATGGCGCTGCGACCGGTGCAAACGCTGTGGCTGGGCCCGGGCCGGCACCTGGTGCACTACCCCATCTCGGCCGGGCGCCTGATCAACATCGTGGCCATCGTTCCGGCGGGTGACTGGCGCACTGAAAGCTGGACCGCAGAAGGCCGTGTGGCCGACATGCAGCTGGCCTTCGAAGGCTGGCACCCCGATGTGCAGCAGTTGCTGGCCGCCGCCACCGACACCCGACGCTGGGCGCTGTATGACCGCACGCCGCTGCCGCGCTGGACCGATGGCCGCATCAGCCTGCTGGGTGACGCGGCGCACGCCATGCTGCCCTTCTTTGCCCAAGGCGCTGCGCAGGCCGTCGAAGACGCCGCCGTCTTGGGCGACTGCCTGCAAGGGATGGCCTGTGCCGATGTGCCGCGGGCCTTGCGGCGCTATGAAGCGCGCCGCCGTCCGCGTGCCAGCGAAGTGCAGCTGATGAGCCGCGGGCGCGAGGTGCGCAACCACCTGCCCGACGGCCCCGAGCAGCAGGCTCGCGATGCCACCTTCGCCCAGGGCGACCCGCTGCGCCAGAGCGCCTGGCTCTACGGCCACGACGTGCGCGCCCCAGCAGCCGGCGGCTAGCCAACATCAGCTTTCACCCCGTTCAGGCATCTGCAACGTACAAGCCCGGCGATGAAGCAAGAAGCCGTGACCGAGCCCACCGACGATCAACTGATGCGCAGTTTTGCCGCCGGTGATACCCGTGCGTTTGATCAGCTGTACCAGCGCCACCAGGCCGCGCTGTACCGATTCGTGCGGCGGCTGCTGGGCCGCGCGGCCGCGACGCAGGCCGACGAGGTGTTCCAGGACACCTGGCTGCGCGCCATCCAGGCTCGTCACACGTGGCGGCCGCAAGGTGCCACCTGGCGCACCTGGCTTTTCACACTGGCGCACCACCGGGCGGTGGACTGCCTGCGCAAGCTGGGTCGCGAGCTCAGCCTGGACAAGGACGAAGAGTCGCCACCCTGGGAGCCCGCTGCCGGGGCTGACGCCTGGTCCAGCTGGCCCGCAGCGACTGCCGACGCCGAGGACCAGGTCTTCTGGCGCGCCGCCGGCCAGCGGCTGCTGGACTGCCTGGACGGCCTGCCGCTGCCGCAGAAGACCGCTTTCTTGCTGCACCACGAAGACGGCCTGGCTGTCGACGAATTGGCGCGGGCGTTGGAGGTCGGCTTCGAAACCGCCAAGACACGGCTGCGATATGCCATGAGCAAGCTGCGCAGTTGCATGGGTGCCTACCTGCCGCAGCAGGTGGTCGGATGAACACCATTGCGCCCGACGAACACCTGCGCAAAGCGCTGCGCCATGCGCCGGATGCCGAACTGGCCGCGCCGCCCGAGCTGAGCGCGCAGATCCTTGCTGCCGCGCATCGCAGTGCGGATGAGGCGCCCGCCCCTGTGAAGCTGCCCCAGTCGCGCTGGAAGCGGTGGCAACAGCGCTTGTGGACAGCGCCTGCTGCATCCGCCGCTTTTGCCACCGTCTTGATGGCCGGTTTCATCGTCCTGCTGTGGCGCGGCGAGGTGCCTGGATCGGCCACCGATGAACCCGTGGTGCGCCAGGCCGTGGCGCCGAAGCCGGCAACCGCATCCGTCGAAGGCCCGGCCCTTGTGGACTTTGCAGCCCAGGAAACCCAGTCGCCACAGGCCGCGCCTGAAGCCGCCAAACGCACGTTGCGCCGCGTGGCGCCGCAGCAGCAAAGTGAGGAAGTTGTCGCCCCCTCAGTGGACACGACCGCGGATGCGGCTGCTGGGCGGCCGACGGCCGTGCCGTCGGCCCCGACTGTGCAGCTGGCACCGCCGGCAGCGGCCCCGCCGCCCGCTGCCGAAGTGCCTGCCAAAGCCGCAGGCGACAGCGCACGCAGCATGCGCCAGGCGGCCGACGCCCAGCGCGCTGAAAGCAGCAACCCCGTGGCCCGCACACGACCAGCGCCTTCGCGCCTGTCAGCCGCCGCACCTGCACCGGCCCTTGAACCCAGCACCGGCAGTGCCCATGCAGGTGATACGTGGAGCTGGCAAAACCCGGGCCTGTGGCGCAACCCCGAAAGCGCTTGGGTGCAGGCGCTGATGGCCGCCGCCGAAGGGCGCTGGGCACCCGCCACCGACAACACGCCGGCAGCCGGTGCGACGCAACTCAGCGGCCAGCGCGCTGGCGCCGCGCTGGGCAGCATCTGGCTGGAGCCTGAGGGTGTGCTGTGGTGCGCCGCTGCTTCAGCCTGCCAGCGGGCGCCGCTGCCGGCGCCGTTTCTGCGCAACTGGCTGGCGAGTCTGATGCGCTGAAAAGCGCATCAGAAGGTGTCAAGACGCCAGGCGACGGGCACGGGTTCCGAAGCTCCGCCCATTCTTGCGGTCGGTTTTCGCCTGAGGTGCCTGACTTTGCCACGCCCCTGTGACGGCGGTGTGGCAAACAGCAGCGCTTTGCAGCGCCAGTTCAGGCCTTGAAACGTTGCTGCAAGTAGGCCAGCAGGGTGCGCAAGGTTTGCGCCTCGCCACCCGCCGGCCGTCCGGGGCGGTGGCCTTCGTTCCAGGCGTAAAGGTCGATGTGCAGCCAATCCTGCCCTGCCGGCACAAAGTCTTCCAGGAAAAGCGCCGCGCTGATGGCGCCACCCATGGCGCCGCGGCCGGTGTTGACGATGTCGGCAATGTCGCTTTCGATGCCGCCGTGGTAAGGCGCCCACAGCGGCATGTGCCACAGCGGGTCTTGCAGCTGCATGCTCAGGTCCACGATGTCGCGCGCCTGGCCGATGTCGCGGCAGAACAGCGCCGGCAACTGAGCGCCCAGCGCCACACGCGCCGCACCGGTCAGCGTGGCCAGGTCGACCATCAGCTCGGGCTTGCCTTCGGCACCGTAGGCCAGGGCGTCGCACAGGATCACGCGGCCCTCGGCGTCGGTGTTGCCGATCTCGATGTGCAGGCCCTGGCGGGTCTTGAACACATCACCGGGCCGGAAGGCGTTGCCGGAGATGGCGTTTTCCACCGCCGGGATCAACAGTTGCAGGCGCACGGGCAGCTTCAGCGCCATGATCATCTGCGCCAGGCCCAGTGCATTGGCCGCACCACCCATGTCTTTTTTCATCAGGCGCATGCCGTCGGCACTTTTGATGTCCAGTCCGCCGCAATCGAAACACACACCTTTGCCCACCAGCGTGACGCGCGGGTGCTTGGGCTGGCCCCAATTCAGCTCGATGAGGCGCGGCGCGCGGCCCGAAGCTGCATCGGCCGCTCGGCCCACGGCATGGATGGCCGGGAAGTTGGCCTTCAACAGCGCGTCGCCCACGGTCTGCTTGAAGGTGGCGCCGTGCTGCTTGGCCACCAGCCGCACGGCTTCGGCCAGCGCGGCCGGGCTCATGTGCTCGGCGGGTGTGTTGATGAGGTCGCGTGTGCTGCTGATGGCGCCGGCCAGGATCAGGCCACGCTGCGTGGCTTCGCTGTCGGGCAGGCTCAGTTCAGCCGTCTCGCGGCGGGCGGGTTTGTAGAGGTCGAAGGTGTAGCTGCCCAGTTCCCAGGATTGGGCTGCGGCTGCCACGTCCAGCGCCAAGCCACCGGCGCCCAGGTGGTAAGCCCCGGCCGGCAGGGCCTTGGGCAGCAGGGCCGCGGACCAGGGGTCACCGGCACTGCGCACGCCGGCCCAAACGGCCTGGATGCTGCCATCAGATGCCGGCAGCAAGGCGTGGGTGTCGGGTGCGCCGGCAAAGCCGAGCGTCTTCATCCAGCGCCGTGCACTGGCGTCCAGCGTGTCGGCCAGCGCAGCAAAGCCGGCACGGTCAACGGTGACGATGGGAATGCTGTTCTTGCGGGGCTTGCCCAGGCGAACGGTCATGTTTGTTGTTGCCTTTGGTGAGGTTTTGGGTAGGGATGGGCAGGGATGGGCAGGGATGGGCGATGCCAGGTTTCAGCCGATCGTGCAGGGTGGTCGATTCACGAAGCCCGGCTGCATTTGGTCGGATGGAGCTCGTCCAGCGGCCGGTCCCGTCTGAAGATGCGTGCACCGCAGACCCACCCGCCGAGGACCCGCCATGAACCCCTTCTCTTTTGTCACGCGGCCTGTCAAGCATGTGGCCGATGCGCTGATCATGCCGTTCAGGGCTTTGTTCGTGGTGGGCTTGACCGGCTTCATCAACGCCATGACCTACCAGGGTGTGTGGTGGTTCAAGTGGGTGGCCTTCGGCATGGGCATCGCGGTGCTGGTGTCATTTGCGCGTGCCGCCAAGTCCTTGCTGCTGCTGGCCCTGGTGGCCTGGGTGGGCTGGAAGATCTACCAGCGCTACGGCCAGACCGCACGCCAGACCTTTGACGACTGGGTCGCCAAGACCCAGCCGCAGGCGGCGCAGGTGCTGCAAGCCTTGCGCACGCCGCGGGCCACGGCGGGCCCGGGTTCGGCGCCCGGCTGAAGCCAGCGCTAGGAGCGTGGGCGGCAGAAGGCGTCGAAGCGAAACGTGCGCAAACCGAGGATCGATGGGGGGTACCGACCAGCCCCGGGCGTGCCCCCAGGGCGCAGGAGGTGATACCCGGCGAGACCCGTT
>JBBRCN010000083.1:0-18149 GCA_038204775.1 Burkholderiales bacterium | reverse complement strand
CGGCTCTTGTTCATCTCTTCAGCCCAGGGGTGCGCGTACAGCACCGCGCCGCGCACGGGCGTGCCCGGTGGCGGGCAGTGGTGCAGGTAAAGCCTTTGACCGCCTTGTGCGTCGGGGTGGAAGAAGGCTTCTGGGCCCTGTGCCATGGGCTGGTCAGCCAGCCAGCTTGGCGGCCACAAAGTCGGTCAGGCTGCCCACGGTGGCGAAGGTGTCGCCGCTGATCTCGTCGTCGTCGACGACGATGCCGAAGCGGTCTTCCAGCGTGGTGATCAGGGTGACCACGGCCATGCTGTCGAATTCTGGGATGGCGCCCATCAGCGGTGTGTCGGCCGTGTAGTGCAGGCCGCGCCCGCCCAGGCTCAGCGCCTCGTCCAGCGCTTTCAAAACCTGTTCCTGGACATTCATGCGTTCGCTCCCATTCGTGTTTTGCAAATCCTTGAAATTCTAGGTTGTGGTGGGCGCCAGCAGCAGCCAGCAGGGCCGTGGGCCTAGGCTGGCGTGCAAAGTTGCGCGGAAGGCCGTGAAGCTGAAGCTCGCACTGAAGCAGCCTCAAGACACTTTTCGTTTGCGTTCACCGCCTGTTCCGACGCATTGGGGTTTGAGCCTGGTTCACCCATTGTGAAAACCGATTTTTGGTTGCATCCGCACACGCCACGGCTTGTTGCCGGCATCTGGGCACCCATGACGCATGCGATCTGTCACACACACATGCCCGCTGCGCAATGCGGCCGGTGCTAGCGTATGGGCCGACTGTAGGCATTGGGCCCAGCGCAGCGCCGTTTCAACGCCATGCGAACGGCAAAATCGACGCACAGTTGCAGCTGTCTGCAATTCGCCTCTATCCAGGAAACATCGAATGAAAGTCACCGTTTTTGGCGCCGGCTATGTCGGCCTGGTCACCGGCGCTTGCTTGGCCGAGATGGGCAACCATGTGCTGTGCGTAGACGTGGACCCGCGCAAGATCGACATGCTCAAGCGCGGTGAAGTGCCCATTCACGAGCCGGGGCTGGACACCATGATCCAGCGCAACGCCGCCGCTGGCCGCCTGCAGTTCACCACCGACGCAGCTGCCGCCGTGGCCCACGGCACGATGCAGTTCGTGGGCGTGGGCACGCCGCCCGACGAAGATGGCTCGGCCGACATGCAGTACGTGCTGACTGTCGCCCGCACCATCGGCCAGCACATGACGGATTGCAAGGTGGTGGTGGACAAGAGCACGGTGCCGGTGGGCACGGCCGACCTGGTGCGCGCCGCGATTGCCGAGCAGCTGGCTGCGCGCGGCACGCCGATGAGTTATGCCGTGGTCAGCAACCCGGAATTCCTGAAGGAAGGCGCGGCCATCGACGACTTCATGAAGCCCGACCGCATCGTCATCGGCAGCGACGACGAGCGCGCCACGCTGCTGATGCGCGCCATTTATTCGCCTTTCATGCGCAACAGCGACCGCCTGGTGGTGATGGACGTGCGCAGCGCCGAGTTCACCAAGTACGCGGCCAACGCCATGCTGGCCACCCGCATCAGCTTCATGAACGAACTGGCGCGTCTGGCCGATGCCGTGGGCGCAGACATCGAACTGGTGCGCAAGGGCATCGGCAGCGACCCGCGCATCGGCACGCACTTTCTGTACCCCGGCACCGGTTATGGCGGCTCTTGTTTCCCCAAGGACGTGAAGGCGCTGATCCGCACCGGGCGCGACCACAGCGTGCCGCTGCGCGTGCTGACGGCCGTGGAAGAAGCCAACGACGCACAAAAGCATGTGCTGGTGCAGCGTGTGGTGCAGCGCTTCGGCGACGACCTGGCCGGCCGCACCTTTGCCATCTGGGGCCTGGCCTTCAAGCCCAACACCGACGACATGCGTGAAGCGCCCAGTCGCGTGGTCATTGCCGAGTTGCTGAAGCGCGGGGCCAGCGTGCGCGCCTACGACCCGGTGGCGGTGGACGAAGCGCGGCGTGTCTTTGGCGACACACCCGGCCTGAGCCTGGTGGACTCGGCCGACGCGGCGCTGACCGGCGCCGACGCGCTGCTGATCGTCACCGAATGGCGCGAGTTCCGCACGCCCGACTTCGACGCCATCAAGGCCAAGCTGTCGCAGCCGCTGATTCTGGATGGCCGCAACCTGTACGAGCCCGAGCTGATGCGGGCCCTGGGCATCGACTACGTCGGCATCGGCCGCGGCATTCGCTGACATGACGGCGCCCGTGAAACCGGCCCATGCGCCGATGGAGCAATTTGCCGTCGAAGGCGACGAGCTGGTCGTCGGCGGCCACTGCCTGAGTACGCTGGCCGCCCGCGTCGGCCAGACCCCTTTCTACGCCTACAGCCGAGACCTGCTGCGTGCCCGCGTGGCCCAGCTGCGGTCGGCCTTGCCGGCGCAGGTGAAGCTGCACTACGCCATGAAGGCCAACCCGATGCCGGCGGTGGTGCAGTTCATGGCCGGGCTGGTGGACGGCATCGACGTGGCCAGCGCTGGTGAACTGCAGGTGGCGCTGAATGCCGGCGCCGACCCGGCCGAGATCAGCTTTGCCGGCCCGGGCAAGCGCGACATCGAACTGCGCCAGAGCGTGGCTGCGGGTGTGCTGGTGAACGTGGAATCGATGCGTGAACTGCCGGTGCTGGCTGCAGCGTCGCAAGAACTGGGCTTGCCCGCGCGTGTGGCCGTGCGTGTGAACCCCGACTTCGAGCTCAAGGGCTCGGGCATGAAGATGGGCGGTGGGCCCAAGCAGTTTGGTGTCGACACCGAAGTGGTGCCTGAAGTTTTGGCCTTCATTGCCCGCGAGGGGCTGGCCTTCGAAGGCTTTCATCTCTTTGCCGGTTCGCAGAACCTGCGCGCCGAGTCGATCTGCGAGGCGCAGCAGAAGAGCTACGAACTGGCCTTGCGGCTGGCCCAGCACGCGCAGACGCCGGTGAAGTTTTTGAACCTGGGTGGGGGCTTCGGCATCCCCTACTTTCCAGGTGAACAGCGGCTGGACCTGGCGCCCGTCGGTGCCAACCTGGCGGCCATCTGCGAGCGCGCGCAGCAAGAGATGCCGCAGGCCGGCATCGTCATCGAGCTGGGGCGTTTTCTGGTGGGCGAGGCGGGCATCTACGTCACGCGCGTCGTCGACCGCAAGGTGTCGCGCGGGCAGGTCTACCTGGTCACCGACGGTGGGCTGAACCACCACCTGTCGGCTTCAGGCAACTTCGGCCAGGTGGTGCGCAAGAACTACCCCGTGGGCATCGCCAACCGCATGGGTGCGACCAGCCGTGAAACCGCGTCGGTGGTGGGCCCGCTGTGCACGCCGCTTGACCTGCTGGCCGACCGCATGGACCTGCCCACGGCGCAAGTCGGCGACCTGGTGGTGGTGTTCCAGTCGGGGGCCTACGGCGCCAGTTCCAGCCCCCAGGGTTTTCTGGGGCACCCGGTGTACGCCGAAGTGCTGGTCTGAACCCAGCGGGGCAGGTGGGGTAGAAGTGGTTGGGGGGTTGGCCTACACTCGGTTCCTTAGCTAATCCTGACCAAGTTAATGACCATGAGCACCACCGTCAACATGCTGGAAGCCAAGACCACGCTGTCAAAGCTGGTCCACGACCTGGAAACGGGGGCGGCCAGCGAATTCGTGATCGCCCGCAATGGCCGGCCGGCAGCGCGCCTGTTGCCCTTGTTGCCCCAGCAGGCCGACCGGCAACGCCGCATCGGCGTGGCGAAGGGGCGCTTTGTGGTACCTGACAGCATCGACGGGTCGAGCGACCAGGTGCAAGAGCTTTTTGGCGCGGTCTGAAGGGTGCGCCTGCTGCTGGACACCCACGTTGCGTTGTGGGCCGTGACAGACAGCCCGGCACTTTCGGGCAAGGCCAGGCAACTGATCCTGGACGCCGATGAAGTGCACGTCAGCGTGGCTTCGGTGTGGGAAATCGCGATCAAGCGCGCGCTGCCGCGGGGTGACATGCCCGTGACTTCAGCTCAGGCCGTCGCAGCCTTCGAAGAAGCGGGCTACCTGATGCTGTCCGTCAAGACCGCTCACGTGCTTCAGCTTGAAAATTTGCCCGCGCTGCACGCCGACCCCTTTGACCGGCTGCTGGTGGCCCAGGCGCTGAGCGAGCCACTGACCCTGTTGACGGGTGACCGACTGATGGCCAGCTACAGCAGCACCATCGTGCGGATTTGAAATGGCGCTGCGCTGGCTGTGGATCGGGATGTGATGGCCTCCCGCACGCCATTCCTGGACCGCCAGGTCGCCGGGCTGCTGCTGGCCTACCTGGCGTTTTATGTCTACGGCAGCCTGGCACCGCTGAACTGGCACGCGCAGCCGCTGGCCCAGGCCTGGCAGGCTTTTGCGGGCCTGGAAGGGCCGCGCTGGCGCGGCGAAAGCCGTGTCGACATCGCCGTCAACGCGCTGCTGCTGGTGCCGCTGTCGTTCGGGCTGGCTTATGCCGTGGCCCATGCCGGGCTGGGCCAGGCTGTGCGCTGGTTGTGCTGGCTGCTGATCTGGCCGCTGGTGGCGTGCCTGTCGGTGGTGGTGGAGTTTTCGCAGACCTTTTTTCCGCCGCGTGACCCGTCGTGGACGGACGTGGCGGCGCAATGGGTGGGTTCAGCGGCCGGGCTGATGCTGTTTGCCGCTTTCGGCGCGCGAGTGCGGCTGCAGCACCTGGGCATCTCGCAAGCGCGGCACCTGGGCGAACGCAGCCACCGCTGGCTGGGCATTTACCTGTTCTTGCTGGTGGCCTACAACCTGATGCCGCTGGACCTGACGGTGAGCCCGGTGGAGCTGTACCGCAAATGGCGCGACGGCCGTGTGCTGCTGCTGCCATTCGTGGATGCGGACCTGGCCGACCCGCAGTGGTGGTACGCCGTCGTCAGCGACGTGGTGCTGTGGGTGCCCGTGGGCTTGATGTGGTGCCTGGGCGAGCGCCGCCGCAGCTGGGGCCAGGTGCTGCGCCTGGGTCTGCTCAGTGCAGCGGCGCTGGAAGTGGCGCAGCTGTTTGTGCTGTCGCGGGTGACCGACGTCACCGACGTGCTGCTGGCCGGCGTGGGCGCGGGCCTGGGGGCCGCGGCACTGCCTTGGCTGCGGCGCTTGCGGCAGGCCGACCCGGTGCGCCAGGCCAGGGCCTTGAAATGGGCCATCGCGGTGTGGGTGCTGGCGGCAATCACGGCTTTGTGGCTGCCCTTCAACTTCAGCGTCGAAGGCTTCAGCTTGGCCGGCATCGTCGAAGCGACGGCCCGCGTGCCCTTCCACACCTACATGTTCCGTGGCGAGTTTGCGGCGCTGAGCGAGATCTTGCGCAAGTTGCTGGTGTTCTTGCCCGGCGGGCTGCTGTTGGCGGTGTGGACGGTGCATCGCCGGTCCGTACAGCCGTGGTGGTGGCTGGCTGCGGTGTTTGCACTGGCCTTTGTGCTGGAAGCGGGTCAGCTGCTGTTGCCCGCCAAGGTGCCCGACCTCACGGATGCCTTGCTGGGCTGCCTGGGGGCCTGGTTCGGCTGGCGCCTGGCCCGGGCTGGCGCCAGCCTGCTGGTAGCGAAAGAACCTGTGCCCGCTGCTGCGCTGGGCCCGATGCCGGCGCCGCCACCGGCGCCTGAACACGCCCTGCCGGTGGTGTCCGCGGTGGGCCTGCCCGGCATGGCGGTTCAAGCCCTGGTGGTTGTGGCTCTCGCTGCGGGGCTGTGGCTGGCCAGTCGGTTGCCGGGTGTGCCCTACAACGTCGCCAAATTGATGCCGGCTGGTGTGACGGGCATGCTGGCGGCGCTGGGCCTGGCCCTGGTGGCCTGGTGGATGTTGACGGCGCCGCTGTGGCTGTTTGGCAGCAAGCGGCCGGGCGACAGGCGGCCGGGCGACAGGCGACCGGGCGACAGGCGACCGGGCGACAGGCGGGCCGACCCGACCGCCTGGCACCACAGGCGCATGGCCTGGCCGGTGCTGCTGGTGGCTCACGCGGTGGTCAGCTTCATGGTGCTGCGCGCGGCGGTGCCACTGGCCATGATTCACAAGATCGTGGGCACCCCCGTGCTGGGGCTGGGCGGGCCCTGGGAAGACCTGCTGCGTTACGTGGCGCTGCATGCCTGCGTGATGCTGCCGCTGCTGGGTGGCGTGCTGCTGGTGCGCACGGTGCTGCAAGCCCGCAGCCTGCCCGACCTGCTGCTGTGGGCCTTCATCGCGGCCTTTCTGTTCTGGCCCTTGCACTGGGTCGTGGTGCAGCAGGCGGGCACCGACAACCTGGTGGAACTGATGCGCGGGGGCGGCACCTGGCTCAGCAGCCTGGCGCTGGGCACGGCCTGGCTGCTGACGGCCACCGCGGGCAGTGCGCTGGCAGCCGCCTGCACGGCGGCCGGTACAGGCGCGTCGACACACCGTGGTCAGCTGTTGGTCCTGGGTGTGGTGTGCCTGGCGCTGGCGCCCTTGCTGTACGGTGCGGGCCTGGAAGAACTGCTGCTGAAGTACGACCGGGGGTTTTCTGCCTTGCAGTTCATCGTCAGCGCCAGCCGCGACACCTATGCCACCGGCCCCGAACTGGCCGCACGTGCAGCCTTGGCGTTGCTGCTGCAGGTGCTGGCGGTGGCCATCTTGCAGGCCTGGCACTGGCGCCGCACGGTGTTGCCTGGCGCCCCCTTGCCGCTGCCGCGCGGGCCCGGCGGCGTCGGGGCCGTGCCAGCCGCCTAGAATCACAAGTTCCGCCCGAGTTTTGACCGGGCCCGTTTTCTGAGGACCGCGCATCGTGTTCATCTCCCAAGCTTTCGCCCAGACCGCCCCTGCCGCCGCTTCTGGCGGTGGTGCCGAATCCACCCTGTTCAGCCTGCTGCCGTTGGTGCTGATGTTCGTGGTGCTGTACTTCATCATGATCCGCCCGCAGATGAAGAAGCAGAAAGAACACAAGGCCATGATCGAGGCCATTGCCAAGGGCGATGAAGTCATCATCGCTGGCGGGGTGATGGGCCGGGTGGCCAAGATGGGCGACAGCTACCTGCACGTCGAGGTGGCCAACAACGTTGAACTGCAGGTGCAGCGCGCGGCCGTGGTGCAGGTGCTGCCCAAGGGCACGTTCAAGTAATCCGCGGGCCCGATGTTTGATGCGGCTGCGGCCGCACGCGCGGGCCGGCCAAGGAACTGTCAATGAACCGCTACCCCTGGTGGAAGTACGCGATCCTCGGCGTTGCGCTGTTGGTCGGCCTGCTGTACACGGTGCCCAACTTCTACGGCGAAGCACCGGCCGTGCAGGTGTCGGGCGGCAAATCCACCGTCAAGGTCGACGCCTCGCTGGTGCCGCGTGTGCAAGAGGTGCTGAAGGCGGCCCAGATCAACGCCGACTTCGTGCAGTTCGACGGCAACTCGGTGCGCGCGCGTTTTGCCGACACCGACACCCAGATCAAGGCCAAGGACACCATCGCCAGGGCGCTGAACCCCAACGCCGAAGACCCGCGCTACATCGTGGCGCTGAACCTGGTGTCGCGCTCGCCCGAGTGGATGGCCAAGCTGCGCGCCCTGCCCATGTACCTGGGGCTGGACCTGCGCGGCGGTGTGCACTTCCTGTTCCAGGTGGACATGCGGGCCGCGCTGAAGCAGCAGGTGGACACCTATGGCAGCGACGCGCGCAATGCGCTGCGCGAAAAGCGCATCCGCTTTGCCGGCATCACACGTGAGGCCGACGGCCTGACCGTCAACCTGCCCGATGCCACCGTGGCCGCCACCGCGCGTGAGGTGCTGCTGGACCGCTTGCCCTCGCTGCAGTGGACGGTGCAGCCATCTGCCGAAGGTGCCGTGCTGGTGGGCAAGCTGTCGGCGGTGGCCATCAGCGAAATCGGCAAGCAGGCGCTGCTGCAGAACATCGAAACACTGCACAAGCGCGTGAATGAACTGGGCGTGGCCGAGCCGGTGATTCAGCAGCAGGGCCTGGACCGCGTGGTGGTGCAGTTGCCCGGTGTGCAGGACCCGGCACGGGCCAAGGACATCCTGGGCCGCACCGCCACGCTGCAATTCCGACTGGTGGAGACCGACAGCGGTGCCGCTGCCGAGACCGTGCCGCAACGCCTGGCCGTCGGCGAAACCACACCGCGCACCGTGGGCCTGAAACGCGACGTCATCGCCACCGGCGAACAGCTCAAGCAGGCCAACGCCACCATCGACCAGGACCAGCGCCCCGCCGTGAGCGTGCGGCTGGACGACGTGGCCGGGCGCAGCATGCGCGCCGCCACGCGCGAGAACCTGGGCAAGCCCATGGCCATCGTGCTGTACGAAAAGGGCAAGGGCGAGGCCATCTCGGTGGCCACCATCCAGGGTGAATTTGGCACCGACTTCCAGATCACCGGCAACTTCACGCCGCAGGAAACCGCCGACATGGCGCTGCTCACGCGCGCCGGTGCCTTGGCCGCGCCGATGGAGATCATCGAAGAGCGCACCATCGGGCCCAGCCTGGGGGCAGAGAACATCCAGCAAGGCTTTGACAGCGTGCTCTACGGTTTCATCGCCATCGCGGTGTTCATGTGTTCGTACTACCTGCTGTTTGGCGTGTTCAGCACGGTGGCGCTGGCCTTCAACTTGCTGTGCCTGGTGGCGGTGCTGTCGATGCTGCAGGCCACCTTGACGCTGCCGGGCATGGCCGCCATTGCACTGACGCTGGGCATGGCCATCGATGCCAACGTGCTGATCAACGAACGGGTGCGCGAAGAATTGCGCGGCGGGGCGTCGCCGCAAGTGGCCATCGACACCGGCTACGAAAAGGCCTGGGGCACGATCCTGGATTCCAACGTGACGACCCTGATTGCCGGCTTGGCGCTGCTGGCCTTCGGCTCGGGGCCGGTGCGGGGCTTTGCAGTCGTGCATTGCCTGGGCATCCTGACCAGCATGTTCTCGGCGGTGGTGTTCTCGCGTGGCCTGGTGAACTTCTGGTACGGGCGCCAGAAGCGCCTGAAGGCGGTGTCGATCGGGCAGGTGTGGCGGCCCGACGGTGACAAACGTGCAAATTCCAGGACCGACGTCCTGACCGACGCCCTGACCGACGCCAGAACCGACGCCCTGACCGACGAAGCCAAGGCCTGAACGGGAGACAAGACCATGGAATTCTTCCGCTTCAAGAAAGACATCCCGTTCATGCGCCATGCGCCGGTGCTGAACGTCATCTCGTTCATCACCTTTGCGCTGGCCGTGTTCTTTCTGGCCACGCGCGGCCTGAACCCCTCGATCGAGTTCACCGGCGGCACGCTGCTGGAGGTGGAGTACGCGCAGGCCGCCGACATCAACAAGACACGCAGCACCGTCGAAGCCATGGGCTTTGGCGAGGTGCAGGTGCAGAAATTCGGCACCTCGCGTGACGTGCTCATCCGCCTGCCGGTGCGCGGCGACATCAAGCAGACCGAGGTGGCCGGCCTGGTGTTTGCCCAGTTGTGCAAGGCCGACAGTGGCACCGTGGGTACCAAGCAATACACCACGGCACAGGGTGAACAGGTCAGCCGGCCAAGCTGCACGGCTGCCGACGGCAAAGAGCCGCTGCTGCTGACCCGCACCGAAGCCGTGGGCGCGTCGGTGGGCGAAGAGCTCTACACCAACGGCGCGCTGGCGCTGGGCGTCACGGTGCTGGGCATCATGGCCTATCTGGCGGTGCGCTTCGAGTGGAAGTTCGCGGTGGCCGGCATCATCGCCAACCTGCACGACGTGATCATCATCCTGGGCTTTTTTGCCTTCTTCCAGTGGGAGTTTTCACTGGCGGTGCTGGCGGCCATCCTGGCGGTGCTGGGTTATTCGGTGAACGAGTCGGTGGTCATCTTCGACCGCGTGCGCGAAACTTTCCGCCGCTTTCGCAGGCTGACGCCGCCGCAGGTCATCGACCATGCCATCACCAGCACCACCAGCCGCACCATCATTACCCACGGCAGTACGCAGATGATGGTGCTGAGCATGTTGCTCTTCGGTGGCCCCACGCTGCACTACTTTGCCGTGGCGCTGACCATCGGCATCCTGTTCGGCATCTACTCGTCGATCTTCGTGGCCGCCGGCATTGCCATGTGGCTGGGTGTCAAGCGCGAAGACCTGATCAAGGTAGGGGCCAAGGACGGGGACCCCAACGATCCCAACGCCGGGGCGGTGGTGTAGAGTGAGTCGGACACTTACTCCGGTTCTCCGCAGCACCTGATATGGCCACCAGCGCCTCGCCCGACTCGATTGCCGGCCAGGCGCGGCGGCTCTACACCGAAGAACTCGTCAAGGGCTTGACTGGCCTGGTGCAGTCCGTGATCGACGGCGCCCGGGTGCTGCTGGACAAACCTTCCGAGCACACGGCGTTTCAGCGCCGACGAGACCTGGTGCAGGGCCTGATGAAAGGCGCCCAGGGCTGGCACCGCGGCATGGTGGTGGGCCTGCGCAAGGTGCTGCAGCACGGTGTGTCAGCCTCCTGGCCGGGTGACCTGCCGCCGCCCGGCAGCGGGCGCGACGCGCTGACGCTGGTGCCCGACGACACGATCGAGTTGGAGATCGTCACCTCGCGCCTGGCGCTGGCGGTGATGGACCGCGCGTCCTGGGAATTTGCCGACCTGCGGTCGCGCGTGGCCCATCTTGAAGGCCGCACCGAACTGGAGCCGCACGACATGCTGCGTGCCCACGTGCTGGCACGCATCGTCTTTGACGCCTGGCGAGCCGCCGGTCTGAACCTGGAAGGCTGGCGCGAGATGCAGCCCACGCTGCACGACGAGATCGCGGTGCTGGTCGAAGAGGCCTACCACGAGACCAACCGCTGGCTGATGGAGCACAAGGTGCTGCCCGAGGTCGACCTGCGGCCCTTCATCCGCCGCTCGCGCACGCATCCCAATGCCCAGATGGGGTGGGGCGCACAGGGCGGCAGCTTTTCGGGCGACGGCGCTTCATCGGCCGCCATGGGCCTGGGGGCACCTTCTGAATACCCCAGTTCCGCCGGTTTTGCCGGGCCTGGGCGCGGCTTGGGTTGGGGCGGCGGCCACTCGGGGCCCGGGCATTCTGGCGGTGGCCCGTCGGGTGGTCGCGGTGGCGTTGGCGAAGAAACCCGCATGATGACGCGTGCCGCGCCGCTGGCGCGCAGCCGCGAACATGCTGAAGCCGTGCTGGGCCGCCTGAATCGGCTGATCGGCCGCCACGTGCCGCAGTTTGCGTCGTCCAGCCGCTCGGCACCCCTGCAGCGCTCGGGTCCGGCCTTGTCGGCGGGGCTGGCGCGCGCCATCGACTCGGCCGAACAGGGCATCCGCCAGCGCCTGGCGCCCACCACGCAGCGTGGCGAACCGCCCGTCACCACGCCCGTGCTGCTGGAAGAACTGCACCAGCGCAAGCAGGTGCTGAAAAAGGCGGCGGCGTCGCCTGAAGAACGCGCCACCATCGAAATCGTGGCGCTGCTGTTCCAGAGCATCCTGACCGAAGACCGCATCCCGGCCGCAGTACGGGTTTGGTTTGCGCGCCTGCAGATGCCCGTGCTGCGCGTGGCGGTCACCGAACCCGACTTCTTTGCCACCATCGACCACCCGGCGCGCCGCCTGATCGACCGCATGGGCGCCTGCGTGATGGGTTTTGACAGCTCCGCCAGCGGCGTGGGCGCGGCGCTGGAAAAAGAAGTCAAGCGCATCGTGCAGGTGGTCGAGGCCTACCCCGATACCGGCCGCCGGGTTTTCCAGACCGTGCTGATCGAGTTCGAGAAGTACCTGGAGCACTACTTCAAGAACGAAAACGAGATGACCAAACGTGGCGTCTCGCTGGCCCAGCAGGTGGAGCAGCGCGAGACGCTGGCCATCCAGTACACGATCGAGCTGCGCCGCATGCTCAATGAAGTGCCGGTGCAAGAAGGGGTGCGCCAGTTTCTGTTCCACGTCTGGGCCGATGTGCTGGCCACCACGGCGGTGCGCTACACGGCGCAGGGCGAGCAGACCAAGACCATGAAACGTGCTGCGGCCGACTTGATCTGGAGCGCCAGCGCCAAGGTCACGCGCGAAGAGCGGGCCGAGGTCATCCGCCGCCTGCCGCTGCTGCTGAAGAGCCTGCGCGAAGGCATGGTCTCGGCCGGCATGGACACGGCCAGGCAGGACGAACACATCCAGCAGCTGAACAATTCACTGGCGGCGGCTTTCACGGCCAAGGCCGCGGTGATTCCCGACGAGCGCCTGCGCGAGCTGATGGAGCAGCTTGAAACACTGGAAGAACTGCTGCCCGACGCAGCCGATGTCGAGATCGACGAGAGCATGGTGCTGGACCTGTCCGGCCACCAGAGCAGCGAACTCGAGGTGGTGCTCGAAGGGGGCAGCATGCCCACGCCGGCCATGGTGGCCTGGGCGCGTGAACTGCAGGTGGGCAGCTGGTACATGCTGGACCGCGGCGGCCACACCGAACCGGTGCAGTTGACCTGGCACGGCCTGCGCAAGCAGCTGAGCTTGTTTGTCACGCCGCAGGGGCGCTGTGTGCTGTTCCAGCAGCACCGGCTGGCGTCTTATCTGCAGGCCGGGCTGATCGTGCCGGCGCAGGACGAAGCTCTGACCGTGCGTGCCACGCGCAGTGCGCTGGCCAAGCTGGACGTCGACGCGTCCCGGCTGCTGAACTAGTGAATCAGGCGATCTTCGGCGTCGACGAAAAGTTCGTCCAGGATCAAGGCATCGGGCTCTTCGCCCAGGCTCCAGAAGACCATCAAAACGATGATCTTCAGGTCCTCCAGATCCATCGGGCCGGTGCCCACGGCCAGGGCACGGTCGATGACCATCTCGCGCATCGGCGCCGACAACACGCCGGCTGAACCGAGAAAGGTGAGGAAACCCAGCGACTCGTCGCCCAGGATCTCTCGTTCTTGCGCGGTGTAGATGCGGATGCTGCCCTGTACCGGGCTGCCGGTGCAGCTTTCGGCGCTGGTGGCCAGGCCGTCCAGCCAACGCAGGGCGTCCTGGATTTCTTCGGCTTCGAAGCCTACCGCGCTGAGCTTGCGCTTGAGTTGCTTGGGCTCAGGGCAGGCATCGGGCCGCCAATAGTTTTCGTAGAGGTAGACCAGCACATCGAACATCAAGCCACTATACCCGAGCACCTGCGCAGCCCCGGGCGCGGCTTCTGCCAGTGCCACAGTTCGCCAGCTCGCCAGCCGACAGCCGCCAGCGATCAAAAGTGAGCGTGTGCCCACTGTTCGCATGGATCAGCTCAGGTGCAGCCTTTGGTACAGACCGCCCGGCAGCCGAGCCACCAAGCCGTCGAGTTCCAGGGTCATCAAACGGGCCATCAGCTCAGGCGCCGGACAACCGGTGCGCGAGATCAGCGCGTCCAGCGTCACGGGGTCGTGGCCCAATGCTTCGAGCAAGGGGTCCGCGGGCTCGGCGGCTGCTTCGGCCGCATCGGCTTTTGAAGGTTGACCCAGCGGCAGCGCGGTTTGCAGTGCGTGGCCGGGCCGCAGTTCTTCCAGGATGTCTTGCGCGGTTTCCACCAGCTTGGCGCCTTGTTTGAGCAGCACGTGGCAGCCCTTGGCTTGTGGCGCGTGGATCGATCCCGGTATCGCAAACACCTCGCGCCCGGCCTCGGCGGCCAGGCGGGCGGTGATCAAGGAGCCTGATTGCAGGGCCGCCTCGACCACCAAGGTGCCCAGGCTCAAGCCGGCAATGATGCGATTGCGCTGCGGAAAGTGCTCGGGCAGCGGCGGCGTGCCGGGCGCGTATTCACTGACCAGGGTGCCGTTGGCAGCGATGCGGTGCGCCAGCGCGCGGTTGGCGGGGGGGTAGACACGGTCCAGCCCCGTGCCCACCACGGCCACCGTGCCGGCCGGGCCCGCCAGCGCACCCTCGTGCGCGGCGGCGTCGATGCCATGGGCCAGCCCCGACACCACCACCAGCCCCTGCTGGCTGAGTGCCGAGCCGAAGGCCTGCGCGTTGGCCAGGCCCTGCGGTGTGGCGTGGCGGCTGCCGACGATGGCCACCGCCCCCTGCAGCAGTCGGGCGGGGTCGCCCTGCACGTACAGCAGCAGCGGCGGGTCGGCGGTCTGCAGCAGCAAGGGCGGGTAGGCGGGATCGCCCAGCGTCAGCACGGACCGGTCGCCGCCCCCGGCCAGCCAGGCCTGCGCAGCGGCCAGGCGTTCGGCAAAATCGGGTGGCGGCGGCTGTTTCAGGGCCTGCGCTGCGGCAGCCCCTGCGATGGCGCGCAGGCTGGCTTCGGCTGTACGGAAGACCGCTTCAGGCGAGCCGCAGGCCGCCAGCAGTCGCCGCGCCGTGCTGCGACCCACGGCCGGGGTTTCGAGCAGCCTGAACCAGGCCGCGAATTCTTCAGCGCCAAGCACAGCCAGGCGGTCAGTGGAAGTCAGCGCGCAGGCAGCGCCGACTTCAGGGCTGCGTGAAGCGGTCGCCGGCGCGCACCGGGTCTTGCACGTTCAGGATCAGCGCGTAGGAGACACGTTCGAAGACGCGGAAGACAAACAGCAGGCCATGCCGTTCGTCGGGCAAGCGCAGGGCCGCCTTGTCACGCGAAGTGGTGTCCACCGTCACCGTGCCGGTGCGCCACAGCGCCAGCACATGGCCACGTTCCAGGCCATCGCGCTGGCCGCGGTTGAGAGCCACCACCTGATTCTGACCGCCGCGCAGGCCGTCGCCGTAGATCGACACCACGCGGCCTTCGATGGGGTTGGCCGGTGCACGCGGCACGTAGGCCACCAGCTCTTGCTGGGGCACCGGTGACAAGCGGTCCCCGACCACGGCTTCCAGACGGGTGCTGGTGACGCGGAAGGTGGCGGGCACCAGCAGCGACCGGCCCGCCACGGGCGCAACTTCTGCCGCGCGGGTGACTTCGGCGGTGCCGACGTAGCGGCCCTCAAAGCCCAGCACCTCGGATGTGACCGGGTCACGCAGCGGCACCAGTTCGCGGAACAGGCGGAAGTCGCGTGCGCCGGCCAGTTCGCCACGCACATAGGCGGTTTCGCCGCGCGAGACCATGACCCGGCCTTCCTGCGTGGCCACGATGCGCGGTGCGCTGTCGAGTTCGTTGCCGTTGAAGACCACGGCTTCGGTCAGGAAGGGGCCGATCAGGTTCAGCGGAATGGCCGCGATGGCGCCGTTGTCCAGCAGTTCGCTGCGCACACGGGGCGACAGGCGCACGGTGTTGGTGGGTGCGCCGCCGTCGCTGCCGGCCAGGCGCAGGCGCGCACGGCCGTCCAGCCTTTCAAGCAGCAGCACCTGCCCGGGGTAGATGAGGTGCGGGTTGCGGATTTCCTGCAGGTTCATGCCCCACAGCTCGGGCCAGCGCCAGGCGTTGCGCAGGAACATGCCCGAGATGCCCCACAGCGTGTCGCCGGGCTGCACGGTGTGCGAGTCGGGTGCGTTGGGGGCCAGGTCGGACAGCGGCACGCCGGCTTGCGCCACACGTTGCGCGGTGTCACGCCATTCGGGGGTGATCGGCAGGCTGCTGGTCTGGGCCAGCGCAGCCGGCGCGGCGCCCACCAGCCCCGTGCCTGCGCCGGCCAGTGCGGCCATGCGGAGCAGGGCGCGGCGGCGTTGGAGATCGTTGAAGCTCATCACGCTGGGGGTTCTCCGGGCTGCGGGGTGGTCGATGCCAAAATGCCGCAAGCCAAATGTGCAGCAGGACGGGGCACATGCCTCGACCCAAGTCCGGCCTTGCCGGTCCCCAGGGTCCCTTGGGTGCTTCGGCACCTTGCTGCCGGCGCCACCCTCTGCAACCACCCTCTGCACTGCGGCGACAATGCTCATATGGTTTCACAGATTCTGCCCGTAAACCCTTGATGCCGCAAACAAAGTGAGCCTGGCAGCTGCCAGCCGTGAGCCCCTTCACGGCACTTGGCGTTGCGCTGGGTCCACAGCTGTTGCGAGCTGTTTCGCCACACCCACTTTCATTGCAATCGCGCCCCGTTGACATGGCCCGCCTGAACATCCTTCGTTACCCCGATCCCCGCCTGCACACCGTGGCGCGACCCGTGGCCACTGTGGACGAGCGCATCCGCCAGCTGGTGGACGACCTGCTCGAGACCATGTACGCCCACGACGGCGTCGGCCTGGCTGCCACGCAGGTGGACGTGCACGAGCGGCTGCTGGTGATGGACACCTCAGAGCAGCGCGACCAGCCGCTGGTGCTGATCAACCCTGAAATCACGTGGCGCAGCGACGACTACGCGGTGGCCGAAGAAGGCTGCCTGTCGGTGCCGCAGATCTACGACCGGGTCGAACGCCACGCCCGGGTGAAGGTGCAATCGCTGGGACGCGACGGCCAGCCCTTCGAGATGGACGCCCAGGGCCTGTCGGCGGTGTGTGTGCAGCACGAGATGGACCACCTGCAGGGCAAGGTGTTTGTCGAATACCTCAGTGCCCTCAAGCGCGACCGCATCCGCACCAAGCTGCTGAAAAAAACGCGCGACGAATTGCGCGACCGTTGAGCGCACGGCTGCATCACGGCCCCGGGCTGCCGACATGAAACTGGCCTTTGCCGGCACCCCCGAATTTGCCCGCGTGGCGTTGCAGGCGCTGCACGCAGCCGGGCACCACATCGTGCTGGTGCTGACCCAGCCCGACCGACCGGCCGGGCGTGGCATGAAGCTGCAGTCGTCAGCGGTGAAACAGTTTGCATCTGCGCACGGCCTGCCGCTGGTGCAGCCGCGCAGCCTGCGGCTGGACGGCAAGTTTGCGGACGACGCTGGCGCCGCGCGCGAGGCCCTGGGCAGGGCTGCGCCTGAGCTGATGGTGGTGGCCGCCTACGGGCTGATCCTGCCGGCTTGGGTGCTGACGCTGCCGCCGCTGGGCTGCCTGAACATCCACGGCTCGCTGCTGCCGCGCTGGCGCGGCGCTGCGCCCATCCACCGCGCCATCGAGGCCGGTGATGCAACAAGCGGCATCACCATCATGCAGATGGACGCGGGGCTGGACACGGGCGACATGCTGCTGGCCGAGCCCATGGCCATCCAGCCCGATGACACCACGGCCACCTTGCACGACCGCCTGGCCGAGCAAGGCGCGCGCCTGATCGTGCAGGCCGTGGCACTGGCCGAACGTGGCAACTTGCAGGCCTTGGCACAGCCCGAAACGGGCGTGAGCTACGCCCGCAAGATCGACAAATCCGAAGGGGTGCTGGACCTCAGCGCCCCGGCCCAACACCTGGAGCGCCGAATTCGGGCTTTCGACCCCTTCCCGGGTTGCACGCTCAGGCTGGGCGGCCAGACTTTGAAGGTCTGGCGCGCTGCCGTCGTGCCTGGGGCCGGAAGTGCCGGATCTGCCGGATCTGCCGGATCTGCCGGTCAGGTGCTGGAAGCGGCTGGCGACCGCCTGGTGCTGGCCTGCGGGCATGGCGCCTTGCAACTGCTGGACGTGCAAGTGCCCGGCGGGCGACGCATCGGCGTGCGCGAATTCCTGCAAGGCCACCCGCTGGCCATGGATTGAGCGCCGCGGCTCAAGCGGCAGGCCGCAGCGGCCGATAAGCCGGCTTACGTCCCACAGGCTTGTCCCGTCCCGTCCCGCCCCGTCCCGTCCCGTCCCGTCCCGCCCCGCCCAAGACCGACCAAGACCGCCCATGCGTCGCACCCTTCTTGTTCTTGTCACCCTGGCCCCGCTGTGGCTGGCAGGCTGTGATTTGCTGGGCCTTGAACCGGCCAGCGTGCTGGCCGCGCGTCGCGAGGCCGAGAGCAAGGCCGTTGGCGCCGGCTGCCGCCACGCAGCGCGATCGGTGGAAGAGTGTTACGCCCTGAACAAGCGGGCCGACAAGGCTGCCATCTTTGCCGGCTGGAAAGAGATGAGCGAGTACATGGCCGAGAACAAGATCGAAGCCGTTCGCGCGCCGCCCGAGCCCGTCGTCAACGAGGTGGCCGCTGCTGACGCAGCCGAACCCGAAGCCGCCGATGAGAAGAAGCCGTCCAAGGCTGCGACCAAGAAGCAGTAGTGCTGGCGAGCGCGGCGCCCGGTTCAGCGCCTTCGGCACTGCAATGATCCCGCAGCGGTGAACTCCACATGAAGCATCGATGAACTCGCCTTCCTAGCATCGTCTGAGCGGTGTCGGCAGTCCGAACTCCGCTTCCCACCACAGCCTTGCCAGGAGTTTTTAGATGAGCACATTCCTTTATCGCCCGTTGCAAACCGCCTTGGGCGCCGCCGCCCTGATGGCGGTTTGCGCCTCAGCCCATGCCGCAGATGTTTTCGTCACTGTCACCGTGCAGAACCTCGCGCCCACCAACAGCATCGGCTTCGCGCGCCTGCATCTCGGTTTCAACAACGGCAGCTT
>JBBRCN010000082.1:0-18765 GCA_038204775.1 Burkholderiales bacterium | reverse complement strand
GGTGAAGATGGGCACCAAGCCCGCGCCGCACGCCGGCATGGGCGTGCCGCAGTACGCCTGGAGCACGTCGCCGCTTCGGCGTTATGTCGATCTGGCCAACCAGTGGCAGATCATCGCCTGCGCCCGCCATGGCCGCACCGCGGCGCTGGCCGCGCCGTTCAAGCCCAAGGACGCGGCGCTGTTTTCCGTGATCTCGGCTTTCGACGCCGCCTACAGCGCCTACAACGGCTTCCAGCAAGGCATCGAAAGGTTCTGGACGCTGCGCTGGCTGGCGCAGAACGGCATCACCGAGCTCGACGCCGCGGTCATGAAAGAAGGCCTGGTGCGTGCCGACACACTGCCGCTGGTGTTCCGGGTGGTGGGCACCGACAGCCTGCCGCGTGGCAGCCGCGTGCGCGTTCGCATCACCGGCATGGACCTGCTGACGCTGGACCTGCACGCCACGCTGGCGGCGCGGCTGGATGTGGTGGACACGGCCGTTGCGGCCGCCGCCGACAGCGCCGACGGCACCGACAGCACAGGCGAAGACGAAGACGAGAGCGAACCCGCGGGCACGTTGCAGCTGGCCATCGATGTGGTCGAAGGTGAACCGGCCGCCGATCCACCGGCGGCTGTCACCACCTGATCGACATGCGCTGGCGCGAGCTTTCCACGCTGCAATGGGCGCTGATCGCGTCTGCGGCCGTGCATGCCGCGCTGCTGACCGTGCGCTTTGTCGACCCCGAGGCCATCAACCGGGTGTTCAAGGACACGCCGCTGGACGTGATCCTGGTCAACTCTCGCAGCGCAGAGGCGCCCACGCAAGCCCAGGCCATCGCACAGGCCAACCTGGCCGGCGGTGGCGAAGCGACCAAGGGCCGCGCCACGTCGCCACTGCCGATGGCGCCAACGATGGAGCTGGGCGATGCGCCCGACGACGCGCGTCGGCGCATCGAACATCTGCAGCAAGAACAGCAGCAGCTGCTGGCGCAGATCCGCCGCGAGATCGCCACCCTGCCACCACCCGACCCTCGGCGCGAAAACGGCACACCGCAGGAACGCGAGCAGGACGAACGCCGGCGCCAGCTGCTGCGCCTGCTGGCAGAGATCGAAAAGCGCGTCAACGATGAAAACGCACGGCCCAAGAAGCGCTACATCAGCCCGGCCACACGCGAAGAGGTGTACGCGCTGTACTACGACGCCTTGCGCCGCCGCATCGAAGACCGCGGCACACGCGACTTTCCTGAATACAACGGCCGCAAGCTGTACGGCGAACTGACCATGAACGTGACGGTTGACGCCGCCGGGCGGGTGGTGGAGGCCGAAATCGTGCGCCCCTCGCGGTCGCGCCGGCTCGACCAGCAGGCGGTGGCCATCGTGCGCGCCGCTTCGCCCTTTGGTCTGTTCTCGCCGGCCATGCGGGCGCAAGCCGACCAGATCGTCGTCACCTCGCGCTTCAGGTTCACGCGCGAAGACGGCCTGGAAACCACGCTCAGCGGGCGATGAGATGACCAGCAGCAACGCCACCTTTTCGGTTGACCGCTATGCCGTGCTGGGCAACCCCGTGGCGCACAGCCGCAGCCCTTTCATCCATGCGCACTTTGCGCAGCAGACCAGCCAGGCGGTGGACTATGGCCGTGTGCAGTGCCCGCTGGACGGTTTTGCGCACGCGGTGCGCCACTTTGCCGAGCAAGGCGGTCGCGGTTGCAATGTCACCGTGCCCTTCAAGTTCGAAGCCCCTGCCTTGGCCGCGCACTGCACCAGCCGCTCCCGGCTGGCCGGTGCCGCCAACGTGTTGCGGCTGGACGGCGGCACTTCGCCTGCCGGCTGGTGGGCCGACAACACCGACGGCGTGGGACTGGTGAGGGACATCGAGGGTGGTGCCCAAGTGCCGCTGGCCGGCCTGCGGGTGCTGTTGGTGGGTGCGGGCGGTGCGGGTGCAGGTGTGCTGGGGCCTTTGCTGGAAGCAGGTCCTGCTGCCGTGGTGGTGGCTAACCGCACGCTGGACAAGGCACAGCAGCTGGTGCAACGCCACGCCGCCCTCGCGTGCGAGCACGGCGTGACCCTGACCGCCAGCGGACTGCTCGACCCGGGCCTCGCCTTCGATGTCTTCATCAACGCCAGTGCCAGTAGTCTGCAGGGGGCCGCATCACCACCGGTGCCGGTGCAGGTACTCAAGCCCGGCGCGCTGGCGATGGACCTGATGTACGGCCCGCCGGTCGAGCCTTTCATGGCCTGGGCCCGCGCTGCCGGCGCCGTGCCACGCGATGGCCTGGGCATGCTGGTGGAACAGGCGGCAGAAGCCTTCTTCTTCTGGCGCGGCTTGCGCCCGCAGACGGCGCCGGTGCTGGCCGCCCTGCGTGCAGAAATGGCAGCAGGCCGATGAAGGCCCACCCGTCCTGGCTGAAACACACCTTGCGCGGGCTGGCCCTGCTTGCCTTGTGCACGCTGTCGCTGCAGCTGGTGTTTGTGACCCGCATCGCACTGATGAACGTGATCGACCCGCAGTCCACCACCTTCCAGCGCAGCGAGGCCTGGCGGCTGCTGGTGGAAAAACACCAGCTGCTGTGGAGCCAGAGCTGGGTCGACAGCGACAGCATCTCGCCCCACCTGAAGCGCGCGGTCATCGCCAGTGAAGACGCCGGTTTTGCCGAGCACGGCGGCATCGACTGGGAAGCCATCGAAAAAGCCTGGGAACGCAACCAGCGCGCCGAAGCACGGGCCGAGAAGGTGGCCGCACGGCGCCCGGACCGGCCGGTCACCGCCAAGGTGGTGGGAGGCTCCACCATCAGCCAGCAGCTGGCCAAGAACCTGTTCCTACATGGCGAACGCTCGGTGCTGCGCAAGGCGCAGGAACTGGTGCTGACGCTGACACTCGAAGCGCTGCTGAGCAAGCAGCGCATGCTGGAGATCTACCTGAACAACGTCGAATGGGGCGAAGGCGTGTTTGGCGCCCAGGCGGCGGCCCGTCACTACTTCCGCGTCGACGCCGCCCGCCTGCGGCCCGAACAAGCGGCCCGCCTGGCGGTCATGCTGCCAGCGCCCAAGAGGTTCGAAAAATCACCCGCTTCGGGCTACATCCTGGGTCGTGCGGGCACCATCACCGCGCGCATGAACGACGTCAAGCTGCCATGAAAGTGCGTCAATGAGCCAGGCCGAAGCCCTTGCCGCCATCGCCCACACCGCCGCCCGCCTGGTGGTGGACGAAGGCATGGAGTACGCCGCCGCCAAGCGCCGGGCCGCTCGCGACTTTGGCCGCCGGCCCGAACTGCCCAGCAACGAACAGCTGGAAGACGCCATCCGCGAGCACATCGAGATCTTCTGCGCCGACACCCAGCCTGCCGAGCTGCAGGCGCTGCGCGAAGTGGCGCTGCTGTGGATGGGACGGCTGTCCGAGTACCGGCCCCACCTGTCGGGCGCGGCCTGGCGCGGCACGGCCACACGGCTGTCGTCGGTGCACCTGGACTTGTATTGCGACGACGCCAAGGCGGCCGAGATCACACTCATCAATGCCGGCGTGAACTACGACACCGGCAGCTTGGACCGGGCCGGCAGCCGCGAACCGCTGAGCGTGCTGAGCCTCAGCTCCCCCAGCCAGGCGCTGGGCGAGCCGGTGACGGTGCACCTGGTGCTGCACGACACCGACGACCAGCGCGGCGCACTCAAACCCGACGCAAGGGGCCGCAGCTGGCGGGGCGACAGGGCTGCACTGCAACGGTTGCTGGCCGAAGCAGCCGCTGCGCCCGGCGGACCGGGGGCGGCATGAAGCGCCGCAGCTGGTTGCTGGCGGGCGCAGGCAGCGCGGCTTTGGTGGCCGGCCTGGCCTGGCAGCGGGGACGCGAAGAGCGGCGAGTGCAAGGCGCATCTGCGGCGGCTGGCGCCAGCGCGCCGGGCGGCGCGCCAGACCCGATCGCCGCACTCTGGCAGATGCGCTTCGATCAACCCGACGGCGGCACGCTGGACATGGCCACCTTGCGCGGCCAGCCGCTGCTGCTGAACTTCTGGGGCACCTGGTGCCCGCCCTGCGTCAAGGAGATGCCCGACCTGGACCGCTTTGCGCGCCGATTCGGCATCCAGGGCTGGCGCGTCGTGGGCCTGGCCGTGGACAACCCCAAGGCCGTGCGTGAGTTCTTGGGCCGCACGCCGGTCAGCTACCTCATCGGCATGGCCGGCTTTGAAGGATCCGAGCTCAGCCGCCAGCTGGGCAACAGCCAGGGCGGCCTGCCCTACACGGTGGCCTTTGACCGCCAGGGCGTCGTTGTGCACCGCAAGGCCGGCGCCACGACGCTGGAAGAATTGACCAGCTGGGCGCAAAAGTCATGAAACCCGGCCAGCACCGCCCCGAAAGAACCCAGTTTTCGCGTTGTTCAGTCAAAGGGCGGTCACTCGCTTTGAAAAGCCTTTAAAAAGCGTAAAGTCGCGCCTGCCGGATTTTGCTGCCGGCTGTGAACATGAGCATCCTCGTCCTCAACGGCCCCAACCTCAATCTGCTTGGCACACGCGAGCCGCACATCTATGGCGCCGATACCTTGCCACAGATCGAAGCAGAACTGAAGCAGATCGCTGCCGATGCCGGCGCCAGACTGCAGACGCTGCAAAGCAACCACGAAGGTGTGCTGATCGACCGCATCCACTTGGCGCGCAACGACGGCACACGTTTCATCATCATCAACCCGGGCGGCCTGACCCACACCAGCGTGGCGCTGCGCGACGCGCTGGCAGGCGTGGCCTTGCCGTTCTTCGAAGTGCACATCACCAACGTGCACAAGCGCGAGGCCTTCCGGCATCACTCCTTCCTGTCGGAAGTGGCGGCTGGCGTGATCGTCGGCCTGGGCATCAACGGCTACCGCCTGGCCCTGTCGCACGTGCTGCTGCTGATGAAGGACGGCAGCGCCTGAGTCCCCGCTCCTGAACCGCCGCGCCGCATGGGGCGCCGGCCCCACACCCAGACCGGCCCAGCCGGCTTGTGACCCAGAGGACCTGAACAAGATGGACCTGCGCAAACTCAAGACACTGATCGACCTGGTGTCCGAATCGAACATCTCCGAACTCGAGATCACCGAAGCCGAAGGCAAGGTGCGCATCGTCAAGGCCGGCGTCGCGATGGTGGCCGCGCCGATGATGGCTGCCGTGTCAGCACCCATGCCCGCCATGGCCGCCGCTGCAGCCGCAGCCCCGCCCGTGCCAGAAGGCAAGGTCATCAAGTCACCCATGGTCGGCACCTTCTACCGCTCGGCCAGCCCAGGTGCCAAGGCCTTTGCCGAGGTGGGCGACGCCGTCAAGGTGGGCCTGCCGGTGTGCATCATCGAGGCCATGAAGATCATGAACGAGATCGAGAGTGACTGCGACGGCAAGGTGCTGCGCATCTTGTGCGAAAACGGGCAGGCGGTCGAGTTCGGCCAGCCGCTGTTCCTCGTGGAATGAAGCCGCCCAGCTCGCTCGCGCTCGCTACCCCCCAAGGGGGCCGTCCGCCAGCGGCCCGGCAAAGCCGGTTCCGCGGCGGGAAGCTTGATTCCGCCCCTGCAGACCATGCAGCGCAGCCGTCCTGCGGCGACTTCTGCAATTGACATGTTCAAAAAAATACTGATCGCGAACCGCGGAGAGATCGCCCTGCGCATCCAGCGTGCCTGTCGCGAGATGGGCATCAAGTCCGTCGTCGTCTACTCCGAGGCCGACCGCGAGGCCAAGTACGTGAAGCTGGCCGACGAGGCCGTGTGCATTGGGCCGGCGGCTTCAACGCTGAGCTACCTGAACATGCCGGCCATCATCTCGACGGCCGAGGTGACGGACGCCGAAGCCATCCACCCCGGCTACGGCTTCCTGAGCGAAAACGCCGACTTTGCCGAACGCGTGGAGCGCAGCGGCTTTGTCTTCATCGGACCCACGCCCGAGAGCATCCGCATCATGGGCGACAAGGTCAGCGCCAAGCAGGCCATGATCAAGAGCGGCGTGCCCTGCGTGCCCGGCAGCGAAGGTGCGCTGCCCGACGACCCGAAAGAAATCATCCGCCAGGCGCGGGCCATCGGCTACCCGGTGATCATCAAGGCCGCGGGCGGTGGAGGCGGGCGCGGCATGCGTGTGGTGCACACCGAAGCGGCGCTGATCAACGCAGTGCAGACCACCCGGGCCGAAGCCGGCGCGGCCTTCGGCAACCCGTCCGTGTACATGGAGAAGTTCCTGGAACACCCCAGGCACATCGAGATCCAGGTCATGGCCGACAGTTTCAAGAACGCGGTCTGGCTGGGCGAACGCGACTGCAGCATGCAGCGCCGGCATCAGAAAATCATTGAAGAAGCACCGGCGCCGGGCATCCCGCGCCGTGTCATCGAAAAGATCGGAGAACGTTGCGCCGCCGCCTGCAAGAAGATTGGCTACCGCGGCGCCGGCACCTTCGAGTTTTTGTACGAAGACGGCGAGTTCTTCTTCATCGAGATGAACACCCGCGTCCAGGTGGAGCACCCGGTGACAGAAATGGTGACCGGCGTGGACATCGTGCAGATGCAGATCCGCGTGGCGGCTGGCGAAAAACTGCCCTTCACGCAGCGCAACATCCAGATGCGCGGCCACGCCATCGAGTGCCGCATCAACGCCGAAGACCCCTACAAGTTCACGCCCAGCCCCGGCCGCATCAGCCTGTGGCATGCGCCCGGCGGGCCCGGCGTGCGGGTGGATTCACATGTCTACACCAACTACTTCGTGCCACCCAACTACGACAGCATGATCGGCAAGATCATCTGCCACGGCGACACACGCGACCAGGCGCTGGCCCGCATGCGCACCGCCCTGTCCGAGACGGTGGTCGAAGGCATACAGACCAACATCCCGCTGCACCGCGAGTTGATGGTGGACGCGAAGTTCGTTGAAGGCGGCACCACCATCCACTACCTGGAAGGGTGGATGGGCCAACACCGGCGGTAGCAGCACCATGTTCGAGTTGGTGTTGCGCGTTCCGCAGGCCCTGGTCGAATCGGTGTCCGACGCGTTGATGGACGAACTGGACGCGCTGTCGGTGTCGGTGGAAGACGCCGACGCCGGCACCGACGTGGAAAAGGCACTCTTCGGCGAACCGGGCATGCCGGCGCCGGCGGCCGGCTGGGACCGGTCCACCATCAAGGCCTTGTTCGAAACCGAACCCGCTGCAGAGAAGGCCGCCACCTTGCTGCTGGCGCAAGACTGGGCCCAGGGGCTGCACGTGCAGGCACTGGCCGAGATGGCCGATCAGGACTGGGTGCGCATCACGCAGAGCCAGTTTGCACCGGTGTCCATCACGCCCAGCTTCTGGGTCGTGCCCAGCTGGCACGAGCCGCCGGCCGCGGCCACGCACATCATCCGCCTGGACCCCGGCCTGGCCTTCGGCACTGGCACCCACCCCACCACGCGCATGTGCCTGCGCTGGCTGGCCGACCGGCCAGCCGGCGCCGATCTGTCCCGTGTGCTGGACTACGGCTGCGGCTCGGGCATCCTGGCCATCGGCGCGGCGCTGATGGGCGCGCAAACCATCGACGCGGTGGACATCGACCCCGCGGCCGTGCAATCCACCCGCGACAACGCCGCCCACAACGGCGTGGCCCTGGCCGCCGGTCTGCCCCATCGTGCGCACGGCACTTACGGCGTGGTGCTGGCCAACATCCTGGCCACGCCGCTGAAGCTGCTGGCGCCGCTGCTGGCCGGCCATGTGCAGCCTGGCGGCTGGCTGGTGCTGGCCGGCATCCTGGCACGCCAGGCCGACGAGATTGCCGCCGCCTACGCGCCCTGGCTGCCGATGACCGTGGCTGCCAACGAAGAAGGCTGGATCCTGATGACCGGGCAGCGGCCTGCGCAGGCCTGAACGCATGAAAGTAGGTGCCTGATGGCCACCGGCCTGGCCACCCGTTGCAGCGCCTGCGGCACCGTGTTCCGTGTCGTGCCCGACCAGCTGCGTGTGTCCGAAGGCTGGGTGCGCTGCGGCCGCTGTTCGCAGGTTTTCAACGCGCTGGAAAGCCTGGTCGATCTGGAAACGGGCCTGCCCAGGCGCAGCGGCGGTGGCCTGGCACCGCTGGTGCAGGAAGAATCGGTCGAGGCCGAATTTGACATCGCCCACCCAGCGGCAAAGCCCGGCGCGCCGCCCTTGCCCGCAGCGCCACCGGCGGCAGCTTTGGCTACACCACCCCCCAGCCTGGCGCCCGGCCGGACCAGCGACGCCGGTGAAGACACCGACATCGCCACAGAAAGTGAGGACGCGCCGCGCAGCGTCTTCGGCCCCACGCTGGAATCCGCCGAGAAGCCTTCCTTCGTGCGCAACGCCGAACGCGCCGCGGCCTGGCGTCGCCCGCGTGTGCGCGCCACGCTGGTGGCGCTGGGCGCGTTGGCCATATTAGGGCTGCTGGCGCAGATGACACACGAGTACCGCGACCTGCTGGCAGCGCGTTTCCCCGACACGCGGCCCTGGCTCGAACAAGCTTGCCAGCCGCTGGGCTGCACCGTCGAGGCCACACGCGCCATCAACAGCCTGGCCGTTGAAAGCAGCGGCCTGGTGCGGGTGGAAACGTCCAACCTGTACAAGCTGCAGCTGTCGCTGCGCAACCGCGCCGGCATCGACGTGGCGGTGCCTGCGCTGGATGTCACGCTCACCGACAGCCAAGGCCAGTTGATCTCACGCAAGGTGCTGCTTCTCGCCGACCTGGGCGCGCCACAGGCGACAATCGGCGCCGGCCGCGAGCTGGTCGTGCAAGCCACGCTGCAGTCCGCAGGCGGCGGCGAGGCCGGCACGCAGCCGATCGCCGGCTACACGATCGACCTCTTCTACCCCTGAGCCACGTCCGCAGGCGCCTGCCGCACCGGCAGAGCGCTGCACAAACCCAACGGAGCTGCCATGCCCGCGCTGATCTGCGGATCCCTCGCTTTCGACACCATCACCACCTTCCCGGGGCGCTTTGCCGAGCAGATCCTGCCCGAGCAGGTGCACATCCTCAACGTGAGTTTCCTGGTGCCCACGCTGCGGCGCGAATGGGGCGGCTGCGCCGGCAACATCGCCTACAACCTGCAGGCCATCGGCGGCCAGCCGGTGATCCTGGGTGCGCTGGGCGTGGACGGCGGCGAGTACATCGCCCGCGTGCAGGGCTGGGGTGCCGATACCTCGCTGATTCACCGCGACACGGTGCTGCACACGGCGCAGTGTCACATCACCACCGACCGCGACAACAACCAGATCACCGCCTTCCACCCCGGTGCGATGGCCCACGCGCACGAGATGGCGGTGCCGCCCAAGGCCCAGCGCAGCGACCTGGCCATCGGCATCATCGCGCCCGACGGCCGCGACGCCATGTGGCAGCACGCGCACCAGATGGCCGATGCCCAGATCCCCTTCATCTTCGACCCGGGCCAGCAACTGCCGCAGTTCAATGGCGAAGAGCATCGCGAAATCCTGGGCCTGGCGCGCTGGGTGGCGCTGAACGACTACGAAGCACGCATGCTGGAAGAACGCACCGGCGAGTCGTGCGATCAGATCTCGCGCCGCGCCAACATCCAGGGCGTGGTGGTGACGCTGGCCGAACACGGCTGCGAGATCTGGCAGCGTGGCGAAAAGGTGCAGGTGCCGGGCGTGAAAGCCACGCAGGTGCAAGACCCCACCGGCTGCGGCGACGCCTTCCGGGCCGCGCTGCTGTTCGGCCTGGAACGCGGCTGGCCGCTGCAGCGTTGTGCCGAGCTGGGCAACCGCATCGGCGCCATCAAGATCGCCGAACGCGGGCCGCAGAACCACCACTTCGACGACGCGCTGCTGGCATTGACCCGCGGCTGAATCCGGGGCCTGCATGCAAAAAGCGGCCCGCGGGCCGCCTTTTTTCTTGCGCAGAAGATCTTGCGAAGGACCTCTTGCGAAGGACCTTTTGCGAAGGACCTCTTGCGAGAACGGCTGCTCGCCGCGCGACCCTTATTGCACCAACTGCGCCAGCTTGCCGCTGGCGTACTGCCCGGCCACGTCGTTCAGCGACAGCGGCTTGATCTTCGGCGCCTGGCCTTCGCAGCCGAACTCCAGGTAACGCTGCTTGCAGATCTTGTAGGCCGCTTCGCGCGCCGGCTTGAGCCATTCGCGGGCGTCGAACTTCTCGGGGTTTTCGGCCAGGAACTTGCGCACCGCGGCCGTCATGGCCAGGCGGATGTCGGTGTCGATGTTGATCTTGCGCACGCCGTACTTGATGGCTTCCTGGATCTCTGACACCGGCACGCCGTAGGTTTCTTTCATCTTGCCGCCGTACTGGCGGATGACTTCCAGCAGGTCTTGCGGCACCGAGCTGCTGCCGTGCATCACCAGATGGGTGGTCGGGATCCTGCGGTTGATCTCCTTGATGCGGTCGATGGCCAGGATGTCGCCCGTGGGCTTGCGGCTGAACTTGTAGGCGCCGTGGCTGGTGCCGATGGCGATGGCCAGTGCGTCCAGCTGCGTGCGCTTGACGAAGTCGGCGGCTTGTTCGGGGTCGGTCAACAGCTGCTCACGTGTCATGGTGGCGTCGGTGCCGTGGCCGTCTTCCTTGTCGCCCTTCATGGTTTCCAGGCTGCCCAGGCAGCCCAGTTCACCTTCCACCGTGACGCCGGTGGCGTGGGCCATGTCCACCACCTGGCGCGTGACTTCCACGTTGTACTCGTAGCTGGCGATGCTCTTGCCATCGGCTTCCAGGCTGCCGTCCATCATCACCGAGCTGAAGCCCAGGTTGATGGCGCCCTGGCAGACGTCGGGGCTCTGGCCGTGGTCCTGGTGCATGACCAGCGGCACCTGCGGCCACTGTTCCACCGCGGCCTGGATCAGGTGCTTGATGAAGGGCTCGCCGGCGTACTTGCGGGCGCCGGCACTGGCCTGCAGGATCACCGGCGCGCCCACCTCGGCGGCGGCCATCATCACGGCCTGCACCTGTTCGAGGTTGTTGACGTTGAAGGCGGGGATGCCGTAGCGGTGCTCGGCGGCGTGGTCCAGCAACTGGCGCATGGAAACGAGGGGCATGGGAGGTCTCCGGAGGTTGAAAGGCGGGAGTTGAAAAGGCATCCGACAGGCTTGCGGGCGCCTGCGGCGCGCGCGTAACCACGCTGTAACTGAACCGATTTTAGGCCCGCGGTCGGCGCCAGCCCGCCTTTCTTGCCGCCCGCTGCCGCCAGTTGCCCCGCGCCGGAACTGGGGGCATAACGTGCCGCTGTTCGCGTTCAAGCCCGGGCCGGGCCCAGCCGACACTGGCGGCCGGGCCCGGCATGCATGCCAGGCGAACCAGAAAGCTGCCATGGCACGCATCACGATCGCACCGCTCACCCAATGGATCACCCAGGCCGCCGTGCAGCACGGCAGCGGCTTGCCGGCGCACCTGATGCAGCGGCTGCAGATCAGCCGCCGCCAGGCTGGTGGCCTGCTGCGCAAGCTCGTGGCGCTGCAGTGGCTTGTGGCGCTGGGCCCAGCACGCAAGCCGCTGTTTCGACCCGGTCCGCTGCGCCAGGTGGTCCAGCGCTACGCACTGGAAGGCCTGCTGGAAGACCTGCCATGGCGGCGCGAATTTGCACCATGCTTCGACTTGCCGCCCGAAGTGATGCGCATGGCGCAGCACGCTTTCACCGAACTGCTGAACAACGCCATCGACCACAGCGGCGGCCAGCAGGTCACGGTTTCGATGCGGCAGACGCCCTTGCAGCTGCAGCTGCTGGTGTCCGACGACGGCGTGGGTCTGTTCGAACGCATCGCGGGCAGCTTCGTCATCGACGACCCGCGGCTGGCCATGCTGGAGCTGAGCAAAGGCAAGCTCACCAGCCAGCCGCAACGCCACACGGGCCACGGCCTGTTTTTCACCAGCCGCCTGGCCGACGTGTTCGACATCCACGCCAACAGCGCCGCCTTCCAGAGCCGCGCCTGGGAGCCACAAGCCTGGCGCGCAGGCAAGGTCAGCGCCGCCAACGCCCGGGCAGGCACGTCGATCTATCTGGCCATTTCGCTGGACACCCCACGCACGCTGGACAGCGTGCTCAAGGCTTTCAGCGCCAGCGGCACGGCCTACGACTTCGGGCGCACCCGGGTGCCGCTGCACCTGATCGGCGCCGGCTCGGCCGACAACTCCTTGCTGTCACGCGCCGACGCACAGCGCGCCACCCGCCGACTGGCGCAGTTTGGCCACGCAGAACTGGACTTCGAAGGCATCACGCAGATCGGCCACGGTTTTGCCGACGAACTGTTCCGCGTCTACGCGCGTGAACACCCCGGCGTTGAACTGCTGCCCGTGGCCATGAACCCGCAAGTCACCGCCATGATCAACAGCGTGCGTTCGCAGCCCGCCTGACCAAGCTTGCCGCCGCGGAACAGGCTCCGCCGGGCCGCTGGCGGACACCCCACTTGGGGGGGCGAGCCCGCACCGAGCCAGCGCCTGCGCGCTGGCGAGTGGCTGGCGAGCGCTGGGCCGCATGCAGGCGGCCCAGCCGCGAGCGCCAGCGAGCTTGGGGGCCGACTACCCTACCTGGCAGACCTTGAGCATGTTCGTGCCCCCCGGGTAGCCCATCGGCTCGCCGCAGGTGATGGCGTAGGTGTCGCCCGGCCGAAGCACGCCCTTTTCAACCAGCAGCGCCTCGGCCTTGGCCAGGGCCTGGTCACGGTCGCTCATCTTGGGCATCAGCAGCGGCTGCACGTTGCGGTACAGCGTCATGCGGCGCTCGGACGCCACTTGCGAGGTCATGCCGTAGATCGGCACCTTGATGTTGTGCCGGCTCATCCACAGAGCGGTGCTGCCACTTTCGGTCAGCGCGATGATGGCCTTGCAGCCCAGGTGGTGCGCGGTGAAAAGTGCGCCCATGGCAATGCTCTGGTCGATGCGGCCAAAGCGTTTGTTGGTGAAGTCGGTCTCGATGGAGATGTCCTCGGCGCGTTCGGCTTCCAGCGCGATCTGCGCCATCTGCTCCACCGTTTCCACCGGGTACTTGCCGGCCGCCGTTTCGGCACTCAGCATCACCGCGTCGGTGCCGTCGAGCACCGCGTTGGCCACGTCCGACACCTCGGCACGCGTGGGCACCGGTGCCAGGATCATGCTTTCCATCATCTGCGTGGCCGTGATGACCACCTTGTCCATCTCGCGCGCCATGCGGATCATGCGTTTTTGCAAGGCCGGCACGGCGGCGTTGCCCACCTCGACCGCCAGGTCGCCCCGCGCGACCATGATGCCGTCGCTGGCACGCAGAATGGCTTCCAGCTGCGGGATGGCCTCGCTGCGCTCGATCTTGGCGATCATGGCCGGCCGGTGCCGAGTGGCCTCGCCAGCCACGTAGGCCAGTTGGCGCGCCATCTCCATGTCGGTGGCGTTCTTGGGAAAGCTCACCGCCAGGTACTCGCACTGGAAAGCCACCGCCGTCTTGATGTCCTCCATGTCCTTGGCCGTCAGCGCTGGCGCCGTGAGGCCGCCACCGGCCTTGTTGATGCCCTTGTTGTCGGACAGCACACCGCCCACCACCACCCGCGTGTGCACCTCGTCACCCAGCACACGGTCCACCGTCAGCTTGATCAGGCCGTCGTTGAGCAGCAACGTGTCGCCGGGGCGCAGGTCGCGCGGCAGTTCTTTGTAGTCCAGGCCGACGCCCCCGATGTCGCCAGGCGCGGTGCGCGCTGCATCCAGCACGAAGCGCTCGCCCGCCATCAACATCACCTTGCCTTCGGCAAACTTGCCGACGCGGATCTTGGGGCCCTGCAGGTCGGCCATCAGCGCCACGGGCTTGCCCACTTTCAGCGCCATGCTGCGCACCAGCGACGCACGGTCGACGTGGTCCTGCGCCGTGCCATGGCTGAAGTTCAAGCGCACCACGTCGACGCCGGCGCGCAGCAGCCGCTCCAGCACCTCGGGGTCGCTGGAAGCGGGGCCGAGGGTGGCGACGATCTTGGTGGCACGGGTCATGGGCAACACTCCGGGTACAGGCAACAGCCATCAGGATTATGGCCGCGTGCCCGCGTCGTGAATGACGAAGCCGTTGCGGCTGCGGCACCCAGGGCTTGAAGCCAGTCAGCCCGCCGCGCGGCGCGCCAGGATCTCGAAAGCCGGCAGCGTCTTGCCTTCCAGCACTTCCAGAAACGCACCACCGCCCGTGCTGATGTAACCCACGTTCTTTTCAATGCCGTACTTGGCGATGGCCGCCAGCGTGTCCCCACCGCCGGCGATGCTGAAGGCGTCGCTGGCCGCGATGGCGCGTGCGATGCCTTCGGTGCCGTGGCTGAAGTTGTCGAACTCGAACACGCCCACCGGGCCGTTCCAGACCACGGTGCCGGCCTTCATGATCTGCGCGGCCAGCAGCGCCGTGGTCTGGGGGCCGATGTCCAGGATCAGGTCGTCGGCGGCCACATCGGTGGCGGCCTTGACGGTGGCTTCGGCATCGGCCTTGAAGGCTTTGGCGACTACCACATCGACGGGTATCGGCACCGCCGCGCCACGCGCTTTCATGGCTTCGATGACGGCCTTGGCCTGGTCCAGCAGGTCGGGTTCGGCCAGGCTCTTGCCGATGGGCAGGCCCTCGGCCAGCATGAAAGTGTTGGCGATGCCGCCGCCCACGATCAGGCCGTCCACCTTGCCGGCCAGTGCCGTCAGGATGGTGAGCTTGGTGCTGACCTTGCTGCCCGCCACGATGGCCAGCAGCGGCCGCTTGGGTGCCGCCAGCGCGCGGGTGGTGGCGTCGATTTCGGCCGCCAGCAGCGGCCCGGCGCAGGCGATCTTGGCGTACTGCGCGATGCCGTAGGTGCTGGCCTCGGCACGGTGGGCGGTGCCAAAGGCGTCGTGCACGAAGATGTCGCACAGCGCGGCCATCTTGCGGCTGAGTTCTTCGCTGTTTTTCTTCTCGCCCTTGTTCAGGCGGCAGTTTTCCAGCATCACCAACTGGCCCGGCGCCACGTCGACACCGTCCACCCAGTTGGACAGCAGCGGCACCTCGAAACCCAGCAATTCACCCAGGCGCGCGGCCACGGGGGCCAGAGAATCCTCGGGCTTGAACTCACCTTCGGTGGGGCGGCCCAGGTGCGAGGTGACCATCACGGCCGCACCGGCCGCCAGCGCCATGCGGATGCACGGCACGCTGGCACGGATGCGTGTGTCTTCGGTGATGCGGCCCGCTTCGTCTTGCGGCACGTTGAGGTCGGCGCGGATGAACACCCGCTGACCCGTCACACGGCCTTGAGACACCAGGTCGGACAGGCGAAGCACGTTCATGAGGGGCTTTCTGCAGAAGAAGGACTGCAGCGAATTCTAAGGATGTGCCGCGCCCCGCAGCGCTGCGCCTCACCGTACGTTCACCAGCCCAACCCCAGCTTCAGCGGCAGCAGCACCGCCATGCCGCTGAGGATGGTGCCCAGGATGTCGCGCCGCCACCAGAAGTAGGCCGCGCCGGCGACCACGGCATACAGGCGCGCGTCCATCCAGGTCTGGATCAACTGCCCTTGCAGCAGCACCACCTCGGGCAGCACCACGGCGGCCATCGCTGCCAGCGGCGCGTAGCGCAGGCCCTTGCTCAGCCAGTCGGGAATGGGAATCTCGCGACGGGTGAGGAAGAAAAAACCGCGCGTCGCCACCGTCAGCACAGTCAGGCCGACGATGGCAATCACGCCTTCGAATGTGCCCATGGTCATGTTTTGTCATCCACCGGCAAGGGCGCTTTTTTCGGCGTGCTGTGGTCGATCAGCAGGCCCATCGCCACCGCTGCCGCGATGGCCACCACGATGTTCAGCTTGTAGGGCATGGCATAGGCCGCCACCGCCGCGCAGCCGGCCACGGCGCCGGCCACTGCCGTGGCCTTGTCATTCAGCAGCGACAGCGCAATGCCCAGCAGGGCCAGGGTGCCGGCAAAGCCGATGCCCCAGTGCACGGGCACGGCGTCGGCCAGGAAGATGCCGATCAGCGAAGGCAGCTGCCACGAGGTCCAGTTCAAGGCCACGCCGCCCCAGAAGTACGGCAGCTGTTCCGGTGCAGGTCTGGGATCTGGAAAGCGCCGCATGAACAGCACGTAGTTCAGGTCGGCCGTGAAGTAGGCCAGCCGCAGGCGCGTGCCCATCGGGTACGGCAGGAAGTACGGCCGCCAGGCCGCGCTGAAGATGACAAAACGCAGGTTCACACACAAGGCCGTGGCCCACACCACCCACACCGGCGCGCCGCTGGCCATCAGCGGCAGCACCGCCAGTTGTGCGCTGCCGGCAAAGACCACAAGCGACATGAAGGCCATCAGCGGCAGCGGCAAACCACTCTTGCCCATGGCCACGCCGGTGATCAGGCCCCAGGCGGCGATGCCGATGGCCGTGCCCAGCATGTCGCGGGCGCCGCGGGCAAATTCGGGGTGTCGCCAGATGGGCGTGGTGACTGCGTGATTCACCGGCCCGATTGTCGCCGGGCCGCAGCGGCCCGGCTAAGGTCGGGCAAGCCCTGAATGCTGCTCTCAGCGCTTGACGACGCTGCCGCTGCCGGCCACGCTGCTTTTCACTGCAGCATTGCCGGTGTAGCTGACGTCGCCGCTGCCGGCGATGCTGACGCTGAGCGACTTGTCGGCGTGGACCGCTGCGTCGCCGCTGCCGGCGATGGTGACCGTCACGTCGTCGGCCTTCATGCCGTTCAAGCGCACGTCACCGCTGCCGGCGATGCTGATCTTCACCCTGGCGGCACGACCGTTGCCCCCGACGTCGCCGCTGCCGGCAATCGAGATGCCCAGGTCATCGGTCGTCAGGCCCACCAGTTGGGCGTCCCCTGAGCCCGAAAGCGACAGCTTCAGCACGGGCGTGTTGAAAGACTCCACCTTCATGTCACCCGAGCCCATTGCCGTCAGCGCCGTGAGCTTGGGCACGACCACGGTCACCAGCACCCGGGACCGCGTGTTCAGTCTCTCGCCCTTCTTCCACCGCACCAGCAGCGTGGGGCCGTTGCCGGAAGACTCCACCACCGTTTCCAGCAGCGGCAGCAGATTGTCGTCGGCCTCCACCTGCACCGAAGGGCTGTTGCCCTGGCGCACGGTCAGGTCCATGGGCCCGTTGAGCGCAATGGCCTGGAACTCGGCCACCGTGCGCATCTCGGAAGCCGCCCGGCCCGATCCTTGGGTGGTGGCGGCTTGAGCCGCTGGCGGCAGCAGGCCCAGACACAGCAGGGCCGGGGCCACCAGATGGGTCAGGGTCTGGCGCAGGCGTGAATTCATGAGGCACTCCAAAGCAGATGACATGCTGCCAACTGTGCCGCCACAGCCCAGGCGCAGCGAGCCCCGTGCGACGGCATGCAGCCGCACGCGACAGAACGTCACTGCAAAGGCGCCGCAAGCGCGCGGCTGCATGGCCGACCCGAATGGTTCAACGCGGCGGGTGAGTCAGCGACACACCGGGCAAGGCACCCTTGGGGCCACGGTGCACGATGGGGCAGTTCAAGATCACCCGGGTCGATTCCAGCAGGACGGCGCCGCTGTCGGCAGCTGCCAGGACAGCTTCCTCGGATTTGAGGGTCTGCGGCGTCCTGCCCGCCGCCCAGGTGACCTTGACCATTTGCCACAGTGGGCTGTACGCGGTGTCGCGGCTCGTCGAACCCATCGGGAACGGCGCTGACGCAAAGATGCTGGCCTGCTTGAAATTGGTCACGGCGTAAACCTTGTCCAGCGGTGAAGGCTGCCCGGGCACCGGCTTGCCGGCAGGCAAAGCGTGGGCCAGGCGAGGGGCGAAGTTCGCGCCCTTGGCCAGGGCCACGTCGGCATGTGACACATCGGTGGTGATGTAGAACACCTCTTCACCGTCAAACCAGGCACTCAGCACCGGCAGCGACGCGTGGTTCGTGGCCGACGGCGGCGCCACCGTGGTGCAGGCGCTGGTGAGCAGCAGCAGGAAGCTGACCCCTGCGGCAAGGGCGCTGAACAGCGGCGGCTGGGCTCGGGCTGTTGCCAGTGTTCGGGATGGTGTGGCGGACTGCATGTCGTGGTCTCCGGTTGGTTGTCAGATTTCAGCCGCATCGCCGCGCTGCCAGTGGGTCGGCGTGGCACCCACGCGTTGCAGGAACGCACGCCCGAAGGCACCCGGGCTGGCGTAGCCCACCTCGGCGGCCACTTGTTTCACCGGCAGCCCCTTGCGCAGCAGCGACCGGGCCAGGCCCAGGCGCCAGCCCGTGAGGTAGTCGCCCGGCGGCACGCCGACCGTGCGCGCGAAGTGCGCTGCAAACCGCGCCCGCGACATGCCGGCCAGTGCGGCCATGCTGTCCAGGTTCCAGCCCCGAGCCGGTTGTGCGTGCAGCGCGCTGATGGCTTTGGCCAGCCGCGCGTCGGCCAGGCCGGCCATGACACCGCCGTCCACCAGGCGGTGGGCCATGGCATGCCGCAAGAGCTGAATCACCAGCACCTCGGTCAGCCGGTCCACCACCGCGTCGTGTCCGCAGCGGCCGGCTTGTGCTTCGCTGAACAGCAGTTGCTGGGCCAGATCGAGGCCCGGCAGTTGCGCCAGCGGCACGCTCAGCAGGGCCGGCAGCCCGCGCAGCAACGGGTTTTCGTCACCGGCGCCGAAGTCGATCGATGCACAGACGACATCGGCGCCCGGGTCATTGCCGCCGTCGAGCCGGTGGGCACCCGGGCGCGGGATGAACAGCACGCTGGGTTCCTTCACCGTGCTACGCCGCCCCTGCGGGTCAGTCATACGCAAGGGCCCACGTCGAACGAGGTGCAGGTGGCCCACCCCGGCATTGCCGTCGAAGTCGGCCGGGCCGCACAGTGCGCCGCTGTGAACGACGCGGGCACGCAGGTCGAAGCGCTGGAGCAGGGCAGACAGGCGGTCCGGCATGAGATGAATCGCATGAAGGTAGAGACGAA
>JBBRCN010000081.1:0-18791 GCA_038204775.1 Burkholderiales bacterium | reverse complement strand
CCACGTCAAGGAGTACCGCATGACGACCCTGAACAGCGCTTCGATCGACTACAGCCAGAAGATCCCGAACAACGTCGACCTGGGCAGCGACCGCACGTTGCAGCGCGCTTTGGAGCAATGGCAGCCGAACTTCATCAACTGGTGGGACGAGATGGGCCCCGAAGGCTCGACCACGAGCGAGGTCTACCTGCGCACCGCGGTCAGCGTCGACCCGTCGGGCTGGGCCAGCTTCGAGCACGTGAAGATGCGCGACTACCGCTGGGGCATCTTCATGAACCCGGGGCAGGTCGACCGACAGATCCACTTCGGTGACCACAAGGGCGAGCGCGCCTGGCATGACGTGCCCGGGGAGCACCGAGCCAACCTGCGCCGCATCATCGTCACGCAGGGCGACACCGAACCGGCATCGGTCGAGCAGCAGCGCCACCTGGGCCTCACCGCGCCCAGCCTGTACGACCTGCGCAACCTGTACCAGATCAACGTCGAGGAAGGCCGCCACCTGTGGGCGATGGTCTATCTGCTGCACAAGCATTTCGGCCGCGATGGCCGCGAGGAAGCCGAGTCGCTGCTGGAGCGCCGCAGCGGCGATGCCGACAACCCGCGCATCCTGGGCGCCTTCAACGAAGCCACGCCCGACTGGCTGAGCTTCTTCATGTTCACCTACTTCACCGACCGCGACGGCAAGTTCCAGTTGTGCGCGCTGGCCGAAAGCAGCTTCGACCCGCTGGCCCGCACCACCAAGTTCATGCTGACCGAGGAAGCGCACCACATGTTCGTCGGCGAGAGCGGCATCAGCCGCATCATCCAGCGCACTGCGCAGAAAATGAACGAGCTGAAGACCGACGACGCGGCCACGCTGCGCGCCGCCGGCGTCATCGACCTGGCGACGGTCCAGCGCTACATCAACTTCCACTACAGCGTCACCATCGACCTCTTCGGCGCCGACGAGTCCAGCAACGCCGCCACCTTCTACAGCACCGGGCTGAAGGGCCGCTACGAAGAAGGCAAGCGCGTGGACGACCATGTGCTCAAGGGCCAGACCTACAAGGTGCTGAACGTCGTGAATGGCCAGCTGGTTGAGCGCGAGGTGCCGATGCTCAATGCCCTGAACGAGGTGCTGCGCGATGACTACATCAAGGACAGCGTGGCCGGTGTCGAACGCTGGAACAAGGTCATCCAGAAGGCGGGCATCCCCTTCGTGCTGAAGACACCGCACAAGGCCTTCCACCGCAGCATCGGCGCGCTCAGCGGCGCCAAGGTGTCGCCCGAAGGTCGTGTGCTCGGCGATGCCGAATGGCAGGCCAATGTCGACCACTGGCTGCCCAGCGGCGGCGACCGCGCCTTCGTGCGCAGCCTGATGGGGCGCGTCGTCGAGCCCGGCAAGTTTGCCAACTGGATTGCACCGCCGGTGATGGGCATCAACCGGCAACCCGTGGACTTTGAATATGTCCGTTTTGCCTGAATTGACCCACCCCCGAAGCGGCTGCGCCGCTTCCCCCTCAAGGGGGCGACGCCAGCGGCCCGGCGAAGCCGGTTCCGTGGCGCCCACTTGATCGCTCGCCTTGGCCGGTCGGCCCGGGCTCGGTGCCACACTGGGGCACCGCACAGGAGACATCGGCATGGACATGGACATGGCCCTGATTGACGCTACGACCAGCGTCATCAAGCAGCACCTGATCGACCCCGAGATCTGCATCCGCTGCAACACCTGCGAAACCATGTGCCCGGTGGGCGCCATCACGCACGATTCGCGCAACTACGTGGTCGATGCGAGCAAGTGCAACTGGTGCAACGACTGCATCTCGCCCTGCCCCACCGGCAGCATCGACAACTACCGCCAGGTGCTGCGCCTCAAGGCCTACAGCCTGGAAGAGCAGATGGGCTGGGACGAACTGCCGGCAGAGCTGAGCCGCGAGCAACTGGCTGAACAGGCCGGCAACGAGGTGGCGCTGGAAGTCGCCGCGCCCGCAGTGGCCGCTGCCGCGCCGGTCGAACCTGGCACCGAACCCGCCTTCAACAGTGCCCATTTCGGCGCCACGCTGCCTCCTTGGAGCGCGGCGCATGCCTACACCAACCTCTACGGCCCGAACCCTCGCAACCCGGCGGGCGACAAACACATCACGGCCACCGTGGTGGGCAACGTGCGGGTCACCGAGGTCGGCAAAGAGTACGACACCCACCACATCGTGCTGGACTTCGGCGCCATGCCCTTCCCGGTGCTGGAAGGCCAGAGCATGGCCATCGTCCCGCCTGGCATCGACGCCCACGGCCGCGCCCACAACCCGCGGCAGTACAGCATCGCCAGCCCGCGCAACGGCGAAAGGCCGGGCTACAACAACGTCTCGCTGACCATCAAGCGCGTGCTCGAAGACCACCAGGGCCAGCCCGTGCGCGGCGTGGCCAGCAACTACATGTGCGACCTGGCCGTGGGCGACAGCTGCCAGGTCATCGGCCCCTTCGGCACCAGCTTCCTGATGCCCAACCACCCCAAGAGCCACATCGTGATGATCTGCACCGGCACCGGCAGCGCACCGATGCGCGCGATGACCGAGTGGCGGCGTCGCCTCAGGCAGTCGGGCAGGTTCGAAGGGGGCAAGCTGATGCTGTTCTTCGGTGCGCGCAGCAAAGAAGAGCTGCCTTACTTCGGCCCGCTGCAGGGCTTGCCGAAAGACTTCATCGACACCAACTTCGCTTTCAGCCGCGCCGCCGGCCAGCCCAAGCGCTACGTGCAGGACGCGATGCGCGAACGCGCCGCCGACCTGGCACCCCTGATGGCCGATCCCAACGCCTACTTCTACGTCTGCGGCCTGAAGAGCATGGAAGAAGGGGTGGTGCTGGCCCTGGGTGACATCGCCAAGGCTGCGGGCCTGGACTGGGCAGCGCTTGGCGCCGATCTGAAGAACCAAGGCCGCCTGCACCTGGAGACCTACTGATGGGCCTTTACACCACGCTGGTCATCACGCCACGCGGCCCGGGCGTCGCGCAGCTCACGATGTCGCGCCCGGCCGTCTTCAACGCCTTCGACGAAACGATGATCGGCGAACTGGACGAGGCATTCGTCCGCCTGATCGCCGACGACAGCGTGCGCGTGATCGTGCTGGCCGGCGAAGGCAAACACTTCAGCGCCGGTGCCGACCTGCAATGGATGCAGCGCGCCAGCACCGCGTCGCAAGAGTGGAACCTGCAGGATGCACGGCGCTTTGCCAGCATGCTGGCGCGCATTGAAGCCGCGCCCAAGCCCACCGTGGCGCGCGTGCAGGGCGCGGCGCTGGGCGGCGGTGTGGGCCTGGCCTGCGCCTGCGACATCGCCGTTGCGGCCGACAACGCCAGCTTTTCGGTCAGCGAAGCCCGGTTCGGCATCCTGCCGGCCGTGATCGGGCCTTATGTCACCAATGCGGTGGGCAAGCGGCAGGCCAAGCGGCTGGCACTCACCACCGAACGCATCGGCGCTGCCGAAGCGCTGGCCATGGGGCTGGTGCAGAAGCTCGCGACGCTCGATGAACTGGACGCGGCCGTGGACGCCACCGTCAACGCGCTGCTGGTCGGCGGCCCGGGTGCACAGCGCGAGATCAAGGCGCTGTTTGCGCAGTTGGACGTAGGCCCCATTACCGCCGAGACGATCGAACTCACCGCGCAGACCATCAGCCGCGTGCGTGGCAGCGAAGAAGCGCGCGAAGGTTTTGCGGCCTTCCTCGGCAAACGCCTGGCGAAATGGATCCCGCAATGACGAGCCTTCAACAGACGCCGCTGCTTGTCGTCGGCGCCGGCATCATGGGCACCGGCATCGCGCAAGTGGCGGCACAGGCCGGCCACCCGGTGCTGCTGCACGACGCACGCGAAGGAGCCGCGGCCGCTGCTAAAACCAAGCTGACCGCCACGCTTCAAAGCCTGGTGGCCAAGGGCAAGCTGGCGGCCGATGCGGCTGAAACCACGCTGGCGCGCATCGAGCCCATTGCCGCGCTTGAACAAGCCGCTGGCGCAGGGCTGGTGGTGGAAGCCATCGTCGAAGACCTGGCGGCCAAACGGGCCCTGTTTGCGCAGCTGGAAAGCGTCGTGGCCGCGTCCTGCGTGCTGGCCAGCAACACCAGCAGCATCAGCGTCACGGCCATCGCCAATGGCCTGCAGCACCCGGGGCGCCTGGTGGGCATGCACTTCTTCAACCCGGTGCCGCTGATGAAGCTGGTGGAAGTGGTGTCGGGGCTGCACACCGAAGCGCCCGTGGCCCAAGCCATCCACGCCCTGGCCAAGACCTGGGGCAAGGTGCCGGTGCACACCAAAAGCACACCCGGCTTCATCGTCAACCGCATCGCAAGGCCCTACTACGCCGAGACGCTGGCGCTGCTGCTGGAACAGGCGGCCACGGCGACGGTCATCGACGCCTGCCTGCGCGGCGCAGGCTTTCGCATGGGGCCGTGCGAGCTGATGGACCTGATCGGCCACGACACCAACTTCGCGGTCACGAATTCGGTTTTTGAGGCCAACTTCCAGGACAAGCGTTACATGCCCAGCCTGGTGCAGCGCGAGATGGTCGACGGCGGCCTGCTGGGCCGCAAGAGCGGGCGCGGTTTCTATCGCTACCCTGACGGTGCACCGGCCTTGCCGGTGGCCGTGCACGAAGCGCCGAACAGCGCACGTGAAGTCACCGTTCATGGTGAAGGCGCCATCGCCGACCTGCTGGAGGCCGCCGCCACGCAAGCCCTGGCCACCCAGGGCTGGGGGCCGGCGCGGCTGCGCCACACCGGCTGGACGGGGCTGGTGATCGACGGCGCGCACCTGGTCATGAGCAGCGGCCACACGGCCAGCGAAATGGCGGCCGAACTGCGCACACCCCAAGTGGCCGTGTTCGATCGCATCGTGGCCCTGCCCGCTGCACCCGGCACCGCGCTGGCCTACGCCATCAACGAAGCCGCCAGCTCCTCCTGGCGCACGCAGGCCGGTGCCTGGCTGGCCGCCCTGGGCTTTGCGCCACTGCAGGTGGCCGACACGCCGGGTCTGGTGGTGGCACGCACCATCGCCATGTTGATCAACGAAGCTGCCGACGCCGTGCTGCAGGGTGTGTGCACACCCGAAGGTGCAGACGCCGCGATGAAGCTGGGCGTCAATTACCCGGCCGGGCCTTTCGAGTGGCTCGCCCGCTGGAACGAAACCGAGGTCGCGCACTTGCTCGACGCGCTGGACACCCAATACCGCGGCGAACGCTACCGCGTCAGCCCCTGGCTCAGAAGAAGGTGCCCCCAAGCTCGCTAGCGCTCGCTGCCCCCCGAGGGGGGTGTCCGCCGACGGCCCGACAAAGCCGGTTCCGTGGCGGGAAGCTGGGTCGCGTTACAACACCAACTGCACGTCAGGTTTTGGCGTGCGCAGAGGGAAAAACACCATGAACCAGGCCTACATCTGCGATGCCATCCGCACGCCCTTCGGCCGCTACGGTGGTGCGTTGTCTTCCGTGCGCACCGACGATCTGGGTGCCGTCCCGCTGAAGGCGCTGATGGCTCGCAACCCGGGGGTGGACTGGGCGGCGGTCAACGACGTGATCTACGGCTGCGCCAACCAGGCCGGCGAAGACAACCGCAACGTGGCACGCATGGCTGCGCTGCTGGCCGGTTTGCCGCAAGACGTGCCCGGCGCCACGATCAACCGGCTGTGCGGCAGCGGCATGGACGCGGTGGGCACGGCCGCCCGTGCCATCAAGGCCAGTGAAGCGCAGTTGATGATTGCTGGCGGCGTGGAAAGCATGAGCCGCGCGCCCTTTGTCATGCCCAAGGCCGACACCGCCTTCAGCCGCACGAGCGCGGTCTACGACACCACCATCGGCTGGCGCTTTATCAACATGCGCATGAAAGCACTCTACGGCGTGGACAGCATGCCCGAGACGGCCGAAAACGTGGCCACCGACTTCAGGATCGAGCGCGACGCACAGGACCGCATGGCCTTGCGCTCGCAACTGAACGCGGTGGCGGCGCAAAAGGCCGGCCACCTGGCGGCAGAGATCACGCCGGTCAGCATCGCGCAGAAAAAGGGCGACGCGCTGCTGGTGGACAGCGACGAACATCCGCGCGAAACCAGCCTGGACGCGCTGGCCAGACTCAAGGGCGTGGTGCGGCCCGACGGCACGGTGACCGCAGGCAACGCCAGCGGCGTGAACGACGGCGCCTGTGCACTGATACTGGCCAGCGAAGCCGCAGCCCGACGCCACGGACTGACGCCCCGCGCCCGCGTCGTAGGCATGGCCACCGCGGGCCTGGCCCCACGCATCATGGGTTTCGGCCCCGCGCCGGCCATACGCAAGGTGCTGGAATTGACGGGCCTGAGCCTGGCGCAGATGGACGTCATCGAGCTCAACGAAGCCTTCGCCGCGCAGGGCCTGGCCGTGCTGCGCGACCTGGGCTTGCAAGACGACGACCCGCGCATCAACCGCTGGGGCGGCGCCATCGCGCTGGGCCACCCGCTGGGCGCCAGCGGCGCGCGGCTGGTGACCACGGCGGTGAGCCAGCTGCACCGCATCAACGAAGGCCGGGGTGGCCGCTACGCGCTGTGCACCATGTGCATCGGCGTCGGCCAGGGCATCGCGCTGATCGTGGAGCGTGTGTAGCGGCTCAAGCCACGTCGTGGGCGTAGACGATGAAGCCCATGTGCCGCGCCGTCTGGTCGTACAGCAGCCGCCCGGTCTTGCACACAGCAGCTGCCTTCGACGCGCGTGGTGCTGCGGTGGAACAGGCAGTGGGTCTGGCCCACCAACTGCCAGCGCAACACCTCGACCCGCTCACTGCGCCGTCCACCCGCCGTCCACAGCCCAGGCCACGCCACGCACGTTGTCGGCTGCCGCACTGCACAGGAAGACCGCCAGTTCCCCCAGCTGTTCAGGCGTGGTGAACTGCAACGACGGCTGCTTTTCGCCCAGCAGGTCGATCTGCGCTTGCGCCACCGTGATGCCGCCCTTGGCGGCGCGGTCGTCGATCTGCTTTTGCACCAGCGGCGTCAGCACCCAGCCCGGGCAGATGGCGTTGACGGTGACGCCGGTGGTGGCCAGTTCCAGCGCGCTGGCCTTGGTCAGGCCAACGATGCCGTGTTTGGCCGCCACGTAGGCGCTCTTGGCCGGGCTGGCCACCAGGCCGTGTGCACTGGCCACGTTGATGATGCGGCCCCAGTTTTTGGCCCGCATGTGGGGAATGGCCAGGCGGCTGGTGTGGAAGGCGCTGCTCAGGTTGATGGCAATGATGGCGTCCCACTTGTCGACCGGGAAGTCTTCGACCTTGGCCACGTGCTGGATGCCGGCGTTGTTGACCAGCACATCCACGCCGCCGAATTTTTCTTGCGCAAAGGCCATCATGGCTTCGATCTCGGCCGGCTGGCTCATGTCGGCGCCGTGGTACTCCACACGCACGCCCAGCGCGGCAATGGCGGCCCTGACGGGCTCGAAGTCACCAAATCCATTGAGCACGATGTTCGCGCCCTGGCGCGCAAAGGTCTGCGCCATGCCAAGGCCGATGCCGCTGGTGGAGCCGGTGACGAGGGCGGTCTTGCCTTTGAGGGACATCGGGTTCTCCGGTGAAGGGTGGGTGAAGAGCGGGTGAAGAGCAGGTGAAGAGCGTACGGGGAAGCAGAAACTTGAGTCCGATTGTTCCATCACCGCCGCGACAAAAAACGTTACGCAGCGATACCGCAGCGAAAGGACGGCACGGCGCCCCGCCGCGACCATAGCGTCATGTTCAACCCAGGCCCTGAGGCACAGTCCACAGGGCCGACATACGCAGAAGGAAACCCCATGAAGACCTGGATCAAACGCACCCTCATCGGCCTGGCCGTCGCCGGCACCGTGTTCGGCGGCCTGGCCGCCTTTGCCCACAACAGCTATCGCGGCCACGGCTGGCAGGCCATGAGTGCCGAAGATGCGGCCGAGATGAAGAGCAAGGTCGTGGACCGAGTCGGCAAGCAGCTCGACCTGGACGCCGCACAAAAAGCCAAGCTGGGCCTGCTGGCCGACAAGCTGCGCGAGCAGCGCAACGCCCTGGTGGGCAGCACCACCAACCCACGCGCTGAAATCCAGTCGCTGATGGCCGGTCCCACGTTCGACCGCAACAAGGCCACGGCACTGATCCAGGACAAGGTGGGCGCGGTCAACAGCAAGTCACCCGAGGTGGTGGCGGCCATGGCCGACTTCTACGACAGCCTGAAGCCCGAACAACAAGCCAAGGTGCGTGAGTTCATGGCCAAGGGCGGCCGCGGCAGACATGGCCACGACGGTGAACGCCGCGGTGACAGCGGCCATCACGGCCACGGCGGCTGAGCCCCGTGCACCGACAATGCCCGTCATGCGCCGGCTGCTGCTGATCGACGATGACGAGCACCTGGGGCCGCCGCTGGCGGCCTTTTTCCGTCGCTTCGACTTCGAACTGCAGCACGCCACCCGGCCCAGCGCCGGGCTGGCGCTGCTGCAAGCGCCGGGTGCAGCCTTCGACGCCGCCATCCTGGACGTCATGCTGCCCGAGATGGACGGCTTCGAACTGTGCCGCACCATCCGCAAGGCGCCGCCGCCATTGGCCACATTGCCCATCGTCATGCTCACCGCACGCGGCGACGTGATGGACCGCGTGGTGGGCCTGGAGCTGGGTGCCGACGACTACCTGCCCAAGCCCTTCGAACCGCGAGAACTGCTGGCGCGCATCCAGACCGTGCTGCGCCGAACCTCGGCGCCTGCCGCAGCGCTTGCAGCCACCCCACCCGCCGGCCTGCTGCGTTTCGACGGCCTGGACATCGACCTCGACCGCCGCAGCGTGCTGCGCCAGGGTCAGACGGTCGAATTGACCGGCACCGAGTTCGAGCTGCTCACGCTGCTGGCCGGCACACCGGGCAAGGTGTTCACCCGCGACGACATCCTGGCGCGTTTGCGCGGCCATGCGGCCGACGACATCCACAGCCGGGCGGTGGACATCCTGGTCAGCCGGCTGCGCAAGAAGCTGGAGCCGCTGGACAGCATCCGCACCCTGCGTAACGTGGGTTATGTGTTCGCCGGCGTCAAACAATGAGCCGGGCCACGAACCAATGGCGGCACAGCATCAAGGGCCGATTGCTGCTGTTGTTTGTGCTGCTGGCGCTGGGCACCACCGCGGTCTTTCTGTTCGGCACGCAGCGCCTGCTGCACACCGGCTGGCAGTCGTATGCACGCCCGCTGGTGGCCGATTACGTGGACCGGCTGGCGGCCGAGATCGGCTCGCCGCCCAGCGCACCGCGTGCACGCGCCATCAGTCAGCGCCTGCCGGTGGCGGTGCGCATCGAGGGCCCCTTGGTGCAACTGAACACCGACGAGGACGAGCCCCGGCGGCGCTTCGGTGGCGATGGCCGGCGCCACCACCGCGACCCCGGCGATGACGACAGCGACGCAGCGGACTGGGGCCTGAGCCGCAGCACCGCCGACGGCCACCAGATCACCTTTTCGCTGTCGGCCCCACCCGACGCCGCCCGCCCGCGCCTCTTCGGCTGGGCCACGCTGACGGCACTGCTGTTGATGCTGGCTGCAGCCTACGCCAGCGTCTGGCGCCTGCTGCGGCCCTTGCAGGCCATCACGGCGGGTGTCGAGGCCTACGGCCGCGGGCAGTTCAAGCAGCCCATCGCCGTGCAACGGCGTGACGAACTGGGTGACCTGAGCGAACGCATCAACGCCATGGCCAGCAGCCTGCAGGGCATGCTGGACGCCAAACGTGCGCTGCTGCTGGCCATGAGCCACGAACTGCGCAGCCCGCTGACGCGTGCGCGAGTCAACGCCGAATTGCTGGACGAGACACCCGAACGCGCCGCGCTGCTGCGCGACCTGGGCGAGATGCGCGATCTCATCAGCACGCTCCTGGAAAGTGAAAGGCTGGCGAATGCGGCGTCTGGCTTCAGTTCTGGCCACAGCGCGCTGCAGGCCGAAGCCACCGATTTGGCGCAACTGGCGCGCGAGACGGTGGCCGCGTGCGAAGACCAGGGTGTGACGTTGCAGTTGGACGAGACCGTCGGCCTGGTGTCCGTCGACCCCACGCGTGTGCGCCTTCTGCTGCGCAACCTCTTGTCCAACGCCCGGCGCCATGCCACCGACGCCGCCACACCGCCCGTGCTGTACCTGCAGCAAGAAGCCGACGGCAACCTGGCCCTGGGCCTGCGCGACCACGGCCCCGGCGTACCGGCCGACGTGCTGCCGCACCTGGCCGAAGCCTTCTACCGCCCCGACGCGGCACGCACGCGCAGCAGCGGCGGTGTCGGGCTGGGCCTGCACCTGTGCCGGCTGGTGGCGCAGGCCCACGGCGGGCAGTTGCGCATCCGGGCCGCCGAGCCGGGGCTGGATGTGGCCATGGTCTGGGTGGCCCGGCACTGAGGCGGCACTGAGCGGCACTGAGCGGCGCTGAACAAAGCTGGGCACACCGCGCTATCGTCGCAGTCAGCTCACGGAGTTCAAGCCCATGCAAGAAGAAGCCCGCCTGCGCCGCTGGATCGCCCAGGTCCACAGCGGTCAACTGCCGCGCCGCGACTTCCTGTTGCGGCTGGCGGCGCTGGGCCTGGCACCGCCCGCAGCCGCCTTGCTGCTGGGCGAAACCGCGCAGGCCCAAACCGCTGCACCTTTTGTCTACAGACCCACCCGACGCGGCGGCGGCGGCGCGCTGCGTGTGCTGCTGTGGCAAGGCCCGACCCAGTTGAACCCCCACTTCGCCACCGGCACCAAAGACGCCGACGGTGCGCGTGTTTTCTACGAGCCGCTGGCACGCTGGGACGCCGAAGGTGAACTGCAGCCGGTGCTGGCCGCCGAGATACCCAGCCGCGCCAACGGCGGTGTGGCAGCCGACGGTCGCAGCGTGACCTGGAAGCTGAAGACCGGCGTCACCTGGCACGACGGCCAGCCCTTCACCGCCGACGACGTGCTCTTCAACGCCGCCTACGCCAGCGACCCCGCCACCGCCGCCACGACCAGCGGCAACTGGCGCGACCTGAAGCTGGTCAAGCTGAACAGCCACACCGTGCGCGTTGAATTCGACAAGCCCACGCCCTTCTGGGCCAGCCCCTACTGCGTGGGCTCGCTGATCCCGCGCCACCTGTTCTTGCCCTACGTCGGCGCCAAGTCGCGTGATGCGCCAGCCAACAACGCACCTGTCGGCACCGGGCCCTACAAGTTTGTCGACTTCAAGCCGGGCGACATGCTGCGCGGCACGCTAAACCCCAGCTACCACGGCCCCAACCGCCCGCACTTCGACACCCTCGAGATCAAGGGCGGCGGCGACGCCCCGTCTGCCGCGCGCGCCGTGCTGCAGACCGGTGAATTCGACTTCGGCTGGAACCTGCAGGTCGAAGACGAGGTGCTCAAGCGCATGGAGACCAGCGGCAAAGGCCGTGTCGCGCTGTCACCCGGCGGCACGATGGAATTCCTGATGCTGAACTTCACCGACCCGATCACCGAGATCGACGGCGAACGTTCGCACACCAGCACCCGCCACCCGCTGTTCAGGGACCTCGCGGTGCGCCAGGCCGTGGGCCTGTGCATCGACCGCCAGGGCATCCAGGACTTCATCTACGGCCGCACGGCCGTGGCCACGCCCAACATCGTGCACAACCCGCAGCGCTTTCGCAGCCCCAACCTGCGGCCCGAATTCAACCCCGACAAGGCCGGCGCGTTGCTGGAAGCTGCAGGTTGGAAAAGGGGCGCCGACGGCGTGCGCGAAAAGGACGGCCGCAAGCTGCGCTTCCTGTTCCAGACCTCGGTCAATGCGGCGCGCCAGAAGACCCAGAGCGTGGTCAAGAGTGCCTTCCTGCGCGCCGGCATGGACGCCGAACTGAAGGCCGTGACCTCCGCCGTGTTCTTCTCGGCCGACGTGGCCAACCCCGACACCAACGGCCGCTTCCACGCCGACCTGCAGATGTACGCCTCGGGCATGGGACAGCCCGACCCGGAACGTTTCATGGACCGCTATGTGTCATGGGAAGTGGCCACCAAGGCCAACAAGTGGCAGGGCCGCAATGCGCTGCGCTGGCGCAGCGACGCGTACGACCGAGCGTACCGCGATGCAGAAGGTGAACTCGACCCCGTCAAGCGCGCCGCGCTCTTCATCCGCATGAACGACCTGGTGTGCGGTGACGGCTACCTGGTGCCGCTGATGTTCCGGCTGAACGTCAGCGCCGTCAGCAACAGGCTGGTGGCGCCGTTGACGGGCTGGGACCTGGACATGAGCACGCTGGCGGACTGGCACCGGCCGGGCTGAGGTGCGCGCATGCAAGCCCGGAAGGGCTTGCATGGCTGGCGAAGGCCCGAGCGCCAGGGCGGGTCAACACTGCAGCAGCCTGGCCCGGTCCAAGCCTTCGTCACCCATTGCCGGTAGGGACTGCTTCCGGGCCCCTGCGCAAGCGCACAGGCCACCGGCTTGCGACCCGAACCGGGCACCTGACCACCGAAATTGAACGCCCTGAACCGGTCGTTCGGAAAAGGCTCGGCATTCGGCCTCAAAACGGCTTCGCCGTAGGCTTCAGGCGGTCGCTTCCGCTGAGACTCGGGCCTGCGCCCGTGTTGCCTGCCGGCGAGGTTCAGTGCTGGCGTCCGGTTTGGCCGTCAATTCGCCGCTATCGGTTGACGCCGGCGCAAGCAGCCCAATGTGGCCGACGCCAGACCAACCAGAGCGAGGCTGGCCGTCCGATCCCGAGCCCACGATGTTGACACCGAAGCCGCTAGGCTTCGGCGTGATCTTCGCGCGCGGGAGTAGGCTCTGCCGATGACCGACCCGAGCGCTGCTGAGGCATTCGACTACCGCGCATCGACCGACGCGCCCGAGGTAGAGGTCGTGATTGAGGTCCCGCGCGGCAGCTTTCTGAAGCGCGGCATGTCCGGTCAAATCCACTTCGTCTCGCCGCTGCCGTGCCCGTACAACTACGGCGCGGTGCCGACGCATCTCGGGCTCGAGGGCGACCTGCTCGATGCGATCGTGCTCGGCCCGCGACTGCGGTTCGGCACGCGGCTGCGCGTGAAGGCGTGGGGCGCGATTACCTTGACTGACCGCGGCATGTCGGACGACAAGCTGATCTGCAGCGCGCACCCGCCGAGCGCCGCAGAGCGCCGCGCGTTGCTGCGCTTCTTCGAGTTCTACGCCCTGTGCAAGGCGCTGCGCAACGCGCTGAAGCGCAGGCCCGGCCGCAACGCCTGCGAGGGCTGGGGCGACGCGGCCGGGGCCATCGCCCGGGCCCGACCGCTGGTCGACGCGGTGTGGACGGGCCCGCACGTACCGTATTGATCCGCGTCGCCGCGGGGCTATCGTGGGCCGAGCACCGAGGACTCGATCGCGCCCGGCACCGACATCCCCGGCGTCTGCTGGATCGCTGCGCGCCGGGCGGCGTCGCGCAGGGCGGCGGTCAACGGCGGGATACGTCCTCCAGGGGCGCATCTGCAGTCCGGTGACGGTAGGCACTTCATCGCGCCGGGCGCGCCGTTGTCGGGTCGATGACCGCCGCCACAGGCGTGATGCGGTTGGCCGGGAACCCCGACTTGACCGCGTGCTCCTTGATCAGCGCCTCGCTGGGCGCCTGGTACACGCAGTAGATCTTGTCACCAGCGACGTAGCTCTGCACCCACTGGATGTCCGGGCCGAGGTCTCGCAACACCGCGTTGCTCTTCTGCGCCGCGCCGCGCAACTGGTCGGGCGTCATCTTCGACGCACCTGGAATATCGCGCTCAATAAGGAATCGCTGCTGGGCCATCGCCGGTGACAGCGCGGCAAGCGCGAGCAGGGTGAAGGCAGCCAAGGTCTTGGGCATGGGAGATCTCCTGAAGTTGGTGGACGAATGCTGGCTCGGCGCCTTCAGGCGCCATAGGCGTAGGGGTCGAGCACGCTGACCTGGGTGATGCGGCCCACGGGCAGGCCGTTGCGGTCTGCCACCTTGCGGATCGCCTCGGGGCTGGCCGCGTCATAGATGCAGAAGGTCTGCGTGCGCTCGGGGTTGACGTAGCTGTGGACCCAGCTCACACCGTGTTCGGCGTTGTTGGCGATGACGCCGTCCATGGCCTTGCGGCCGTCGGCGTTGATCGGGATGGCCAGTCCATCGGGGAAGCTGCGTTCGACGAGGTAGCGGGGCATGAATCTCTCCTTCGGTGGGTCGGCGGCAACGTGCTGCCGATGTGTGAAGGATGCGCGGCCCCCGCCACCAAAGCGACGGCAGGCTTGCCCAGATTGCGAGCTGCGATTGCCTAACTTGCGCGCGGCGCCGGTGCGACTTCGGGCCCCGCCGGCGCGGCCAGCCAACCCTCGCGCGCGGCGCGCAGCACGGCCGCCTGACGGCTGTCGACACCCAGCTTGGCCATCACCGCGGCGACATGATGGTCCACCGTGCGCACTGAACGGTGGATGCGGGCGGCGATCTCGGCGTTGCGCAGCCCTTGGGCCAGCAGCGCCAGCACCTTCTGTTCGGCAACGGTCAGCTCGGCTGGGTGAGCGCGCGTGGACCCGCGCGCACCGCGGGCCACGCCGCGCACGCCAGCCTCGCGCAGGCGGCGGCGCAACGCGTCGGCCGCGGGCGTGGCGCCCAATCGTTCAAACAGGGTCAGCGCTTCGCGCCAGGCCTCCTCACAGTCGCCTTCGGCCAAGGCGCGCGCCTGCTCGTAGGGGCAGCCCAGCGCGGCCCAGCCGGCGGCGGCCTCACGCCAGCGGCCGCTGCGCTGCAGCGCCCACGGTTCGGCGGCGCCGTCCGCAGGGCCTGGGTCGCCGCCCGCGCGGGCCAGCCAGTAGGCCAGCTCCCCGACGAACCACGGGTGGCCCTTGGCCTGCGCCAGCGGCAGCGCGCGTTCGACCTCCGCGCGCACCTGTTGCAGATCGCCGCGCGCGAAGGCTGCCTCGGCGCGTGCGCATGCCGTTGGCGCCAGGCGCTGCAGCGTGCCGCTACCGCTGGCCAGGGTCAGGGCCTCGTCGAGTGCCGCATCCGCACCCGGGTCGCCGCGGCGCGTACGCAGCCGGCCCAGGGCCAACAGCGCCATCAGGCGCGACATCGAGCTGTCGTGCTCGCTCGACACCACTGCGGACGCGAAACCCGCCGCCTCGTCCCAGCGCCCGGCCAGCATCCGGCACAGCGCGAGCCAGGCGCGCGGGTAGACGCCGTTGAAGTCGTGCGCCTCGGCCAGCGCCAGTGCTTCGCTCAGGCATGCGTCGGCCTCGGTCAGGTGCATCAGTTCGCCCAGGCCCGAGCCGATCATGGCCAGAACATTGGTCACTCCCCGCAGATTGCCGGCCGCGCGCTGGCGGTCGCGCAGCGCCAGAAGCATGCGGTGACCGGCGTCGAGGTCGACGAACAGCAGCGCGGCACCGGTGGCCAGCTCGGCGCGGGCCAGCGCGGCGCTGTCGCCCAGCGCGCTGGCCAGCGCTATCGCGCGCCGGCCCTGCTCGATGCTCTGCACGCAGTCGCGCTCGAGCATGCGCTGGTGGCTGGCGAAGGCCCAGACGAAGGCGTGCGCTTCGCCGGGTGGCTGCAGCGGCGCCAGCAGCGTCAACGCGTCGTCGACGGCGGCATTGGCCTCGGCGTGGCGCAGCTGGGCGACCAGGGGTGCGGCCTGACGCGCTCGGGCCAGGGCCGCGGCCGCGATATCGCCTCGGCGCAGCGCTAGCGCGTGCAGCTGTCGCAGCGCGGCCAGCGTCGGTTCGTTCAGGCCTACCATAACGCCCGACAGCGCGAAGCCGTCCAGCCAGGCCATGTGCTCGGCCTCGTCTCGTGGCTGGCCTTGCTCGAGCGCGATGCGCCACTGCGCAGCGGCCTCGCGCTGGGCCCCGCGATCGCTGGCCTGCCGCGCTGCTTGCGGTGCGTAGCGGCTGACGGCGGCGCGGTCGCACCCGGCCAAGGCGTGGTGCACCAGCCGCGCCGGCGCTATCGCGTCGCCGGCCGACTGTCGTGCCGATAGCGCCGCCAGCACCTGCAGGTGCAGCGCCTGCGCCTGCGGCGCGCTGAGCGCCGACTCCACGGCCACGCGGCCAAGTTCGTGGCGGAACACCAGGCTGCTGGCGTCGGCCGAAAGCAGCCCGCTGGCCAGCGCGGCCTCGATGTCGTCGAGCGAAGGCGCCAGCAGCGCGTCTACCAGCCAGCGCTCGGCGCGCCCGGGCACCACCGCAATACCACGCAAGAGCATCTGCACGGACGGCGCCAGCCGCGCATAGCGCGCCAGCACCACGTCCTGCACGCTGCGCGGCACGGCCGCCGGGGGCTGGGCGGTGTCGCGCAACAGCTCGGTGACGAAGAAGGCGTTGCCGTGGGTGGCCTCGTACAAGCCTTCGGCGCGCCGGCCAGCGCGCTGGGCCAGCACGCGGACCGCGTCCTGACTGAGCCGTGACACCGGCAAGTGGCTGCGTGCCGCCGGCGGCAGATCGCCCAGCACGCGGCGCAGCGGATGGCTGGCGGTGACCTCGTCGTCGCGGTAGCTCACAGCCAACAGCGCGTGGGTGCGCTCGATTCGCCGGCCCAGGTACTTCAGCAAGTCCAGCGTCGCGTCATCGGCCCAGTGGGCATCCTCGACGACCATCAGCAGCGGGCCGGGGGACAGACGCAACTCGTCGAGCACGGCCTCGAACAGCGCCGGGCGTGGGCCGTCCAGGAGAGCGGCAAACCGCGGCTTCTGCTCGCGCGCGATATCCAGCAACGGCGCCAGTGGGTGCGGTGTCTCGAGTGCATCGCAGGCGCCCCACCAGACGGTGCCGCCGGTGGCCGCATGGGCCTGCCCAGCCGCACGAAGCAGGCTGCTCTTGCCGATGCCGGCCTCGCCGGCGACCAGCACGACCTGGCCAAGCGTGGCGGCCTCGCGCAGGCTCGTCAGCAGCGACTGCAAGGCTTGCTCGCGTTCAATCAACTCGTGCATGCGTGGCCAGACCGCCTCGGGTCGAGCAGGTGGAGCTGGGGTGACTGGAGTCTATTCACGCGCCGCATGGCCCGACCGGGCAGAGATCCTCGGGAATGAAAGCTTCAAACGCCGATGCTGTCGCTGGGTGGCAGGGGGTCGGCGCGGATCCATCTGGGTTGGTGGCCCATCGCGGAACCGTAGAACTCCCGGCGGCGGCAATGATCCTCGATCGGATCTCTGCGTTCAGCCCGTCAAGCTTGAATGTCTTCGTCCCGAACCGTTCTCGAAGAGCTTCGATTCCGACCAGCGTTGGCCTTGAGCCGTCGGTCTCGATGACCTGGATATCGCTCGCATACGTTGCCGCGGACGCTTCGAGATCTCGGCGGTTGCAGGCCTCAAGCTGGACATTGATGACTTCTTCAGGTTTCACCGCTTCTTCCGTGGGTTGGTTGTTCTGAGTGGCGAGACAGGTCAGCCAGAACAGCAGGCACCGTGTGTTGCTCTTCTGGCGCGCAGAAAAAAGTGGCGTTGGTCGAGATCAGCTACTTCCCGAACAGCTCGCCGAAGAAGTCGCCCTCGTTCCAGCGCGGGCGCTGCGGGGCGTTGGCGATTTCCAGGCCCAGAAGGAAGTTCAAGCGCGTGAAGCGAACGGCGGCACCCCAGTTGAAAGGCAGCTTCATGTCGTCGCTGGGCCGATGCCAGTGCTCGCGCAGAAAGCGCTCCCCGCTCTTGCGGCCGTCCTCGGTCAGGTCGAACGAGCCGTTACCGACACTCATGTAGATGGAAGGGACCCCCTGCTGCACGAAGCTGTAGTGATCGGAACGGGTGAAGACACCCTGTTCAGGCCACGGGTCGGGCACCAGCGTCACCTTCGTGGCAGCAGCTGCCCGCATCGCAGCGCCCTTGAGGCTGGAGCGCTCCGCGCCGAAGGCCACCACTTCGTTGAAATCGATCAAGAGGTTGGGCATGTCCAGGTTCACGTTGGCCACCATGGCCGCCGCCGGCACGGTGGGCAGGGTGGCAAAGTAAGCCGAACCCGTCAGTCCCTTCTCTTCGCCCGTGACGGCCACGAACAGCATCGAACGCCGCGGCTTGACCCTCGACGCAGCTGTCAAGCGCGCCATTTCCAGCAGCGTGGCCACGCCGCTGGCGTTGTCCAGAGCGCCATTCAGCACGGTGTCGCCGGTGATGCTGGGCCGTACGCCCAGATGGTCGAGATGCGCGGTGAAGACGACGTACTCGTTCCTGAGTACGGGGTCGCTGCCTTCGATGAGGCCGACCACGTTGGCGCTGGTCAAGTCCGTGCGCCGCGTGGACTGCGCCAGCTTGGCCGAGAGCTTGAGGTCCAGACGCGGCAGCGGCTGACCTGCCTGATCGGCCGCAAACACGGCTGCGGCGGTCACGTCCACCTCGGTGAACAACTGCGAAGCTGCAGCCACACTGACAAATGCCGCGCCACGCATGCCCGGCACTTCGCGCGAGCCGCGGCCGTCGGCTGTCACCCAGTCGATCGACTGCTGGTCGTTGAACAAGGCGGAGCGGGCGAAGGGGCTGCGCTTCTCTGCCTCGGGGGTCTGCAACTGGATCCAGCCGACGGCCCCATGTCGTGCGGCCAACCGGGCCTTGGTCAGGCCGCTGGCGTAGTGCGCTCCTTCCTCGGTGGGAAACTGCTTCGGGCGGCCACTGACCCAGACGGCGATCTTGCCGCGCACGTCGATGCCGTCATAGTCATCGTGCTGGAAGCGGGGCGCTGTCACGCCGTAACCGACGAAGACCAGGGGCGCAGTGACCTCAACGTCGTCTGCGAACAGGCGCGGCCCCATCAGGAACTCTCGAAGGCTGACCAAGGCCTGGGTGCCGCCGGGCCGTCGGATCTCGAAGACCGCAGCGTTCGGCACCACATTGCCGCCCCGGAGGGGCACAGTCTGCAGGTAGCTTCCAGGGTCGCCCGCCGGCTTCAGGCCCATCTGCA
>JBBRCN010000080.1:0-18912 GCA_038204775.1 Burkholderiales bacterium | reverse complement strand
CCCAGGGCCTTTACCGCGCCCAGGCCGTGCTGGGGCATGGCAGTGGAGGTGCCGTGCTGGCCTGGCGCGACGACACCACGCCCTACCCGCTGCAGGTGCAAGCCACCTTGGCTGGCACCCAGGTCAGCGCCGAAGGCACGGTCACCAGCCTGCACCAGTGGTCGGCGCTGGACCTGAAGCTCAAGCTCAGTGGCGACAACCTGGCCTCGCTGTACCCCTTGATCGGCATCGCCCTGCCGCCCACACCCGCCTACCGCAGCGCAGGGCGGCTGGTACGCGAGGGCGCCGTCTGGCGCTATGAAACCTTCACCGGTCTGGTGGGTCAGAGCGACCTGTCCGGCACGCTGCAGGTGGACACGGCGGGCAACCGCCCACTGCTGACCGGCACGCTGGTGTCGCGCCGCCTGGCCTTGGCCGACCTGGGCCCGGCCGTCGGCGGCGCCAACACGGCACCCGCATTGGCACCCGGCGAAGTGGCTCCACCGGCCACCGCCGCCGTGCCCAATCACGTGTTGCCCAATCTGCCGCTGGACACCCGCCGGTGGGCCAGCCTGGACGCCGACGTCACGCTGAAGGCGCAGACCTTGCTGCGCCCGCAGGGCCTGCCGCTGGACAAGCTGCAGTTCCACCTGTTGTTGAAGGACCGCCAGCTGAGCCTGGAGCCGCTGGACTTTGGCGTCGCCGGTGGCCAACTGTCGGCCACGGTGATGCTGGATGGGCGCGCGACACCGTTGCGCGGCCGCGTCAAGGCCCGCCTGCGTGGCCTGAAGCTGGCCCAGCTGCTGCCTGGCGTGCCACTCAACCAGGCCAGCATCGGGTTGCTGGGCGGCGAGATCGAACTCAGCGGCCGGGGTGCCTCGGTGGGCCGCATGCTGGCCACGGCCGAAGGACGGGTCAGCCTGGTGGCGCAGAACGGCCTGATCAGCCGCCTGCTGATGGAACAGGTGGGCCTGCACCTGCTGGAGATCTTGCGCTTCAACCTGACCGGCGACCAGACCATCCGGCTCAACTGCCTGGTCGCCGACTTCAGCGTCGCCGGTGGAGTGATGGGCACACGGGCGCTGGTGCTGGACACCGAGGTCAACACGCTGGTGGGCCAGGGCAGCATCAACCTGGCCGATGAAACGCTGGACCTGACCGTGGTGCCGCGCACCAAGGTGACCAGCCTGGTGGCGCTGCGCAGCCCCATCCACGTGACGGGGCCCTTCCGTCAACCGGTGGTTGCCATCGACAAGGGCAAGCTCGCCGCTCGCGGCGGTGGAGCGCTGCTGCTGGGCCTGCTGAACCCGCTGCTGGCGCTGGTGCCGCTGTTCGAGCCCGGGCCCGGCGTGCAGACCGACTGTGCAGGCCTGGTGCGCGAAGCGCAGGCGCCACCGGCGAAGAACTGATCGTGCGGCGGTGTAACCGCCCCACTCACCGCACCCCTCACCGCACCCCTCACCGCCCCACTCAAATCGCCACTACCACTCGAGCACTGGCAACTCGTGGAAAACGCGCCGCGTGCCTTCGAGCCAGCTCTGTGTCAAGGCATCGAAGTAAGGGTCGTCTTCGTCGAAGCGCCGCTTCATCGTCACCTGCAGGCTGTCCCGGGCGTAACACAGCAGGTCGATGGGCATGCCCACCGACAGGTTGCTGATCATCGTGGAGTCGAAGGACACCAGCACGCACTTGGTGGCGTCCTCCATCGTGGCCGTGGACGTCACCGCCAGGTCCAGGATGGGCTTGCCGTACTTGGCCTCGCCGGTCTGCAGGAAGGGGGTCTCGGTGAAGGCTTCGATGAAGTTGCCTTCGGCGTACAGACGAAACAGGCGCATGCCCTCGCCGCCAATCTGGCCGCCCAGAATGAACGAGGCGTTGAACTTCAGGCCGCCGCTTTCCAGGAAAGGGCCGTCGCGCCTTTCGATGTCGCGCATCGCATCGGACACCAGGTTGGCCACGTCGAACATCGAAGCCACGGTCCAGATGCTGGGCTCGTCGGACAGAGCACGCTGGCGCAGCACGTTGATCACTGCCTGCGTGGCGGCCAGGCCGCCGGAACTCAGCAGCACAAGCACGCGGTCGCCCGGGCGCTCGAACACCGTCATCTTGCAGAACTTGGCGAAGTTGTCGACACCGGCATGGGTGCGCGAGTCGCTGGCCAGGATGAGGCCTTCTTCCAGCTTGACGCCGACGCAGTAGGTCATGTTGCGTTCAAGCCGGCCGGTCAAGCGCGAACTTCGTCGGTCCAGACCTTGAAGCGCTGCAGCGTGTTGGGGCCGAAGGTGCTGGCCAGGGCCACGTCGCAGGCGTCACGGCCGCGCGCCATCAGCACGCGGCCGATGCGCGGGGTGTTGTTGCGCGCGTCGAAGGTGTACCAGCGGTCACCCAGCCAGACTTCGAACCAGGCCGCGAAGTCCATCGGCCCATGCGGCGGCGCTGTGCCCATGTCCCCCAGGTAGCCGGTGCAATAGCGCGCGGGAATGTTCATGCAGCGGCACAGCGTGATGGCCAGATGCGCATAGTCGCGGCAGACGCCGCGACCTTCGTTGTAGGCCTCGAAGGCGGTGCGCGTGCGGCGCGCGTGGGCGTAGTCGAACTTGATGCGCCGGTGCGTGAAGTCGCAGATGGCCTGCACCCGCGCCCAGCCCGTCGGCCCAGGGCCAAACTGCTGCCAGGCGATGTCGGACAGCAGATCGGTTTCGCAGTAGCGGCTGCCCAGCAAAAAGACCAACGTCTCTTCGGGCAGCATTTCCACCGGCATCTGCTGCGCGTGCGGCGCCACCACGTCGGCAAGGCCGGTGTCGCGCACCAGCGCGTCGGTGCTCAGCACGATGCCGCCAGCCGGCGCCACCAGGCGCGTGCACCAGTTGCCGAAGAGGTCGCGGTAGGCACTCGTGGGCACGGAAGGCTGGGTCATCAGGTTGTCTGGCCGCACCATGTCCGACGAGCGCGAGTAGTGGACGTTCAGAGTCAGGATCATCGGCGTGGGGCCGGGACACTGGATTTCCATTTCAAAGCCGACGCGGATCTGCATGGGGTGCTCTTGATGGGTGAAGGGGCAGCGGGTCGGCGGGCGTGTGAAAGACCGGGTGCGTCAGCGTTTGGCGCCCGCCACCAGCAGCAGCACCCCTGCTGCCACGGCCACGCCTCCGACCCAGATCGGGATGTTCACGGTCTCCTTCTCTTTCACCGACAGCGACAAGGGGCCGATCTTGGCTTCGTGGGTCTCACGGGTGAAGCTGAAGCTGCCATAGGCCAGGCCGAGCAGTCCAGCCACCAGCAGGGCGATGCCGATCATTTTGAGGGAACTCATGGGAACTCCTGTGCGCCGGACGGCGCCCGCGTTGAGGCTGCGCAGCAGCTGGGTGGTTTCGAAAGGTGGGCTGGTCGAGCCCCAGGCAGGGTTTTCCCCTGCGGCAGCGGCGAGGTCTGTGCGCTGGAGCACAGAACCCCCATTCTGCGCGAGCCCTGCGTTCGTGCAACATCCGGGCGACACCCGCAGTTGCGCCGCGCCCCCCGATCGGTGCGGCACCGTACAGACGCAGCGACGGGTCGACGCTTAAGCTGAAGGTTCGGACTCGGGCACTGCTGCTGCCTGTCAGGGCCCCGAACCAGCCAAAGACGATCAAAAAACGAGCCGCAAGCACACTACCGGCCAGACACCAACTCCAGACGCGGCCGAGGGCTGCACAGCGAGACCCGCGACTTGAACATCCTTCGTTTGCCAGCGGCCTGACCCATGCACCTCAACGGCATCGGCACGGCCACACCGCGCACCGTCTACAGCAAGGCCGAATGCCTGGCCGCATTTGAAGCCTCGGACTGGTTTGCCCGGCTGGACGAGCGCGCCCACTGGATTGCCCGCAGCGTGCTGCAGCGTGACAACGGCATCGAGACGCGGCACCTGGCGGTGGACACGCTGGCCGAGGTCTTCACCATCGACGCCGACACCCTGGCGCGCCGTTTTGCACGCCACGCGCCCTTGCTGGCGGTGCAGGCTGCGCGGCAGGCGCTGGACCGTGCCTGTGTGGCGCCTGCAGACATCGGTGCGGTAATCGTCAGCACCTGCACCGGCACGCTGTGCCCGGGCTTGTCGGGCTACGTCATCGAAGGGCTGCCCCTGCCGCCCGACGTGCTGGCCTTCGACCTCGTTGGCCAGGGCTGCGGCGCCGCCGTGCCCAACCTGCAGATGGGCCAAGCACTGCTGGCCAGCGGCCAGGCTCGGCACGTGCTGTCGGTGTGCGTGGAAATCAGCAGCGCCGCCATGTACCTGGACAACGACCCCGGCGTGCTGATCAGCGCCTGCCTGTTTGGCGACGGTGCCGGCGCCGCAGTTCTGTCGGCGCAGCCGCCTGCCGGCGTGCGAAGCGTGCGCTGGCACGACAGTGCATCGATCACCGACCCCAGCCAGCGCGAAGCGCTGCGCTTTGAAACGCGCGGCGGCCTGCTGCGCAATGTGCTGACCCGCGGCGTGCCCGCGCTGGCGGCAGAACATGGCGGCGCGGTGCTGGACACCGTGCTGGCCCGCAATGGACTGAAACCCAGCGACATGCACGCCTGGATCCTGCATGCCGGCGGCCGCGACGTGTTGCAGGCGCTGCAGCAGCGCCTGGCCTTGCAGCCCGCCGACCTTCGCTACAGCGCCGACATGCTGCGCCGCTACGGCAACCTGTCCAGCGCCTTTGTCTACTTCGTGCTCCAGGCCGCACTGGCCAACAGCGGGCCAGGCGGCGCCGCCCCCGGCTGGTGGTGGCTGTCGTCCTTCGGCGCCGGCTTCAGCTGCCATGGCGCCTTGCTGGAGGTTGCGTGAGCGCCGAGGGTCTCCCGAGGGCTCACTCCCGCCTGGCGGGACCGGCCGCAGGCCGAAGGGTGCCCCGATGAGCGTCATGCCGCGCACCGTGCATGCAGAGACGCTGGACCACCTGCCCGCCAACCACCCCGCGGCGCAGGGGTCGCGGCAGGATCTGCTGCGGGTGCACCACGCGATGGACACACGGGGCATCGTCACCGGCGGCTGGCGTCAGCTGTTGCCCCGCCCGCCGTCAGACAGGCCGCTGCGTATCCTGGAACTGGGTGCCGGCGACGGCCGTTTGCTGCTGGCCGTGGCCCAGGCCCTGTCGCCGGACTGGCCGCCCGTGCAGCTGACGCTGCTGGACCGCCTGGACCTGGTGCACCCCACCACCGTGGCCGCCTACGCCCGGATGGGCTGGTCGGTGGACAAACAAGTGCTGGATGTGCTGGACTGGGCCGCCACCGATGCCGGCCCGCGCTGGGACCTGATCAGCACCACGCTCTTCCTGCACCACTTCGAAGGCGCGCCGCTGGCCACGATGTTGCAGGCCGTGGCCGATCGAGGCGACCGCTTCTTCGCCTGCGAACCGCGCCGCGGCTGGCCCGCGCTGGCCGGCAGCCACCTGGTTCGTGTGCTGGGCGCCAATGCGGTCACCCGCCACGACGCGGTGCTGAGCGTGCGCGCCGGTTTCAGGTCACGCGAACTCACCGACCTGTGGCCCGGCGCTGCAGCGCTGTGGCGCCTGAACGAAGGCGCTGCCGGACTCTTCAGCCACTGCTTCAGCGCCTTGCGCGCGGGTGTGGGCTGATGAACGGGGCCCCGCAGATGCAACACGACGCCATCATCGTCGGCGCCGGCGCAGCGGGCGCAGCGGCGGCCACCTGGCTGGCGCGGGGCGGCTGGTCGGTGGTGGTGGTTGAAAAGCAGCCCTTCCCGCGCCGCAAGGTGTGCGGTGAATGCATCGCCGCCGGCAACCTGCCGCTGTTGCACGACCTGGGCCTGGGCCCGACGCTGCAGGCCATGGCCGGCGCCGAGTTGCACCGGGTCACGCTGCTTCACGGTCAACAACAGGTCACCGCCCAGCTGCCGGCCCACCGGGCACCCCACCCCTGGGGCGTCGCACTGGGCCGCGAAACGCTGGACAACTGTCTGCTGGAAGCGGCCCTGGCTGCCGGCGCCGACGTGCTGCAGCCCTTTGTCTTGCAGGCCATCACCGGCGCGCCAGGCGCCTGGCAGTGTGAAGCCCGTGAACTGGCCACCGGCATCGTGCGGCACTTGAGCGCGCCCTTGCTCATCGACGCACACGGTTCGTGGGAAGACCTGCCTTCACCCCAGACCAGGACCCGGCCTGTGCACGAGGCATCCGACCTGCTGGCCTTCAAGGCCAACTTCGTGGGCGCGACGCTGGACGCGGGCACTATCAGCGTGCTGGCGCTGGACGGTGGCTACGGCGGCATGGTGCAGGCCGGTGGTGGTGTCGCCACGGTGGCCTGCTGTGTGCGGCGCGACCGGCTGAGCCAGTTGCGCAGCGCCGCGCCGGGGGTCGCCGCCGGCCAGGTGGTGCAGGACTGGCTGCTGCGCACCTGCAGCGGCGTGCAACGCGCGCTGCAGGGCGCCACGCGGGACGGCAGCTGGCTGGCTGCCGGCCCCATCCAGCCCGGCCTGCGGCTGCAGGCCGACGACGGCATCTTCCGCATCGGCAATGCCGCCGGTGAAGCCCACCCGATCCTGGGCGAAGGCCTGAGCATGGCCTTGCAGTCGGCAGCGATGCTGAGCACGCGCCTGCTGCAGCTGCGGCCGGCGCAGGCCGCAGCCCACGGTGCGTACGCAGCAAATCCAGCAAATCCAGCAGATGAAGCAGCAAAAAAAGCAAATGCAAGCCTCGGCCACGCGGCCTGGCAGGCCACGGCCATGCGCCAGTACACGGCCCACTGGCGGCGCAGTTTCACGCCCCGCCTGCGCCTGGCCGCCGTGCTGGCTCACGCGGCCATGCGTCCGCAAGCTGCCGCGCTGCTGCTGCGCCTGGCCACGGGCTGGCCAGGCCTGCTGACCACCGGCGCACGCTGGGGCGGCAAGTCACGCCCGGCGGCGCTGCTGGGGCGGCCGACATCCTGAGAACCTTGACATTGGAGACCGACATGTCCACCACCACCTACGAACGCCTGTGCCAGATCCTGATCAGCGAACACCGGCTGACGGCCGATCGGCTGCAGCCTGACGCGCCGCTGGAGAGCCTGGGCATCGACTCGCTGGCCACCGTGGAGTTGTTGTGGAACGTGGAGACCGCATTTGCCATCAAGATGCCGATGCAGCCGCCGCCCCTGATGACGCTGGCCGATGTGACGCAGTGGGTCGACAGCCTGGTGGCGCTGCAAGGTGGCGCCGACGTGCGGCGTGCAGCCTGAGAGACCGCAAGCATGCCCGCCATGAGAAGGGTCGCCATCAGCGGCATCGGCGTGGTGTCGCCGCTGGGTCACACGCTGGATGGGGTGTTTGCTCAAGCGCGCGCCGGGCAATCGGGTGTGCACCTGCTGGACACCCCCTTTGCGCGGCGGCTGAACTCGCCGCTGGTGGCCAGCGCACCCTTTGACGTGGCGGCGCAGTTCGACGCCACGCAATCACGCCTGCTCGACCGCTTCAGCCTCTTTGCCCTGTACGCCGCCCAGCAGGCGGTGGCCGACGCGCAGCAGGCGCTGCAGGGCCTGGAACGCAGCCGCGCCGGTGTTTTCGTCGGCACCGGCATGGGCGGCGTGACCACCATGGACAGCGGCTACCAGACACTCTACGGCGAAGGTTCAGACCGCATCAAGCCCTTCACCATCCTGATGGGCATGCACAACGCGGCCGCTGCATGGATCGGCATCGAACACGACCTGCAGGGCCCGAACATGACCTACTCCACCGCCTGTTCTTCGGCGGCCGTGGCGATTGGCGAAGCCTGGCTGAAGGTGGCCACAGGGCAGCTGGATGTGGCGTTGGCCGGCGGCGCAGAAGCGCCGCTGGCCAACGGTTCACTGAAAGCCTGGGATTCGCTGCACACCGTGGCGGCGGTGGACCCCGAGGCGCCGCAGGCCTCGTGCCGGCCGTTTTCGAAGAACCGCAGTGGCATGGTGCTGGGCGAAGGCGCCGCGATGCTGCTGATGGAACCCTGGGACCGCGCCGTGGCCCGCGGCGCGCACATCCACGGCGAAGTGCTGGGCTACGGCCAGTCCAACGACGCCAGCCACATCACCCGGCCCAGCGTGCAGGGCCAGGTGGCCGCCATGCAGGCGGCACTGGCCTCGGCCGGCCTGCAGCCCCAGCAAGTGGACGCGATCAACGCCCACGGCACCGGCACGCAGGTCAACGACGTCACCGAGACGCGCGCCATCAAGGCGCTGTTCGGTGCACACGCGGCTCGGCTGCCGATCAGCGCCACCAAGGCCATTCACGGCCACCTGCTGGGTGCCGCAGGCGCCTTGGAAGCCGTGCTGGCGCTGCTGGCCCTGCAGTACCAGGTGGCGCTGCCCACGATGCACCTGCAGCACAGCGACGCCGAGTGCGACCTGGACTATGTGCCCAACCAGGCCCGCGAAGGCGTGGCCGCGCGCACGGTGATGTCCAACTCCTTTGCCTTTGGCGGCACCAACGCGGTGTTGGTGCTGGGCGCGGCTTGACGGCGCTTCGGGTGAGAGCGCCTCAGAACGCCTCAGCGCGCCTCAGCGCGCCTCAGTGCGCCTCAGCGCGCATCAAGGCGCTTCGGGCGCGATGCTCTGGGCGTAGTCCACCAGCTGTTCCAGGATGGCCTGGCCGCGTTCGTCGCCTGCGGCCATGGCGGAGTCGGCCAGCGTGTCCACCTGCTCGAAGAAGGCCGCCAGCGTCAGGCCGCCGCCTTCACCCCCATGCAGGCGCGCGACGCGGTGCTGCTGCCAGCGCTCTTGCGCTGCTTCGTCCAGCGTGTCGGGAAAGTTGCGCGCACGGTAGCGGAACAGCAGTTCGTCCAGCCGTGCGTCCTGGAAGGCCACCCGCCGCGTCGCCAGCTGTTCGGGGTTCAGCTCGCGCAGGCGCTGCAGCGTGCGCCGGTCTTCGTTGCCGATGAATCCGCCGTACAGGTCTTCGTCCACGTCGGGCGGGCGTGCGGGTTCGGGCCGCGTGAAGACTTGCGGCCACAGCGGGTCCAGCTGACGGCCCAGTGTGGCGGCGAGTTCGGCATGGCGCAGCGCGGCGTCGACATCCAATGACCAGCGTTCGGCCGCACCGCCCAGCGTGCGCAAGTTGCCGATGACCACCGGCGATTTGTTGATGTGGATGGTCTTGATGGGCAGGCGCTGTTCGCCTTCGGGCAAGTCGGCCTGCCGGGTGTAGAGGCGCCGGCGCACGGTATCGGCGTCCAGACCCGCCAGTTCGAGCGGGTCGTGCGCCAGGTCCCACACGATGAGTTCGTTTTTGTTGGTGGGGTGCTGCGCCAGCGGCCACACCACGGCCAGACAGCCGCGCTCCACCGGGTACATGCCGCTCAGGTGCACAAAGGGTTTGCCGTGGCCGATCTCGGCCAGCACCGCATCTTTTTTGCGCAGGCGCAGGCAGAAGTCCCACAGGCGCGGCTGCCGCTGCTTGATCAACCGCGCCAGCGCCACCGTGGCGCGCACGTCGCTCAGCGCATCGTGTGCGGCTTCGTGGCCGATGCCGTTGGCTGCAGTCAGGTGTTCGAGCTTGAAGGAAGGCCGGCCGGCCATGTCACCCGCCGCGTGCTTGGGCCAGGTGATGCCGTCGGGCCGCAACGACCAGGTGCAGCGAACGGCATCCAGCAAGTCCCAGCGGCCGCAGCCGTTTTGCCATTCGCGGGCGTAGGGGTCGATCAGGCAACGCCAGAAGAGGTGCCGCGTCACCTCGTCGTCGAAGCGGATGCTGTTGTAGCCCACGCCCACGGTGCCGTCGCGTGCCAACTCGGCCTCGATGCGGGCCGCAAACTGGTTTTCGGGCAGGCCTTGCGCCAGCGCCTGCTGCGGCAGGATGCCGGTCAGCAGCACGGCTTCGGGGTCGGGCAGCGTGTCGGGTGCGGGCTGGCAGTGCCACATCACCGGCGTGTCGATTTCGTTCAGGTCGGCGTCGGTGCGCAGCCCCGCAAACTGCGCCGGCCGGTCGCGCCGCGGCACACGGCCAAAGGTTTCGTAGTCGTGCCAGAAGAAGGTCGTTTCCGCCATGCCGGCGACGATAGCGCAGCGCTGGCCTTTTGCGCCGCCTGGCGATAGAGGCGATAGAGGTGATAGAAGCGCTAGAGGCGCTAGAGGCGCTAGAGGCGCTAGAGGCGCTAGAGGCGATAGAGCGGCGTTTCCAGCGCCTGCACCAGCGGATGCTGCGGCCCCAGCCGCGGCACCGCCAGGGCATGCAGTTGGGGCAGCCGCAGCGTGTCACGTGGCAGCCAAAGCGCGGCGCCGCCAGCGGTCTCGACGCGCAGTGCGGGGGTCATGTACCCACCTGCCATGCGCACGCCGCGCAGGTCGGTCCAGGGCACCGGTTTGCGCAAGCCACCGCTGGTGTAGCGCCAGATCTGGCGGCGTTTGGCTTGCGGCGGCATCAGCAGGAAAGTGGCCAGCACGGTGACGGCGGCAATGCCGACAGACGGGTGGGGAAACGTCGTGTCGGTCCGTCGTCGCTGGCGGCCATCTCTACAGCCGCCGCACCACCACGCTGCCCACCGAATACCCCGCCCCGAACGAGCAGATGACCCCCAGGTCGCCGGCCGCCAGGTCGGCGTGGTGCTCGTGGAAGGCGATGATGCTGCCCGCGCTGGCGGTGTTGGCGTATTCGCTCAGGATGATGGGCGCCAGGTCGTCACCCACCTCCTGCCCCACCAGCTTGCGCAGGATGAGCTGGTTCATGCCCAGGTTGGCCTGGTGCAGCCAGTAGCGCCGCACATGCGTGGGCTCCAAGCCCAGCGTGTGCAGGTGGCCTTCGATGTGCGCGGCGGCCATGGGCACCACTTCCTTGAACACCTTGCGGCCCTCTTGCATGAAGGTCTTGTCGCGCGCGTCGGGGTCGGTGTCTTCGCAGCGGTTCAGGAAGCCGGCGTTGTTGCGGATGTTGTTGCTGAACTGGGTGACGAGCTTGGTGCCCAGCACCTGCCAGCAGTCCGCCGACGTGGCGGTGTCTTCGGCCTCGACGATGATTGCCGTGCAGACGTCGCCGAAGATGAAATGGCAGTCGCGGTCGCGCCATTCCAGGTGTGCCGAGGTGATTTCGGGATTGACCACCAGCACGCAATTCGCGCTGCCGCACTTGACGGCGTTGACTGCCTGTTCGATGGCAAAGGTGGCTGAAGAACAGGCCACGTTCATGTCGAAGCCGTAACCGCCGGCACCAATGGCCTGCTGGATCTCGCAGGCCATGGCCGGGTAGGCTCGTTGCATGTTGGCCGCGGCGCACAGCACGCTGTCGATGTCGCTGCCTTGTTTGCCGGCGGCGGCCATGGCCTTGCGGGCCGCGTCCACCGCGATCTCGGCCATCAGACTGATCTGGTCGTCCGGCCGGGGCGCGAAGTGCGGTTTCATGCGCGTGGGGTCCAGCACCCCCGTCTTGTCGATGACGTATCGCTGCTGGATGCCGCTGGCCTTTTCGATGAACTCGACGCTGGAATGCACCATGGCGGGCAGCTCACCCGCAGCGATGCGCGCTGCGCGCTGCGTGTTCTGCAAGTCGGCGTAGGCGTTGAAGGCCTGCACCAGTTCGGCGTTGGTGATGATGTGCGGCGGCCGGTACAGGCCGGTGCCGGAGATGACGACGTTTTTCATGGGCCAACAGAAAGGTTGTTTTGTCGGGCGGCCCGCCCCTGCAGGGACAGACCGCAGGGCGCTCTATTTCTTGCCCGGCTTCTTGCCCTGGCCACCCGACTGCAGCGCTTCGCTCATGCCGATGAGCACGCCACTGACCATCGCCGTGTAGCTTTCAGCCAGTGCCTGCGCGGCTTTCATCGACGCGGCACGGGTGCTGCGCATGGCGGTCTGCATCTGCGCGGCCATCTGCTCGGCAGTGACGGCGGCCTGCGCGCCTGACAAGGTGCCGCCGGCCTGCATCTTTTCCAAGATGGGGGCCCAGGCCGCAGCCATCGGCGCGCCAGCGCCATCGGCCGCCTTCTTGACCGCACCGAAAAGGCTGTCTTCCATCTTCTCCAGGTCGTCCAGCGCTTTCACCAGGTGTTTGTCGCGCATGTCCGCACCTTGAGCCATCAGCGTGCTCAGCGCCGTGCGGTTGGCTTCAACGGCCTTGAGCATGGCCTCGTCCATGCCGGCCACGGCCTTGTCCAGCAGCGCCTCGGGGTCGACACCGGCGGTGATGTTCTTGGCCACGCCGGTGCTGGCCGCGTCGGCCACCTGCTTGAGCGCGCCGCGAATGTTCTTGAGCGTCAGCTCACGTCCCTGCAGGGCGGCCAGGGTGGCGTCGCTGGCGGCTTTCTTGAGTTGTGCACCCTGACGGGCAGAAGCGCCCTCGAACATCGAGATCAGGGCATCGGCGTCGAACATCGGCTTGGCCATGGCGGCTCCTCTTTGAAATGGAGGGCGCATGCTCTCACTGCGCAGCGGCGGCGGCAAGGCCTGTGGCGCCTTCTCGGGAATCGAGGGCTCTCAGGTCGGTCGAGCCCAAGATGCCGATGGCGCAACTTCAGCTGGAGGCAACGAAGATGGCGGGCGCGTGCTGCGCCACAGCAGCCAGCCGGCAATCGCGCCATTCAGCAGGTTCCAGGCAATGCCGTTGACAAAGGCCGCCTGGTAGCTGCCGGTCAGGTCGAAGACCTTGCCCGACATCCAGCCACCCAGCGCCATGCCCAGCAGCGTGCACATCAGCACCGTGCCCACGCGCGCGCCGGCCTCCTTGGGCGGAAAGTGTTCGCGCACGATGATGGCGTAGCTGGGCACGATGCCACCCTGGAACAGGCCGAACAGCGCCGAGATCAGATAAAGCGACACCAGCCCGTCGAAGGGCAAAAACAGCAACAGCGCCGTGCCCTGCAACACGCTGCCCAGCAGCAGCGTGCGGATGCCGCCGATGCGGTCGCAGATGGCGCCGCTGACCAGCCGGCTGACGATGCCGCAGGCCAGCATCAGACTCAGCATCTCGGCACCACGCGCCACGCCGTAACCCAGGTCGCCGCAGTAGGCCACGATGTGCACCTGCGGCATCGCCATGGCCACGCAGCAGGCCACAGCGGCCACGCACAGCGCACCTTGCGCCTGCGCCAGGCTCAGTCCGAAGGGGCGGCTGGACGGCTGGACGGCGGCGCGTTTCTGGCCCTGTTTGGGCGGCGCGGCCACCGCAGCCGGCGGCCGCGGCCGCATCAGCAGCGCCAGCCCGGCCATCACCACGCCGCTGAACAGGCCCAAGCCGATGTACGTGGGCCGCCAGCCGTAGGCGGCCACGAAGTGCTGCACCACCGGCGGCCAGATGGCACCGGCCACGTAGCTGCCGCTGGCACACACCGCCACCGCAATGCCACGCCGCTTGACGAACCACAAGGACGTGTCGGCCACCAGCGGCGCAAAGCTGGCGCTGCTGCCCAAGAGGCCGACGAACAGGCCCTGCGCCAGCGCAAAGCTGCCGATGCCGGTGGCAAAACCGCTGGCAACAAAGCCGGTGCACAGGCTGGCCGCGCCGATGAGCAGCGGCACCATCACGCCGTAACGGTCTGCCAGACGCCCCATCAGGATGCCGCCGATGCCAAAACCGATCATCAGCGCGGTGTAAGGCAGCGACGCATCGGCGCGGGCCACGCCAAATTCGGCCTGCACTGCCGGCAGCATCACCGCCACCACGTACATGCCGGCGCTGCCCACGGTCATCAGCGCCAGCGTCACGCACAAGCGCAAAGTGGCGTAGCGGCTGTCGGCCTGGTGCAGGGCCGGGTGTTGAAATGAGGCGGTGATCGTCGGCTCCTGTGCGCCGCTCTGGCGGCAGTCGGACCGCTGACTCTTTCGACTGCGGGACAGCAGCATAGCCGCCGCCCGGGTCAACCTGTGTGGCCCGAGCCACCCGCACAGCAGGCAACCAGGCAGGGGCTTTCGTTATGCTCTTGAGGTTCTGCCGCCCCCTCGTTTCCCCTGGAGCCCCGCCCCATGACCCGCGTCTTCAACTTCAGCGCCGGCCCTGCCGCCCTACCCCCCACCGTGCTGCAGCAGGCAGCCGACGAAATGCTGGACTGGCACGGCAGCGGCATGGGCGTGATGGAGATGAGCCACCGTGGCAAGGAATTCATCAGCATCGCCAACGAGGCCGAAACGCTGCTGCGCGAGCTGCTGGCCGTGCCGTCCGGCTACAAGGTGCTGTTCATGCAGGGCGGCGCGATCGCGGAAAACGCCATCGTGCCGATGAACATGCTGCGCGGCAAAACCAGCGCCGACTACATCGACACCGGGGAGTGGAGCAAGAAGTCGATCAAGGAAGCGAAGAAGTACGGCGCCGTCAACGTGGCGGCCAGTTCCGTTGACAGCGGCTACACCACCATCCCCGCGCGCAGCACCTGGCAACTGGACCCGAACGCGGCCTACGTGCACATCTGCAGCAATGAAACCATCGGCGGCGTCGAATACCCCACCGCACCCGAAGTTGGCAGCGTGCCACTGGTGGCCGACATGAGCAGCAGCATCCTGTCGCGCCCGGTGGACGTGTCGAAGTACGGCCTGATCTATGGTGGCGCGCAGAAGAACATCGGCCCCGCCGGCCTGACGCTGGTCATCGTGCGCGAAGACCTGCTGGGTGGCGCGCTGCCCGCCACGCCCACGGCCTTTGACTACCAGGTGGTGGCCGACAACGACAGCATGTACAACACGCCTCCCACCTATGCCATCTACATCGCCGGGCTGGTGTTCAAGTGGCTCAAGGCACAGGGCGGGCTGCCGGCCATCGAGGCCCATAACCGCAAGAAGGCCGCGTTGCTGTACGACTTTCTCGACACCACGGGCTTCTACAGCGCGCCGGTGGCCAAGGATTGCCGCAGCCTCATGAACGTGCCCTTCAAGCTGAAGGACGACAGCCTGGACGCCACCTTTTTGAAGGGCGCCGAAGCACGCGGCATGGTGCAGCTCAAGGGCCACCGCGCGGTGGGCGGCATGCGCGCTTCCATCTACAACGCCATGCCGCTTGAAGGTGTGCAGGCGCTGGTGGCCTATATGCAGGAATTTGAAAGGCAACATGGCTGAGCGATTCAACATCCTGGTGCTGAACGCCATCTCGGCGGGTGGCCTGTCGCGCCTGCCGGCCGAGCGCTACCGCGTGGGCAGGGACCTGGCCTCGCCAGACGCGATGCTGCTGCGCAGCGCCGACCTGCACAGCACGCCCATCGCCAGCAGCGTGCGGGCCATCGGACGAGCGGGTGCCGGCACCAACAACATTCCCGTGCAGGCCATGAGTGCCCGCGGCGTGCCCGTCTTCAACGCCCCCGGCGCCAACGCCAACGCGGTGAAAGAACTGGTGCTGGCCGGCATGTTCATCGCGGCGCGACAGATCGCGCCGGCGCTGCGCTTCGTGGCTGCGCTGGACGTGAACAGCGCCGACCTGGACCAGGCCGTCGAAGACGGCAAGAAGGCCTTCGCGGGCTACGAACTGCAAGGCCAGACGCTGGGCATCGTCGGGCTGGGAAAAATTGGCTGCCTGGTCGCCGATGCAGCCATCAAGCTGGGCATGCAGGTGCTGGGCTACGACCCCGAGATCACGGTGGACGCAGCCTGGAGCCTGCCCTCGCAGGTGCGGCGTGCCGCCAGTGTCAATGACGTGCTGAAGCAGGCGCAGCTCGTGACGCTGCACGTGCCGCTGGTGGACGCCACACGCGGCCTGGTCAACAGCGCCAACATCGGCCTCATGCGGCCGGGTGCGGCGCTGATCAACTTCAGCCGCGAAGGTGTGGTTGACAACACCGCGGTGGTCGAGGCGCTGACCGCTGCGCGCCTGTCGGCCTATGTCTGCGACTTTCCCAGCGCCGACCTGCAAGGCCACCCGCAGGTGGTGGCCTTGCCGCACCTGGGCGCCAGCACCCGCGAAGCCGAAGAGAACTGCGCCGTGATGGTGGTGGACCAGCTGCGCGACTACCTGGAGCACGGGCAGATCGCCCATGCCGTGAACTTTCCGGCTGTGCACATGGCACGCGAAAGTGCCTTCCGCATCGCCATTGCCAATGCCAATGTGCCCAATATGCTGGGGCAGATATCCACCACCATGGCGCATGCCGGCTTGAACATCCACAACATGGTCAACAAGAGCCGGGGCGAGATGGCCTACACGCTGGTGGACGTGGAAACGGCCGTCAGCGACACCGTCTTGCAGGCGCTGTCCGCCATCCACGGCGTGCTGGCAGTGCGATACCTGCCCGATGTGAAGTGAGCACGGCTTGAACGGCCTTGAACACAGTGCAGAAGGCCCGCCGCTGCTGACGCTGGACGCGCCCGGCCGGGCCACCATCACACTGAACCGCCCGCGCCACCTGAACCGCCTGCACCGCGAAGACCTGCTCGTGCTGCACGCCCACATGGCGCAGTTGGCGGCCGTCACCTCGCTGCGTGTGGTGGTGCTCACCGGCCGGGGCCGGGCTTTCTGCGCCGGCTTCAACCTGCAGGAATTGGGGCAGGCCGACACCACCGGCAGCGACCCGAAACTCTTTGAGCGCGCCGTGGCTGCACTGGAAGCGCTGCCTGTGCCCACGATTGCGCGCCTCAACGGTGGTGTCTTCGGTGGCGCCACCGACTTGGCATTGGCCTGCGACTTTCGCATCGGCGTGGTGGGCATGGAACTGCGCATGCCGGCCGCGCGGCTGGGCCTGCACTACTACCCCAGCGGCCTGCAGCGCTTCGTCACCCGCCTGGGCCTGGCCACGGCCAAGCGCCTGTTTCTGCTGGCGCAGACGGTGCCTGACCAAGAGCTGCTGCGCATCGGCTACCTGGATGCTTTGGCTGCTGCCGATGAGCTGGACACCACCGTGCAAGCCTGGGCACAACCGCTGCTGGACGGGGCACCGCTGGCCCTGCGGGGCATGAAGCAGTCGCTCAACGACCTGGCGCGTGGCGACGCCGAAACCCACATCTTGCGCGAGCGCGAGTCTTTGTGTGCACAGAGTGCCGACCTGAAAGAAGGCCTGGCTGCGTTTGAGCAGCGACGGCCGGCACGCTTCAGCGGCCACTGAAGCGCTGCACGACGCCAAGCCTCGGGGCAGGGACCCGTGCGGTCACGGCCCGCATCTGTATCTGTAAGAGAACCGTACGCCGGCCGACTGCTGGGCATGGACACCTGCTGGCGCACCTCTTGGCGCACCTCTTGGCGCACCTCTTGGCGCACCTCTTGGCGCACCTCTTGGCGCCCCGATTGGAAAACGGCGACCCTGATCTGCACGCTGACCGTGGCATTGGCCAGCCTGTGCGCCAGCGCAACGGCCGCCAGCGTCTCGACCGCCGCCTTCTCGGGTACCACCCTGGACGGCCGCAGTTACACCAGCGCCAACCGCCCGGGTCGTGTGCAGATGGTGGTGTTGTGGCGTACGGACTGCGCCGTGTGCCTGAGCAAGATGCCGGAGCTGCGCGCCAATGCCGTGGGCTGGAAGGACAAACCCTTCGACCTGTTGACGGTGAGCCTGGACGCCAGCAGCGCCGACACCGAAAGCTACGACCGCACCCGGCGCCAGATCAGCCCGCAGGCAATGCCGATGTGGAGCTTCTGGCACGGCCAGGTACAAATGCCTGCGGACTGGCGCGGCAGCGGCCGCCTGCCGGTGACCCTGGTCTTTGACCGCCAGGGCAGGCTCGCGGCGCGGCACGAAGGCCGTGTGCCCGCTGACGTGTGGGACCAGGTCGCCGACCTGTTGCCCTGAAGCCGGCCTGGAGCCCGCGGGGCGCCACCCGTGCTGTCAGTGGGGCGAGTTCCAGCGCGAATTCCAGCGCTTGCCAAGTATATTTGTGACGATATACTGACCTCGTGCTCTGCGCCAGAACGTCAGTTTTTGTGCAGGGTGCGTCAGGAGCGACTTGTTCTTTGCGGGGCCCGATGGGCCCCGTTTTTTTTCTTCCCTGATCGGCTCTGCGGGTGCCACCGCCACTGCGATTGCCGAAACTTGAATAGCCTTCTATATGATTGTCCACCCCTCAGGGCATCTGCCCGTCGGGGGGCTGCGGCGACACCGCGCGCACGGAGATCTGCATGTTCAAGCGCATCCTGGTCATTGTGGAAGCCGACGGCAGCGCAGCCGCCCGCACTGGCGCCCTGGCCATGGCCCGTCAGCACGAAGGCGAACTGGTGTTTTTCAGCCTCATGCCCCGCTACCCGGTGCCGGTGGCCGATGCGCCGCTGATCTCGCCCATGTCCAAGGACGAATTTGATCAGCAGGCGCGGCAGGCGGCCGTGAAGATGCTGGACGCAGCGGTGCGCGAAGCCGAGGCTCAAGGCGTGATGTCGCGCGCGGCCATCGGCGCGGGCGAAGACGACACCGGTTGCATCCTTGAAGCGGCGCAGAAACGCCACTGCAACCTGATCGTGGCAGCAGCCGACGGTCGCAATGCGGTCATGCGCCTGATCACCGGCAGCCTGATCCCGGGGCTCATCACCCGGTCACCCTTGCCACTGCTGATCATCGACGCCGGTCCCCGGGCGCCAGAGCCCCCAGCCAGTGACGGTTTCCCGCCGCCACTGCGGCGAATTCTGGTGGTGGTCGAAGACCGCGAGGCCGCCCGTTCGGCGGTGCACGAAGGGTTGGCGCTGGCGCGCTGGCATGGTGCCGAGGTGCTGTTCGTGCACCCCACCCCACGCGACATGGCACCCGTGGTGGACGGTTCTGCCATGGCCGCCGTGTCGGGCGACGCCTGGCTTCAGGCGCTGCACGCGCAAGCCGAACGGGTGTTGACCCTGGCACTGGCTGCGGCAGCGGCGCAAGGCGTCAAGGCGCAGGCGCTGCGCCTGGCTGACGGCACGTCCGGCCACGCGCTGGCGGCGTCGGCCCAGCACCAGTCCTGCGACCTGATCGTGGTGGCGCACGAGGGCCACAACGCTTTCATGCGCATGATCACCGGCAGTGTCGTGCCCGGCCTGGTGACCGCGGCCTCGGTGCCCGTGCTGGTGTGCCGCGATGCCAGTTCAACGCCACGCGCAGCGGCCGGGTGATGCACCGCAAGTCCCAGAGGCGGCCGCCCGCGCTC
>JBBRCN010000079.1:0-19507 GCA_038204775.1 Burkholderiales bacterium | reverse complement strand
TAAATCTCTTTATTTTTCAGTCACTTAGCGGCATGACTGGAATGTTTCACGAGGTCAGTGTAAAGGCCACCGACGGCAGCGGACACCCCTCAGTTCAGGGTCTTCAGCAGCGCGTCTGCATCTTTGGCGTAGACAAAACCGGCGCCGCTGTTGAGGGCGGCCTGCAATTCTTCGCGTGCTTCGGCCTTGCGCCCTTGCTGGGCCAGCACGGCGCCCAGGAAGTAGCGGGTGCCGGCGTTGTTGGGGTCGCGCAGCCGGGCGTCGCGCAGCAACTGCAAAGCGCGGTCGGGCTGACCCGCGTGGAAGGCGGCCCAGCCGGCGGTGCCGACGATGTGGGCCGCTTGCGGCTTCAGCGTCAGGGCCTGGTCAGCCACTTTGGAGGCGCCCGGGTCGCGCAGAGTCACCAGCACGGCAGCCAGGTTGTTCAGCGTTTCTGCGTCCTGCGGTGTCAGCTTGACCAGGCTTTCGTAGGCGCTGCGCGCGGCCTGCCAGTTGCCGGCGCGTGCCTGTGTGTCGCCCAGCGCGCGCCACACACCCAGGTCGGTGGGGTTGGCGCGCAGCCACTGTTCGGCCAGTGCGACGGCGGCCAGGCGCTGCGTGGTCTGCATCAGGCCAAACAGGCGCAGCATGCTGTTGCTGCTGCGATCCAGCTCATGGGCACGTTTGTAGGCTTCGATGGCCGCCGGCATCTGATTGCGCGATCGCGCCACGTCACCCATCAAGCCGTGGCCGAGGCCGATCTTGGGGTCGCTGGCCAGCACACTGCGGGCCAGTTGTTCGGCCTTGGCCGCATCATCCTGCAGCAGGTACACGCTGGACCGCAAGCCGCGCGCGCGCAGGTGATCGGGCTTGGCGCTCAGCGCCTTGTCCAGCGCGTGGGCTGCACCGGGCACGTTGCCGGCGCTCACTTGCAGCTCGGCAATCTGGCTCAGCGCCGCCGGGTCGAAGGCCACCAGGGTGGCAGTGCGGGTCAATGTGGACCGCGCTTCGGCTGCTTCGGCGTTGGCCAGATGCACACGGGCCACGGCCAGCAACACGGCCAGCGCTTCGGGTGACTTGTTCTGCAGGCGCCGCACGGCCTCTCGTGCCAGGTCAGGGCGGCCGCGTGCCAGCTGGAAATCCACCATCTGCAGGCCCGGCTGCAAGCGCTGGCCGCTGTTGTCGTCTGCCCGCTGCAGCCAGCGCTGGGCTTCTTCAGGCTGACCGCGGAAGCCAAACAGACGGGCCGTTTCCATCAGCGCGTCGACGTTTTTTTCGTCCTTTGTGAGCAGGGCATTGAGCCGGGTCTGCGCCGTATCAAAGGCGCGCTGGTCGATGTCCAGCCGGGCCAGGTTGAGCTGGGGCTCGTCGAACTTGGGGTCCAGCTTCAGGGCCTGCTCGAAGGCCACGCGCGCGCCAGCGGCATCGCCCTTGGCGGCCAGGGCCGAGCCCAGCAGGTTGGTCAGGCCCGGGTGCTTGGGGCGTTGTTTGACCAGCCGTTCGGCCACTTGCGCGGCCTTGGTGCCCTGGCCGCTGGCGATGTACAGGCCCACCAAAGAGACACCGGCCTGCACCTGGGCAGGGTCTTTTTTCAGCGTGGCTTCCAGTTCAGCGGCCGCAGGCGCAAACCGGCCGCTGCCGGCCAGGCTCATGCCCAACAAAGCGCGGGCGGACGGGTCATCGCCCTTCTTCAGCGCCTCTTCCATCAGCTGCGCGGCGCGTGCGTGGCGGCCCAGGGCCATTTGCGAAGAGGCCAGCAGCAGTGTGGCCTGGCGGTCGCCGGGGTGGGCGCGCAGATAAGCTTCCAGCGATTCCACTGCCTGTGAGACCTTGTTCTCGCGCAGATAGATGCGGGCCAGCAACTTGGACACCGGGCTGTTGGCGTCCTGGCGCACCACCATTTCAAGATAAGGCTTGGCTTTTTCAAACTGATTCAGCGCGAAATGCGACATGCCGCCCAGCATCAGCACCTGGGGCCGGAAACGGATGTACTCCAGCGGGTAGGGGTCCAGCAGGTTGGTGACCAGGACCAGGGCCTGCCGCGACTCGGCCGGCTTGCCCGCTTGCTCTGCCAACAAGGCGGCCAGGTACGCCGAGCGCGGGTCTTTCGGGTCGGACTTGCGCGCGGCCGCCACGTCGGCTTCGGCTTCGGCGGTCTGTTGGAGGTCGATGTACAGGCCCGCACGTGCGACCAGGGCATCGACGTGGTCGGGCTTCAGCGACAGCGTGCGGGTGTACATCACTACCGCAGATTTCAGCTCGCCAGTGACGTGGGCCACTGTGGCCTGCTGGTAGGCCGCCGTGGGGGACTTCGCGTCCAGCGCCACGGCCTTGTCGGCCGCGGCCTTGGCTTGCGGCAGCTGCCGGGCGCGCACACGGATGGGCACCTCGGCGGCCCAGCTGTCAGCGCTGTTGGCGTTGAGAGCGCGCGCTTCTTCCAGGTACTTCAGCGCATTGCGTGTGCTGCCCACGTCGCTGGCGGCGGCGGCTTTCATCAGCAGCAACTTGGACCGGCTCTCGGGCTGCAGCGCGCTGTGCGCAAAACGTGGCTGTGACAGCAGCAGGCCAAGTTTGCCTTGCGCAATCATGGCCTCGGCCAGCGGCAGCACAACCTCGGCCGGGTTGACGCCCAGTTTCAGCGCCTCGTCAAAGGCCGCTTCCGCGGCATTGAGCTCGCCGTTGGCCAGCAGCGCGCGGCCCAGCAGCACATGCACGGGCAGCATGTTGCGGTCCAGCTTGATGGCGTTCTTGAGCTGGATGATGGCGCCCTTGTGATCCTGCTTTTCGAAACGCACGAGGGCGTCTTCATAGAACTGCGAGGCCCGCGGATCGGCTGCCAGTGCCATGCAGACGCTGGCGCTGAAGATTGCCGCCACCAGCGGGCGGCACCACTTGGGGCGATGCCGGGCGCGAGGATCGCTATTCATGGGCGGCGTTTTCTGAATGGGGGCTGTTGGCGGCTGGCGCGCTGGCGCGCATGCACTGCAACGGAATCGAAGATGCTAGAAGATTGTCCCGGCGTGGCGCGCGCATGAAAGCGGGCAGACCCGCCTGCCGTGCGGTAATTGCGTGACCGACCCCGCATCTGCGGGGTCGGGGGCGCGCGGCCTGGCGTGCAGCGCGAAGCTGGGGCAGCCCAAGGTGGAACCCCGCGCTGCCAAGAATCGGGCGCCAGCGCACAATTGCCCCTCGTTCGGCCTTGTACCGCGCGGCCACCCGCCGCTGCCGGGCGGGCCTCACCCGGAGTCAAGACCATGAAGCCGACCTTTGCCGCAGCCCGTCTGGCGCTGGCCTGCCTGACCGCTGGTGCCCTGTCGCTCGTCAGCCTTCACAGCCACGCCGCGCCCGGTCTGCCGTCCAAGAACGTGGCCTGGCTGGCGGCTGCGGCCGACGCCGACGTCGACCGCGCCTTCACCCAGGCCAAGGCGCAGAACAAGCCGGTGCTGCTGTACTGGGGCGCCACCTGGTGCCCGCCGTGCAACCAGCTCAAGGCCACGCTGTTCAACCGGCAGGACTTTGCAACGCTCTCGCGTTCCTTCGTGGCCGTGCACGTCGACGGCGACCGGCCTTCGGCGCAGAAGCTGGGCACGCGCTTCAAGGTCAGCGGCTACCCGACGATGGTGCTGTTCAACCCGCAGGGCCAGGAAATCACCCGCCTGCCGGGCGAGGTGGATGCGCCGCAGGTGATGGCCGTGCTGCAAGGCGCGCTGGCCGGTGGCCGCCCGGTCAAGGCCGTGCTGGCCGATGCGCTGGCCGGCAAGCCGCTGGTGGCCAACGACTGGCGCATGCTGGCTTTCTACAGCTGGGGCACCGACGAACAACAGCTGCTGCCCAAGGCCGACGTGCCCGGCACGCTGGTGCAACTGGCCGTGGCCAGCCCGGCCGCCGACCCTGAAACCACCACGCGCTTGTGGCTCAAGGCGCTGGCCGCCAGCGACGACGGCCAGGGCGTGAAGGCAGACGACGCACTGCGTGAACGGGTGCAACGTGTGCTGGCCGACCCGGCGCAGTCGCGCACCCACATGGACGTGGTCACCGGCAGCGCCGACGACATCGTGCGCACGTTGCAGCCCGAAGGCGGCGCTGGCCGCACGGCGCTGATGGCGTCTTTCGAAACTGCGCTCAAGCGCCTGGAAGCCGACGCCACGCTGTCGCGCAGCGACCGCATGGGCGCGCTCTACGCACGGGTGCTGCTGGCGCGCCTGGACAGCCCCAAGGACGCCGTGCAGGTGCAGCTGCCCGAGCCGCTGCTGAAGGACGTGCGCGAACACGTGGCCCGCGCCGACCGCGAGATCGCCGACGGCTACGAGCGCATGGCCGTCATCACCTATGGCGGCGCGCTGCTGGCACGTGCCGGCCTGTGGGACGAAAGCGATGCGCTGCTCAAGTCCAACCTGGCCAAGAGCCATTCGCCCTATTACCTGATGAGCCAGTTGGGCAGCAACGCGCGCAAGCTGGGCCGCAAGGACGACGCCCTGCAGTGGTTTGCCAAGGCCTGGGAAAAAAGCGACGGCCCAGCCACGCGGCTGCAGTGGGGCACCAGCTACTTCACGGCGCTGGTGGATCTGACGCCGCAAGATGCCAAGCGCATCGAGAAGACCGCCGCACAGCTGTTCACCGAAGCCTCGCGCGACAGTGGCGCCTTCCAGGGCCGCAGCGTGCGTGCGCTCAAGCGGGTGGGCAGCAAGCTCACCGACTGGAACAAGGACGGCAAACAAGCCGCCAACCTGCGCCGCCTGCAGGCGCAACTGAAGCAGGTGTGCCCCAAGGTGGATGCGGCTGGCAGCCAGCGGGCCACCTGCGAAGGTTTGCTCAAGCCGGCAGCCAAGTCCGCGGTCTGATTTTTGCTGCTCCGTTGCTGCTTTTGCTGCTCGCCATTCCAGACATCACCCGAACATGAAGCCACTCGACGATCTGGGCCGCGCGAGACGCCGGCTTGCCACTGTGCTGGCGGCAACACCGTGGGCCGGTGTGGCCTACGCAGCCACCGCGCCGGCCGTGCCTGCGGCAGGCACGGCTCCCTCGGCGCCAGCCGACGCCGGCCAGGACACCACCGGCCGCTGGGTGCACGCCTTTGCCCAATACGGAACACCCAAGTACGGCCCCGAGTACACCCACTTCGGCTACGTCAACCCCGACGCCCCGCGCGGGGGCACGCTGCGGCTTCGCAACCCAGACCGCCGCACCAGTTTCGACAAGTACAACCCCTTCACCACCCGCGGCAATGCACCAGCCGGCGTGCTGACCTGGATGTTCGAAGGTCTGGCGCACCTGGCCGCCGACGAACCTTCCACGATGTACGCGCTGCTGGCCGAGGCCATTCTGGTGGCGCCTGACTTTTCATCGGTCAGCTTCCGCATCCGACCTGAAGCCAAGTTCTCCAACGGCGACCCGGTGCTGGCCGCCGACGTGGTGCACAGTTTCCAGGCGCTGTCGGGCAAAGGTGCATCGCCCACCTACCAGACCGTCTTGTCGGGCATTGCCCGCGCCGAAGCGCTGGACGCGCGCACGGTGCGCTTCGATCTGCGCGAAAAGACACGCGACCAGGTCTTCGTGGCCGGCACCATTCCGGTCTTCAGCCGCAAGTGGGGCGACGGCAAGAAGCTGGACGAGGTGGTCACCGACTACCCCATCGCCGCCGGCCCCTACGTGATTGCCAAAGTGGACATGCCGCGGCGCATCGAGTTCGAGCGCAACCCCAACTACTGGGCTGCCAACTTGTCGGTGCGGCGCGGTCACTTCAACTTCGATCGCGTGATCTACCGCAACTACACCGATCAGGCGGTGTCGCGCGAGGCCTTCAAGGCCGGCGAATTCGACATGCTCAAAGAATACGGTGCCCGTTCCTGGGTGCGCCAGCACAAGGGGGTGAAGTGGGACGACAAGCGCATCCTGAAGCAGTCGCTGGTTACCGGCTACGGCCAGCTGATGCAGATCTACGCCATCAACATGCGCCGGCCGATCTTCCAGGACATGCGGGTGCGCGAAGCGCTGGTCTACACCTACGACTTCGAGAACGTCAACAAGACGGGGCTGTTCAGGCGCGCCAACAGCCTGTTCAACAACAGCATCTTTGCTGCCGACGCCATGCCCGGGCCGGGTGAGCTGAAGCTGCTGGAGCCTTTCCGCGCCCAGTTGCCGCCGCGGGTGTTTGGCCCTGCCTACACGGCGCCGCGCAACGACAGTTCGCCGGGCGCGCTGCGCGCCAACCTGCTAAAGGCGCGGGCCTTGCTGGAAGAAGCGGGCTGGAAGCTCGATGGCAGCGGCGTGTTGCGCAACGCCAAGAACGAGCCCTTCGAGTTTGAGTACCTGATGCCGCGCGAAGGAAGCAACAACGACTGGATCAACCTGCTCAAGAAGCTGGGCATCACCTTGAAGGAACGGGTGGTCGACTTCGCGCTGTATCGCACGCGGCTGCAGAAGTACGACTACGACATGGTCGCGCTGGCCGGTGGCGACTTCACGATCCCCGATGCCGGCACCTTGCAGGCCATCCTGGGTTCGAAGTCTTTCGACGAGCCCGGCAACAGCAACTTCCGCGGCGTCAAAAGCAAGGCCGTGGACTCGGTGATCGAAGCCGTGGGCCGGGCGCAGACCATGGAGCAGCTGCAGGATGCCTGCCGAGCGCTGGACCGCATCGTCACCTGGAGCTTCTTCCAGATTCCCGACCTTTTCCTGAATGTCGAGAACATCTCGTACTGGGACAAGTTCGGCATTCCCAAGGTGCAGGCGCTGTACTTCAACGCCGACACCTACTTCACCGCCATCAACGAATTCGGCCCCTGGCCGCTGTGGACCTGGTGGGACAAGAGCCTGGGCAAAAACGCCGTGAAGACCGCGGAAGGGAAGCGCTGAATGCTGGCCTACATCCTCAAGCGCATCCTGCTCATGGTGCCCACGCTGCTGGGCGCGCTGACCATCACTTTCATCGTCATGCAGTTTGTGCCTGGCGGCCCGGTGGAGCAGATCATGGCCGAGGCGCAAGCCTCACAACGCGGCGGTGGTGAAGGTGGCGGCGGGGGCTACAAGGCCGGCCGCGACATCGACAAAAAACAACTCGAAGAACTGAAGAAGATGTACGGCTTCGACAAGCCGGCGCATGTGCGCTACTTCGAGATGCTGGCCAGCTACGCCCGTTTTGACCTGGGCAAGAGCTTCCTGCAGAACAAAGAGGTCTGGCAGCTGATCAAGGAAAAGCTGCCGGTCTCCATCTCGCTGGGTTTGTGGAGCTTTCTCATCGCCTATGCGATTTCCATTCCGCTGGGCATCACCAAGGCCGTGCGCGAAGGTTCGCGCTTCGACACCGTGACCACGCTCTTTGTGCTGCTGGGTTACGCCATTCCGGGCTTCGTGCTGGGCCTGCTGCTCATCGTGCTGTTTGCCGGCGGCACCTACTACGACTGGTTTCCCCTGCGCGGCCTGACCAGCGACAACTGGGAAGAGCTGTCGTGGCCGGCGCGCATCGCCGACTACTTCTGGCACCTGGCCTTGCCGCTGACCTGTCTGGTGATCGGCAGCTTTGCCACCTTGACCATGCTGACCAAGAACACCTTCGTCGAAGAGATCCGCAAGCAGTACGTGCTGGTGGCGCGGGCCAAGGGCCTGAGCCAGGAGCGGGTGCTCTACAAACACATCTTCCGCAACGCGCTGATCCCGTTGGTCACCGGCTTTCCGGCTGCGGTGGTGGGCGCGTTCTTCACCGGTGCGCTGCTGATCGAGACCCTGTTTTCGCTGGACGGGCTGGGCCTGCTGGCCTATGAAAGCGTGGTGCGGCGCGACTACCCGGTGGTGCTGGGCTCGCTGTACTTGTTCACCCTGATCGCGCTGGTGGTCAAGCTCGTTTCCGATCTGCTGTACGTGGTGGTTGACCCGCGTGTGCAGTTTGCCAGCGTGGCCAAGTAGGGAGCCCCCGCATGAGTTCCGTCCTGACGCCCACGGGCGATGTCCTGAATACCGATGTGCCGGCACCGACAGCGGCCAAGCCGCTGTCGCCCAACCAGCGCGCCTGGGCGCGCTTTCGGCGCAACAAGGTGGGCTACGTTTCGCTGTGGGTCTTCTTGGTGATGCTGGTGGCGGCCACCTTTGCCGAGCTGATCAGCAACGACCGTCCCATCGTGGCCAAGATCAACGGCCAGTGGTATGCGCCGATGTTCAACAACCCCAACGAGAGTGCGCTGGGCGGCGACTTCGGCACCCCGGCCGACTGGAAGGATCCTTTCATCACCGACTTGCTGGCCAAGCCCGGCAACTGGGCGCTGATCACGCTGAACCCGCATTCGGCCAATTCCACCGACTACTTCAACAAGGCACTGCCGCCAGCCGAACCCAGCGCCAGCAACTGGGTGGGCACCGAAGGCAACGGGCGCGACATGGTGGCGCGACTGCTGTACGGCTTTCGCGTCAGCATCTGGTTTGCGTTGGCGCTGACGCTCACCGGCACGCTGATCGGCATTGCCGCGGGTGCGGTGCAGGGTTACTTCGGCGGCAAGGTCGATCTGGTGCTGCAGCGCTTCATCGAGATCTGGGGCTCGGTGCCCGAGCTCTACCTGCTGATCATCTTTGCGTCCATCTTCGAGCCCTCGCTGCTGCTGCTGCTCATCCTGCTCAGCCTGTGGGGCTGGATGGGCCTGTCCGACTACGTGCGCGCCGAGTTCCTGCGCAACCGCGGGCTGGAATACGTGAAGTCGGCGCGAGCGCTGGGTTTGAGCAACACGCAGATCATCGTGCGCCACGTGCTGCCCAATTCGCTCACGCCGGTGATCACCTTCCTGCCCTTCCGCATGAGCGGCGCCATCCTGGTGCTGACCTCGCTGGACTTCCTGGGCCTGGGTGTGCCCAGCACGGTGCCCTCGCTGGGTGAATTGCTCAAGCAGGGCAAGAACCAGCTCGACGCCTGGTGGATCATCGTGCCCACCTTCTTGCTTCTGGTGCTGACGATGCTGCTGCTCACCTTCATCGGCGACGCGCTGCGCGACGCTTTCGACACGAGGAAATCGTGACCATGAGCCAGCCTCTGCTTGAAGTGGACCACCTCAGTGTGCGCTTTGGCGCCAGCACGGTGGTCAGCGATGTGTCCTTTGCCATCGCCGCGGGCGAGAAGTTTGCGCTGGTGGGTGAATCGGGGTCGGGCAAAAGCATCACTGCGCTGAGCGTGCTGCGCCTGGTGGATGCGGCCGTCACCACGGGCGCCATCCGCTTCGAGGGTGAAGACCTGGTGGCCAAGACCGACCGCCAGATGCGCAGCATCCGCGGCAGCCGGATCGGCATGATCTTTCAAGAGCCGATGACGGCCCTGAACCCGCTGTACACCGTCGGCAACCAGATCGGCGAAGTGCTGCAGCTGCACGAAAACCTGCCCAAGCAGGCGGCCCGTGCGCGGGCCGTCGAACTGCTGGCGCGCACCGGCATCCCCGAGCCCGACAAACGGGTGGACGTCTACCCGCACCAGCTGTCGGGCGGCCAGCGCCAGCGCGCGATGATCGCCATGGCGCTGGCCTGCAAACCGCGCCTGTTGATCTGTGATGAACCCACCACGGCCTTGGACGTCACCATCCAGGCCCAGATACTGGCACTGCTGGACGAACTGCAGGCCGACATGGGCATGGCGTTGCTGTTCATCACCCACGACCTGAACCTGGTGCGCCGTTTCACCCACCGCGTGGGCGTGATGGAACGTGGCAAGCTGGTGGAGCTGGGTGACACGGTCACTGTCTTCGGCAACCCGCAACATGCCTACACCAAGAAGCTGCTGGCCAGCCGCCCCGAACGTGTGGTGCAGGCGGTGAGTGCCGACGCGCCGGTGCTGGTGCAAGGCGACGGGGTGGCGGTGAGTTTTTCCTTCAGCGAGGGCTGGTTCGGCAAGCGCCAATTCCAGGCCGTGAAGGGCGCGACGCTGGAGCTGCGGCGCGGCGAGACGCTGGGCATCGTGGGTGAATCGGGCTCGGGCAAGACCACGCTGGGCATGGCGCTTTTGGCGCTGCAAAGTTTGTCTTCGGGTTCGGTGACCATGGGCGGCGAGCGCATCGACAACGCCGACCGCGCGCACCTGCGTGCCATGCGCAAGCGCATGCAGGTGGTGTTTCAGGACCCCTTTGCATCGCTGTCGCCGCGCATGACCATCGGCCAGATCGTGGGTGAAGGCCTGGCGCTGCACCAGCCCGAACTGGACAAGGCCGCGCGCGAGAAACGTGTGCTGGAGATGCTGGACGAAGTGGGCCTGTCAGACCGCCATGGCGTGAGCGGTGTGCTGCAGCGGTATCCGCATGAATTCAGCGGCGGCCAGCGCCAGCGCATTGCCATCGCGCGAACCGTGGTGCTGCGGCCCGAGGTGCTGGTGCTGGACGAACCCACGTCGGCGCTGGACGTGTCGGTGCAGCAGCAGGTGCTGCGCCTGCTGGGCGACCTGCAAAAACGCTACGGCATGAGTTACGTCTTCATCAGCCACGACCTGGCCGTGGTGCGCGCCATGTCGCACCGCGTGATGGTCATGAAAAACGGCGACGTGGTGGAAGCGGGTGAATCCGAAGCGCTGTTCTCGGCGCCGCAGCAGCCCTACACACGCGAGCTTCTTGCCGCCGCGCACCTGGCCTGAGGCCTACTTCAGAAGTCCTTCGGCCTTCAGCGCTGCCTGCACCGCCGGCCGTGCCGCGACCCGTGCCATGTAGGCCGACAGGTGCTTCATCGGCGCGATGTCCAGGCCCACGTGCTTGCCCCAACCGGCCACGGTGAACAGGTAGCCGTCGGCCACCGTGAAGGTGTCGCCCATCAGGTAGGTCTTGCCTTCCAGCTGCGTGTCCACCCAGCCCAGACGTTCGCTCAGCTTGGCACGCGCCTGCGTCTTGGCCTCGTCCGGCGCGGCCGGGTTGAACAGCGGCGAGAAGCCCTTGTGCAGTTCGCTGGTGATGAAGTTCAGCCACTCCATCAGGCGGTAGCGTGCCATCGTGCCGGCGGCAGGGGCCAGCTGCGAGGCTGGTGCCTGGTCGGCGATGTACTGCACGATGGCCGGGCCTTCGCTCAGGCGTTGACCGTCGTCCAGCTCGAGCAGCGGTACCTGGCCCTTGGGGTTGATGGTGAGGTAGTCGGTGCCGTCGGCCAGCTTCTTGGTTTTTGTGCTGGCCAGCACCAGGTCAAATGGCAGGCCGGCCTCGCGCAAGGCGATGTGCGGGCTGAGCGAGCAGGCGCCCGGGCTGTAGTAGAGCTTGGTCATGGGGTCTCCGGTCATTCGGCAAAGGAAGTGAAGTTAAGGCCAGACGGTGAAATCGGCGTTGCGGTGCTTTGAACACAGGCTCCGACTGCGCTCAACGAAGGCCGGCAGCCCCGAGGCCACAGACCGGGCAGTGCGGCTGGCGCACCAGCTGCATCTCGTCCCAGCGCATGCTGCGCGCGTCCAGCATCAGCAGCCGGCCCGTCAGCGGTGTGCCCACGCCGGCCAGCAGCTTCAACGCCTCGGCCGCCTGCACGGTGCCGATGATGCCCACCAGCGGCGCAAACACGCCCATGGTGGCGCAGGCCACTTCTTCGAAGTTGTCGCCGGGTGGAAAGAGGCAGGCATAACAGGGGCCCGCGCCGGTGGCCGATGGCCGCGAGTCGTACACCGACACCTGGCCGTCGAAGCCGATGGCCGCGCCCGACACCAGTGGCACGCCGTGTTTCACGCAGGCCGCGTTGACGGCGTGTCGCGTGGCGAAGTTGTCGCTGCAGTCCAGCACCACTTGCGCCTGGGGCAGCAGTTCGTCCAGCAGCGCGGCGTCGGCTCGCTCGACGATGGCCCGCAACTGCACGTCCGGGTTGATGGCGGCGACGCTGGCGCGCACCGACTCCGCCTTGGGTTGGCCCACACGCGACAGGTTGTGGGCAATCTGCCGCTGCAGGTTGGTCAGGTCCACCGTGTCGTGGTCGATCACGGTCAGCCGGCCGACACCCGCCGTGGCCAGGTACAGCGCCACCGGTGAGCCCAGGCCGCCGGCGCCGATGATGATCGCGTGCGCCGCCAGCAGCCGCGCCTGGCCTTCGATGCCGATCTCGTCCAGCAACAGATGGCGCGAGTAGCGCAGCAGTTGTCCGTCGTTCATGGCGCCAGCATAGGGGCAGCCGCTGGCCTTCAGCGGCCGAACAAGCCCTTGAGCCAGGCGACCAGCCGGCCCAGCAGGCCAGCAGGGGGTGCTGCTGGCGCGGCCGGTTCGGGTTCGGCCACCACGCCGTATTTCTGCTGCAGCGCCTGGTTGAAGGCCTCGAAGAATTCGGTGGCCATCTTCTGCGCCGCCATGTCCACCAGGCGCGAACCGATCTGCGCGATCTTGCCGCCCACGCTGGCCTGGGCGTTGTAGTGCAGCACGGTTTCATGCGCGCCGGCACTTTCGAGCTTGATGTCGGCGTGGCCCTTGCCGTGGCCAGCCGCGCCGCCCTGGCCTTCGAAGCGCAGCGTGTAACTGTTGGGCGGCTGCAGGTTTTCCAGCTGCAGCTTGCCCTTGAACTTGGCCTTCACCGGGCCGATGGCGGCAGTGACGGTAACCGCGTACTGGTTCTCGCCGGTGGGCGTGATGGCTTCGCAGCCGGGAATGGCCTGCTGCAGCAAAGAGATGTCGTTCAGGGCTTCCCAGGCTTGGGCCTGGCCGACAGGGAGGGTCTGTTGACTGGTGAGTTGCATGGGGGCTTGTAAAAGGGGAATCGGATTCAGTGCGCCAGCTTGGCGGCACGGCCCTTCAACTGCTGGGAAGGGATCGGGGGCTGCGCCAGCAGCTCGGCCAGTTCAGCCAGGCTTTGCAGGTTGTGCGCGGGCAGGAAGGCGTCGGTGTGCGGAAGCATGGCCTTGATGCCGCCGGCACGCGGCTCGAAGGCGTCGAAGCGCAACAGTGGGTTCAGCCACAAAAGGCGGCGGCAGCTTTTGTGCAGGCGTTCCATCTCGAAGGCCAGCGCGTCGGTCTGGCCGTGTTCCAGGCCGTCGCTGATGAGCAGCACCGTGGCCTTGCTCGACAACACACGCCGCGCCCATTGGCGGTTGAAATCGTGCAGGCATTGTGAGATGCGCGTGCCGCCCGACCAGTCCTGCACCGTGCGCACCACCTGCGCCACGGCCACATCGGGGTCGCGGCTTTTCAGCAGGCGCGTGGTTCGGGTCAAGCGGGTGCCGAAGACAAAACTTTCGACATGCGCATCGGCATGACCCAGCGTGTGGGCAAAGTGCAGCAGCATGCGCGAGTAGCGGCTCATGCTGCCCGAGATGTCGGCCAGCACCACCAGCGGCGCCGGCTGCATGCGCGGCTTGCGCCAGCGCATGTCCCACACCTGGCCGCCTTGCCGGCCCATGGCCGCCAGCGTGGCGCGCCAGTCGGGCCGGCCGCCGTGGGCGCTGGGCTGTGTGCGGCGCGTGGGCAGCGGCTCGAAGACCAGCTTCATGCGTGCCAGCAGGCGGCGCGCCTGGTGCCATTCGTCGGTGGACATGGTGTCGAAATCGGCCTTTTGCAGTACCTCGCGATCGTTCCAGGTCAGCTCGGCGTGGATCTGTGTTTCTTCGTGCTCGGGCGGCGGTGGTGCGTCGGGCTGGTGCGGGAACAGGGCCTGGCCCAGGCGCCGGTTTTCGGGCGGCGGCGGCACGTCGCCCTTTTTCAGCTGCACCTTGGGCAGCATCATGGCGCGCATGCGGCCCATCAGGTCGGGGTCGCGCCAGAAGAGCTCGAAGGCCTGGTCGAAGAGCTCGCGGTGTTCGATGCGGTCCAGCATGCAGGCGCGCAGCGTGGCGTGCAGGTCGCGCTTGGCTTCGAGCCCGGCCACCTGCAGCGCCTGCAGGCTCAAAGCGATGCGGTCGGTGCCCACCGGCATGCCGGCGTCGCGCAGCACACGCGCGAAGTGCATGACGTTGTCGGCCAGTCGGCCCGGCGTCTGGCGGGCGGGGATCATGGTTGACCGGGGCTCAGTCGCTCTTGGCGCTGTGGCTCAGGCCGGTGCGGCTTGCCGCCGCAGGTCTTCCAGCAGCCGCGCGGCCTCGCCACCCTGCATGCGCGCGATGTCGTCCTGGTACTTCAGCAACACGCCCAACGTGTTGTTCAGCACCACCGGGTCCAGCACCACGGTGTCCAGCTCCATCAGCGCACGCGCCCACTCGATGGTTTCGGCGATGCCGGGTTGTTTGTACATCTCCACCGAGCGCAGCTTCTGCACGAAGGCCACCACCTGCGCGGCCAGCGCGGCGCTGGCGCCGGGCACACGGCGTTGCAGGATCTGCAGTTCGCGCGCCGCGTCGGGAAAATCCACCCAGTGGTACAGGCAGCGGCGCTTCACGGCGTCGTGAATCTCGCGGGTGCGGTTGCTCGTCAGCACTACCACGGGCGGCACCAGCGCCTTCACGGTGCCGAGTTCGGGCACGGTGATCTGGTAGTCGGACAGCACCTCGAGCAAGAAGGCCTCGAAGGGTTCGTCGGCGCGGTCCAGCTCGTCGATCAGCAACACCGGCGGCACGGGTTCGGCCGGGTCGATGGCACGCAGCAAGGCGCGACGTGTGAGGAAGCGCTCACTGAACAGGTCTTTGGCCAGCGCCGCACCGGCTTCCCCCTGTGTCGCGCCACGGGCTTCGGCAAGGCGGATTTCCATCATCTGCCGCGCGTAGTTCCATTCGTAGGCCGCACCCGCCAGGTCCAGCCCTTCGTGGCATTGCAGGCGGATGAGCGGCCGGCCCAGCATCGTGGCCAGTGTCTTGGCGATCTCGGTCTTGCCGGTGCCGGGCTCGCCTTCCAGGAACAGCGGGCGCTGCAGGCGCAGCGCCAGGAAGACGGTGGTGGACAGCTGCCGGTCGGCGACGTAGTCCAGCCCCAACAGGCGCTGTTGTGTGTCTTCGATGCTGGTCGGCAGCCCTTCCGTCATGGCCCGTGGCTTTCTGCTCTGTGCTCTTTAGCTCGCGGCCACCGCGCGTGCAGCCAGCACCGGGATCAGCGCCGCGCGGTACTCGGCGCTGCCGTGCAGGTCGGTGTTCAAGCCATCGGCGCTGACGGTGGCGCCGTTCAGCGCGTCAGCGCCCCAGGACGCCGCCAGCTTGGCTTCCAGCCCCGAAGCGCGGAACACGCTGGCGCCAGCGCCGGTGACCGCCACGCGCACACCTTGCGGGCCCTTGCTGACAAACACCCCCACCAGCGAAAAGCGCGAGGCCGGCTGCTTGAACTTCTGCCACGCCGCCTTCTCAGGCACCGGAAAGCTGACGGCCGTGATGACTTCGCCCTCGGCCAGCGCCGTTTCGTACAGGCCCTTGAAAAAGCTGTCGGCGGCGATGGTGCGCGGACCATTCGACGAGAGGGTGTGGATGGTGGCGCCAAGGCCCAGCACGGCGGCGGGGTAGCAGGCGGCGGGGTCGTTGTTGGCCAGGCTGCCACCCAGGGTGCCGCGGTTGCGCACCTGGCGGTCGCCGATGTTGCCGGCCAGGTCGGCCAGCGCCGGGATGGCCTTGGCCACGTCGGCATGGGCGGCCACCTCGGCGTGGGTGGTCATGGCGCCGATTTTCACGGTGCCACCGCTGACGGTGATGCCGCGCAGTTCGGCCACGCCGCCCAGGTCGACCAGGGCGTCAGGCGCCGACAGGCCCATCTTCATGGACGCCAGCAGCGACTGGCCACCGGCCAGCAGCTTGACGCCATCGGTCTTGATGGCGTCAGCGGCCGAGGCCAGCGAGGAGGGGTTGTGGTAGTTGAAAGCTTGCATGGTGCTTGTCTCCTGGCGGGGTTCAACGGGCGGCCGTCGATGCGGACCGGGCTGCGGTCCACACCGCAAACGGCGTGGCGGGCATGGGCATGTCCTTGATGCCCAGCGCGTGGCAGATGGCGTTGATGACGGCCGGCGGCGAACCGATGGCCCCGGCCTCGCCGCAGCCCTTCACCCCCAGCGGATTGTGCGTGCAGGGCGTGCCCTTGGCCGTTTCCACCGTGAAGCTGGGCAGGTCGTCGGCGCGTGGCATGGCGTAGTCCATGTAGCTGCCGGTGAGCAGCTGGCCGGTCTCGGTGTCGTACACGCCGTGTTCCATCATCGCCTGGCCGATGCCCTGCGCCAGGCCGCCGTGCACCTGGCCGTCGACGATCATCGGGTTGACGATGTTGCCGAAGTCGTCGCAGGCGGTCATGCGTTCGATGCGTGTCTTGCCGGTGGCGGGGTCGATCTCGACTTCGCAGATGTAACTGCCGGCGGGGTAGGTGAAGTTGCTGGGGTCGTAGAAGGCGTTTTCGTTCAGGCCCGGCTCCAGCTTGTCGTGCGGGAAGTTGTGCGGCACGTAGGCCGTCAGCGCAACCGAGGCAAACGGCACCTTCTTGTCGGTGCCCGCCACCTTGAATTCGCCCCCTTCGTAGATGACGTCGCTGTCGGCGGCTTCCATCAGATGGGCCGCGATCTTCTTGCCCTTGGCGATGATCTTGTCCACTGCCTTGACGATGGCCGTGCCGCCCACCGCCAGGCTGCGGCTGCCGTAGGTGCCCATGCCGAACAGCACCTTGCCGGTGTCGCCGTGTTCGATGCTGATGTCGTCCATCGGCACACCCAGCTTGTCGGCCACGACCTGCGCGAAGGTGGTCTCGTGCCCCTGGCCGTGGCTGTGGCTGCCGGTGAAGATGGTGACCTTGCCGGTGGGGTGCACACGCACTTCGCCGGCTTCAAACAGGCCAGCCCGTGCGCCCAGGGCGCCGGCCACCGAAGACGGCGCGATGCCGCAGGCCTCGATGTAGGCGCTGTAGCCCAGGCCGCGCTTCAGGCCCTTGGCCTCGGATGCCGCGCGGCGGGCCGGGAAACCGGCCACGTCGGCCAGCTCGATGGCACGCCGCATGGTGGCGTCGTAGTCACCGATGTCGTACGTCAGGCCCACCGGGCTGGCGTACGGAAACTCGGTGATGAAGTTGCGGCGGCGGATCTCGGCCGGGTCGATGCCCAGTTCGTGCGCCGCGGTTTCGACGATGCGTTCCACCAGGTAGGTGGCCTCGGGCCGGCCGGCGCCACGGTAGGCGTCCACCGGTGCGGTGTTGGTGAACACCGCCGTCACTTCGCAGTAGATCTTGGGCGTCTTGTACTGGCCGGCCAGCAGCGTGGCGTGCAGGATGGTGGGCACGCACGATGCAAATGTGGACAGGTAGGCGCCGATGTTGGCCGTGGTGTCGGCCCGCAGCGCCAGGAAGCGCCCGTCCTTGTCCAGCGCCAGCTTGGCCGTGCTGACATGGTCGCGGCCGTGGGCGTCGGACAGGAAGGCTTCGCTTCGATCGCAGGTCCACTTGATGGGGCGCCTGATGGTTTTACTCGCATACACCATCGCGGTTTCTTCGCCGTACAGGTAGATCTTGCTGCCGAAACCGCCGCCCACGTCGGGTGCCACGACACGCATCTTGTGCTCGGGGATGCCGAGCACGAAGGCGCACATCAAAAGCCGTTCGACGTGCGGGTTCTGGTTGGCGACATACAGCGTGTAGCTGTCGTCGCTCGGGTTCCAGCTGGCGTTGGCAGCGCGCGGCTCGATGGCATTCGGCGCCAGCCGGTTGTTGCGGAAGGTCAGTGTCGTGACGTGGGCGGCCTGCGCGAAGGCCGCGTCGACACCGGCCGCATCGCCGATCTGCCACGTGTAGCAGCTGTTGCCCGGCGCTTCGTCGTGCACGTTCGCGCCGGTGCCGGTGATGTCGCCGATGTCGATCACCGGTGGCAGAACCTCGTAGTCGACGTCGATCTGCTGCGCCGCGGCGCGCGCCTGCTCAAGCGTCTCGGCGACGACCAGCGCCACCCGGTCACCGACGTAGCGCACCTTGCCGTCGGCCAGCACCGGGTGCTTGGGCTCCTTCATCGGCGTGCCGTCGATGTTGTTGATCAGCCAGCCGCAGGGCAGGCCACCGATGGCCTTGAAGTGCTCGCCGGTGAAGATGCCGAGCACGCCGGGTGCCTGGGCTGCGGCCGTGGTGTCGAGCGACTTGATGCGCGCATGGGCGTGCGGGCTGCGCAGGAAGAAGGCGTAGGTCTGGCCGTGCAGCGTGATGTCGTCGGTGTATTGGCCGCGGCCGGTCAGGAAGCGCGCGTCCTCGCGACGGACGACGCTCTGGCCGATGAAACCTTGTCTTGCGTTCATGTGCGGGTCCTTCCGTGCGTTCAGGGGGTGGCGCCCGTGGCGGGCAGGCTCATCTGCGCGGCGCCCGCCCGGACGGCCTTGACGATGTTGTGGTAGCCGGTGCAGCGGCACATATTGCCCTCCAGCCCTTCGCGGACCTTGGCGTCGCTGCTGCAGTCGTGGTGCTGCACGAGGTCGATCGCGCTCATCACCATGCCCGGCGTGCAGAAGCCGCATTGCAGCCCGTGGCACTGGTTGAAGGCGGCCTGCATCGGATGCAGCGTGCCGTCGGCGTGGGCCACGCCTTCGATCGTCGTCAACTCGGTGCCCGCGGCGTGCATCGCCAGCATCGAACAGGCCTTCACCGCCTGGCCATCGACGTGCACCGTGCAGGCGCCGCACTGGCCGGTGTCGCAGCCCACGTGGGTGCCCGTCAGGCGCAGGTGTTCGCGGATGAATTCAACCAGCAGGGTGGCCGGCGCGACCTCGCGCTCGACCGACCGGCCGTTGACCTTGAGCTTGAGAAGGGCCATGAAACGAGTCTCCGGTTGGTGTGCTTCGAGAAAGAAGGGCCTTGCCGCCCAGACCCGGCCGGCAACCTGTGCCTGAGCATAGGGCGACGACCCGGCCGTGCATCAGGGAAAGCGCCAAGTCGGCGGCGGGCTTGCTGCGGGCAGGGGCGCGCGGCTGCAAGCGTCCGCTGCCCGGCACCTGGCACGACAGCGAACAGCCAGCCGACTGATCAGGCGCCTGGCGCGCCGGCACGCCGCCAACGCAGGCCCTCGAAGGCCGACGCGGTGGGCGGCAGGCCGCTCAGCACCAGCGTTTCGCCGCCGCCGTCGGTGGCCCACTCGCCGCGCATGTCTTGGCGGCCTTCGGCGCGCAGCCGTGGGCCTTCGATGCGGCCGTCGAACACCGCCAGCGGGGTCGGCGAAGCATCGCCCAGCAGCGTAGCCGATACACGCTGGAAACGCTGCGTGATCAGCAGCCGGCCGCCCGGTGCGACCCAGACGCCGTGCAGCCGCGCCGGCACCACCCACAGGTGCACGGTCGAGCGCTTCTCGCGGCCGATGGCCTTTTCCGGAACGTCCAGCGTCAACCGGCTGTCGCTGGCCCAGTCGCCCATGTCCCAGTCGTGCGAGACGACCCGCGTGCCGGCGGCCAGGGCCAGCAGGCGCGGGCGCAACAGCAGGTTGACTTCAGGCAGCAGATACATCGTCACGACGCTCGCCGACGACAGATCGGTGCTGAAAAGATCCTGCTCGGCAAATCGCACCCGGTCGGCCACACCGGCCTTCACCGCATGCGCGCGGCTCTCGCGAACCAGGTCGGGAACGATCTCCACGCCCAGCCCGCTGGCCCCGAAGCGCTGGGCGGCGGTGATCACGATGCGGCCGTCGCCCGAGCCGAGGTCGATGAGGTGGTCGGTCGCGCCGACCCCGGCCAGCTGCAGCATCGCCAGCGTCACCACGTCCGGGG
>JBBRCN010000078.1:0-19547 GCA_038204775.1 Burkholderiales bacterium | reverse complement strand
TTTGCCTTCGGGCTGGTGGCCACGTCCATCTGGGCCTGGTGGCTGCCGCCGCAGCTGGTGGCGCCGATGTCGGTTTTTGGCGCGCTCACAGGCCAGATGGTAGCTTTCGTCACGCAGCGCCGGCCCTTGCAATGGCCACGTCTGGGGCCGCTGCTGGCGGGTGGTTTGTGCGGCCTGCCGCTGGGGGTGTGGCTGCTGCCGCGTCTGGATAGCGCCACCTTCCAGCTGGGCGTGGGCCTGCTGCTGGCGATCTGGTGCCCGGTGATGCTGCTGAGCAATCGCATCCCGCACATCACCGGCGGCGGCCGCGCTGCGGATGCCGTTGCCGGCCTGGCTGGCGGCATCGCGGGCGCCATCGGCGGCTTCACGGGGCCTTTGCCCACGCTGTGGTGCACATTGCGTGGCTGGGACAAGGACACGCTGCGGGGTGTGATCCAGAACTTCAATCTGGTCATGCTGGCCGTGACTTTTGTCAGTTATGTGGGCACCGGCATCGTCAAGACGGCCATGGTGCCGCAGCTGGGCGCAGTGGCTGCAGTGCTGCTGGTGCCCGTGCTGCTGGGCGCCCGGCTGTATACCGGCATCAGCCAGGAGGCTTTCAAGCGCCTGGTGCTGGCTCTGCTGGCTTTCACGGGCTTGGCGCTGCTGGCGCGTGCGGTGCACCAGATGGTTTGATCTGCCCACCCGGCAAGCCATTGAAGCAAAAATGAAAGATGCTGAGCGTTGACGCGACTGACTGGCTTGCTCTTCACCGAGACGGTCCCATCATGCAGACACAGACGCCGCTGATCCTGACCGCGCTGACGGTGGCCACACTGGTGGCGGCGTCAGCGCAGGCATCCACCTGCCGCGCCACCAGCACGGCCACCGCACCCACCGTGGTGGAGCTGTACACCAGCGAAGGCTGCAGTTCCTGTCCGCCGGCCGACCGCTGGTTGTCCACGCTGAAAGGCCAACCCGACGTGCTGGCCCTGGCCTTCCACGTCAACTACTGGGACCGCCTGGGCTGGCCCGACCGCTTTGCATCGCCCGAGATCACAGCACGGCAGCATGAACTGGCGCGCCTGGCCGGCAGCCGGCAGGTCTACACGCCACAGGTGGTGGCCGCAGGGCGCGACTGGCGGTCGTGGCCCAAGCTGCCAGCGGCCAGCCCGTCGGCCGTCAGCTTGAGCCTGGAACGCGAGGGCGACAAAGTGACGGCCCGCGTGGCGGCGGTGGCGGACAACAAAGGCTTGCCCGGTGGCTCGCTCGGTGGTTCGTTCGGCGGCTATTGGGCCGTACTCGAAGACCAGCACGTCAGCCAGGTGCGCGCCGGCGAAAACGCGGGCGAAACGCTGCGCCACGACCACGTCGTGCGCTTGTACAAACCCGTGCCCGCCTGGGTCGCGGCGCAGGGCGGCAGCAGCCAGCTCACCGTGAGCCGCGGTGTGCCTGAGCACCCGCGCCGGGTCGTGTTTGTCGTCACCGACGGCGCCACCCAGCGGCCACTGCAGGCGGTGGCGCTGGCCTGCTGAACCGGCGAATCGCGGCAGCCTCTGCCACGGCCGGCACCGTGGTGCCGATGATCACCTGGCCGAAACTGGCGCATGGCCCTATTGTTGATGCCGTCCAGGCCGTCGGAACTGTCGGCGCCACCGTCGCGCCGGGTCTGGGCAAGCTCAGCCGCCCTTCAGTTCGGCGCGCAGCTTGGCGCCCAGATCGGGCCGGGCCGCAAAGGGGTCACTGGGGTTGCGCGGCGTCATGATGTCCTCCAGCCGCACCTGCACGCTGGCCAGGCTCTTGGGGTGGCTGAAGATGTAGAAGCGCTGCTCTGCGCAGGCGTCGAAGACCCATTGCGCCACCTGCTCTGCACTGACCTTGCCCTTGCTGACGGCGTTGTCGCTCATCGCCCGCGCGATGAGCTGGCTGCGCGTGGGCCCAGCAGCCGCCATGTCGGCCGGGCGGTTGCGATCACTCAGGTGGATGCCGGTGGGCACGAAGAAGGGGCACAACACGTGCGCGTGAACTTGTTCGGTCACCAACGCCAGGTCTTGGTAGAGCGTCTCGCTCAGCGTCACCACGGCGTGTTTGCTGACGTTGTAGACACCCATGTTGGGCCCGCTCACCAGGCCCGCCATGCTGGCCGTGTTGACGATGTCGCCGCGCCAGGCGGTGTCTTTCTCTGCCGCTGCCAGCATCAGCGGCGTGAAGACCCGCACGCCGTGCGCCACGCCCATCAGGTTGACACCGATAACCCATTCCCAGTCCTGGGCCGTGCTCTCCCAGATCAGGCCGCCGGCCGCCACGCCCGCGTTGTTGAAGACGAAGTTGGGCGTGCCGAAGCGCTGCAGCGTGGCCGCAGCCAGCGCTTCGACTTCGGCAGCCTTGGACACGTCCAGTCTGAAGGGCAGCACCTGCGCACCCAGGCCTTCGATTTCTTTCTGCGCGGTGGTCAGTGCGTCGGCCTGCACATCGGCCATCACGAGCTTCATGCCCATGCGCGCGGCGATGCGGCTGGTCTCCAGGCCGAAGCCCGATGCCGCGCCGGTGATGACGGCGATGCCGCCTTTCAAGTGGGTCATGCCTGCTCCTGCTTGATCTGAAAGCCGGCGCGTGGGAAGTGCACGTGCACAGCACCGGCACGTGCGTCGACACGACGCAGCACCACTTCATCGTTGGATAGTCCTACCAACTCGCCCGCCACCGGGTCCTGGCCGTAGTCGGTGGGCGTGACTGTGACGGCCTGGCCGGCTTCAAAGCCCAGGCCTGGCAACACCTGGCAAGGCGCGTGGCCGGTCGCGGCTGCCGCCACGGCCAGCGCTTCTTCGCTGTGCATCTTCTGCACCGTGCCGTGGCCCAGGGCCAGTACACGGTCCAGCCAGGCGCTGAAGTGCACATGCGGCTTGAAGATGTCGGCCACCGGTCCGGCGCGGCGCACGCACCAGGCACAGTGGGCGACCGAAAAGTCCGCGATCGACGCGTCTGCACCCATCAACCAGGCACGGCCGTCGGCCAACTGGGCATCCAACGCGGCAACGCAGGCACCCAGGTTGGCGGTGGCATCGGCCGGGGTCTGCCGCTTCATGCCAGCGGTGAACGGTGCCCTGTCGGCGGCAAAGGCCTTCAGCACCTCGGGCGGCACACCCTGGAAGATGTGGGTCACGCCCGCCGGCTGCATCGCGTAAGGGATCACGGTCCAGAACAGCGTGCTGTCGGCCCAGTGCGCCACGATGGGTGCCAGCGGCGCGCTGGCCGGGTACAGGCTGGGCTTGGGCTGGTGGTGGTCGATCAGCCGGGCGATCAGCGACGTGTCGCAGTACACGTCGGCGCCCACCTGCACGATGGGTGTCTTGCGGTAACCGCCAGTCAGCGCCACCACATCGGGCTTGGGCAGGATGACGGGTATCTTCACCGAGGCCCAGCTCAGGCCCTTGAAGCCGAAGATGAGGCGCAGCTTTTCAGAGAACGGCGAACCGTCGTAGTGGTGCAGGATGAAGTTCATGGGTGGCGTTCTCAGGCGGTCCAGGGCATGGCCCGTTGAATGATCGTGTCCAGGTCGTGGCCTGCGCCCAGCAGGCCGAACACGTCGGCAGCGGCGTGCAGGCGGCTGTCGCAGAAAGCAGAGAACACCGCTGCCGGTGCTTGCCGATGAAGCAGCGCGGCCTGCAGCAGCAGGGCCACGTCGCGCGCCAGGCGGCGGGCTTGGGGTTCGGCGGTGTCGGCCTGTTCGATCTGCTGCAGCACGGCGGCGGCCGTGCGGTCCAGCGCCGCATGTGCGCCGCGGCTGGGCGCCAGTTCACGGTTCAAGGCCGCGGCCACATCGGCGCCGCCGTCCTGGCCACGAACGGCGCGCAGCAGGTCCAGCGCCATGATGTTGGCCGCTCCTTCCCAGATGCTATTCAGCGGCATCTCGCGGTAGATGCGCGCCATCACGCCTTGCCCATCGGCTTCGACGTAACCGTTGCCGCCCAGGCATTCCATGGCCTCTTGCGCAAAGACGCTGCCGCGCTTGCAGATCCAGAATTTGGCAATCGGCGTGAGCAGGCGGCGCATGACTTGTTCGTGTGGGTCCGTGCCGTGCTCGGTGCGGTTCACTGCCACGGCCAGTCGAAGCGCCAGCGCGGTGGCGGCTTCACTTTCCAGCGCCAGGTCGGCCAGCACGTTTTTCATCAACGGCTGATCGATCAGGCGCTTGCCGAAGGCCTGGCGTTGTGCGCAGTGGTGCAGCGCCAGCGACAGCGCCTGGCGCATCAGGCCGGCGGTGCCCAGCGCGCAGTCCAGCCGCGTCAATGCGCCCATGGCCAGGATCTGCGCCACGCCGCGGCCTTCTTCGCCCACGCGCCAGGCGATAGCGCCCTGAAATTCCACTTCAGAACTGGCGTTGGCGTGATTGCCCAGCTTGTGCTTGAGGCGCTGGATATGGATGTTGTTCAAGTGACCATCCGGCAACCAGCGCGGCAGGAAAAAGCAGCTCAGGCCCGCTGCGGTTTGTGCCAGCACCAGAAAGGCGTCGCACATCGGCGCAGAGAAGAACCACTTGTGACCCGTCAGCCGGTAGCGATCACCCCATTCGTCGCTGCCATCGTGTTCAGCACGCGTGGTGTTGGCGCGCACGTCGGAGCCGCCCTGTTTTTCCGTCATGCCCATGCCCAGGGTGACGGCCGACTTGTGCGGCATCGGCGCAAAACGCGGGTCGTAGGCCGTGGCCGCCAGCTTGGGCCGCCAGGCTGCGTGCAGCGCCGGGTTGGCACGCAGTGCGGGTGTGACGGCGTAGCTCATGGACACCGGGCACAGCACCGACGGTTCGGCTTCGGTGAACAACATGAAACCGGCAGCACGCTCCACGTGCGACAGCGGCTCACCGGTCCACGGTGTGCCGTGCAGGCCGTGGTGCAGCGCGCGGCTCATCAGCGCGTGGTAGCTGGGGTGGAACTCCACTTCGTCGATGCGCTGGCCTGTGCGGTCGTGCGTGTGCAGCACGGGTGGGTGCGTGTTGGCCAACCGGGCGTGGGCCTGCATGTCGGCACTGCCCGCTTCGGCGCCCAGGGCCTGCAGACGCGATGTGTCCAGGCCCGGCGCATGCAGCGCCAGCGCGTCCCGCAGCGGCCGGTTGGCATCGAACAGGTTCACGCCCTCAAACGGGCGGCTCTGGTTGAAGACCTGGTGCGTGGCTGCGAGCATGGTCATGCCGCCTTCACCATCTCCAGGTGCGGGATGTTGTCTTCGAGGTAGGGCTCACCCACACGCACAAAGCCATACGAGGCGTACAGCCGTTCCAGATGCGCCTGCGCGCCGATGCGGATGCCCTGCCCCGGCCAGGCGGCCTCGCAGCGCCCCACGCCTTCGGCAAACAGCTTGCGGCCGATGCCCTTTCCGCGTGCTTCAGGTGACGTGATGAAACGCCCGATCGATGGCTCGCTGTACTTCACGCCCGGGTCCACCACGCGCAGGTAAGCCTGCAGCGTGTCGGCCTCGTCGCGCCCCAACAGGTGCCAGGACTGACGATCGACACCATCGGGGTCGAGGTACGCACCTTGCTCCAGGATGAACACGCGGCAGCGCAACGCCAAGGCGTCGTAAAGGTTGTCGACGCCCAGTTCGCCAAAGCGACACCACAGCCAGTTCACACCAGCTTCACCAGTTGCTTGCCGAAGTTTTTGCCCTTCAGCAGACCCAGGAAAGCATCGGGCGCAGACGCGATGCCCTGCGCCACGCTTTCGCGGAACTTGATCTGCCCGCCAGCCACGCCCGCGCCCAGTTCCTTCAACGCCGCCGGCCACAGCGACATGTGTTCGCTGACGATGAAGCCCTGCAGCTTCAGCCGCTGCGTCAGCAGCAAGCGCGCGTTGTTGATCGCCAGCGGCTGGCCGTCGTAGCCGGAAATCATGCCGCACAGCGCCACACGACCAAAGGCGTTCATGCGCGACAGCACCACGTCCAGGATCAAGCCTCCGACGTTTTCGAAGTTGCCATCCACACCCTGCGGCGCGGCTTCGTCAAGCGCTGCACCCAGCGACTTGAAGTCGGGGAACTGGCGGTAGTCGATACACGCGTCGAAGCCCAGGTCCTTGACCACGTAGTTGCACTTGTCTGCGCCACCGGCCAGGCCCACGACACGGCAGCCCTTGGCCTTGGCCAGCTGCCCGACGACGCTGCCCACCGCGCCACTGGCTGCGCTGACGACGACGGTCTCGCCCGCTTTCGGTTCGATGATGTGGTTCAGGCCCACCCACGCCGTGACCCCGGGCATGCCCACCGCGCCCAGGAAAGCCGACAGCGGGACCCGCGAAGCATCCACCTTGCGCACCATGCCTGGCTGGCGAGCGTCCAGCACGGCCATCTCCTGCCAGCCGCCCATGCAGACCACGGTGTCACCCGGCGCCAAGCCGTCCTGTCTGGATTCGACAATTTCGCCCACCGTGCCGCCGACCATCACTTCGCCGACGCTCACCGGCGCGGCGTAGCTCTTGGCGTCGTTCATGCGCATGCGCATGTAAGGGTCCAGACTGAGGTAGTGCACCTTCACCAGCACATGGCCGGCGGGAACGGCCGGTGTGTCCACGGTTTCAAGGCGAAAATGCTCGGGGCCGGCCTCGGCTTCGGGGCGTGCGGCCAGCACGACGCGTTGGTGTTTCATGGTTTGTCTTCCTTGTGGTGTTGCAGCGCCTGCGCGCGCCGCCCCTGGGTGGGCAACGCACGCAGGAACTTGAAGGTGGCCGTGGCGTGTGCACACAGCTGTCCGTCTTCATTGAGCACGCGGCCTTCGGTGAAGGCCAGCGTGGTGGTCCTGTGCAGCAAGGTGCCCAGGGCGCGCAGCATGCCCTGACCGGGGCGCATGAAGGTGGTCTTCATTTCCAGCGTCACGACACCCGGTGCGTCGATGGGCGAATGGGTACTCTTGCTGCGCGCAGCGTGCGCCATGGCCACATCCAGCATCGTCATCAACACGCCACCGTGTGCCACCTCCCAGCTGTTGAGGTGGGCGTCTTCCAGGTCGACGCGCAACTCGGCCTTGCCGTCACCAAAGGCCCAGAGTTCCAGCCCCAGTTCTTCGACGAAGGGAATGTGCAGCGGAAACTTCAACTGCCCGGGTTTCATGGCCTGCTCAGCCCCCGCCATGCACGGCGCTGACACCACCGTCCACCGCCAGAATCTGCCCCGTGATGTGCTTGCCCGCAGCGCTGGCAAACAGCAGCACCGCGCCTTTCAGGTCGTCGTCGTCACCCAGGCGCTTCAGCGGCGCGCTGGCGGCCAGCTTGTCGGCGCCAAAGTGCGCCAGTACACCCTGGGTCATCTTGCTGGGAAAGAAGCCCGGTGCCAGCGCATTGACGGTGATGCCGTACTTGCCCCATTCACCCGCCAGCGTGCGCGTGAAGTTGACCGCGGCGCCCTTGCTGGTGCCGTAGGCGATGAACTGCACGTCCAGGCTGCCGGACAGGCCCGCGATGCTGGCCAGGTTGATGATGCGGCCGCCCTTGTTCGGAATCATCCAGGCCTTGGCAGCAGCCTGCGCAAACAAGAACAGGCTGCGGATGTTGAGGTTCATCACCTTGTCCCAGGCTTCCAGTGGATAGTCCTCGGCCGGTGCGCCCCAGGTGGCACCGGCGTTGTTGATGAGGATGTCGATGCGGCCCAGCCGGTGCATGGTGTCGGCCACGACACGGTTCACGTCGTCGGGCTTGCTGGCGTCGGCCGCAATCCAGCGGGCGTCGATGCCCTTGGCCGCCAGGTCGGCCGCAGCCGCTTCCAGGTCAGCAGCCTTGCGGCTGGTGAGCATGACCTTGGCGCCGGCTTCGCCCAAGGCTTCGGCCATCTGCAGGCCCAGGCCGCGCGAGCCGCCGGTGACCAGCGCCACCTGGCCGCTCAGGTCAAAAAGTTTCTGTACCGGTGTACTCATGGCAGTTTCCTCAGGATGCGATTGGGGACGATTCGCTCATTGCAGTCCGCGCCGTGCAGTCCGCTCCGTGCAGTCCGCGCCATGCAGTTCGCGCCGTGCAGTCCGCTCAGTGCAGTTGGCTCAGTGCAGTTCAAGCAGCACCACATGGTTGTCGGCCGCCGGCCAGTTGCGCGCGGCAAGGGTCTGGCCGTTGAACGAAGCCGCCACAGCCCGTATCGGACCCGGCGGCAGCTTGATCTTGGACACCGACAGCCCGGCCACACCCCGCGGGATGCCGGGTGCGGGGTCTTGCCCATCAAAGACCACCTGGTCGCGCGGCAGACCGAAGTGACCGCGCGGCCGCGTCAAGGTGAGCACGCTGCCGGCGGTCTTGTCGGCCGTCAGCAGCCGGTCGGCGCGCAGGTGCACGATGTTCGAAGAACGCGGAAAAGGCTGGCGGTAGATGTGCGTGGTGGCGTAGCCGGGTGCACCGATGACAAATTCATAGCTGGCGCGCCCGTCGGCCGGGAACGGCCCCCAGCGGCCATCCACACCCACCGAGGTACGCCACTGGGCGTCACCCACACGTTCGCCGGTGGCGGCGTTGACGGCGAAGATTTCCACCGTGGCGCCGGCCAGCGGCAGGTTGCTGGCAAAACTGCCGGTGCTGAGGTCGTTGTTCAGGCCCAGGCCGCTGACCTGGCCGTCCAGCACCACCGAAGCTTCGGGCGTGAAGCCGGTGGTGGCCGGCGCGCGGCCGGTGATGAACTCGAAGGCGGCCGCAAAGGCCTGCGGGCCAAACGAGGTTTCTCGGTGGTCGATGCCGGGCAGCACCACACTCTTGGCGCCGCGCAGTTCGGGCCCATCGAAGGTCACGCCCGTGGGCTTGCCGGGCGCGCCCAGCCAGGTGCCTTCGGGTTGCGCAAATTTGTCGTTGTTGTCGGAGCGCACGGTCATCCAGGCCGGGCCCGGTGTGATCTCGACGCCCGGCGCGCCCTGGTTGTTCAGCGCCTGCAGAAAAGGGCCGGCGCCGTTGAACTCATTGCCCAGGCCGCTGCTGGCGTCCGCACGCACACCGTGATTGGGCGTGCCACCCAGGATGGCATGCGAGACCTGCGCCGCACCGCCGTTGGCAATGAAGTTGCGCACGGCAAACCCACCCCGCGAATTGGCCATCAGCACCACCTGCTGGGCGCCAGTTGCGGCCAGCACACGTTGCACCTCGGCGGACAGAATCTGCCGCTGCTCGGCGGTGGACGTGCGCCCCGCCTGCGGCCGGTCGTCGCTGTCGCGCGCCAGCGGGTAGGGCATGTGCACGGCATGCAGGCGGTCGCGCGGCCAGCCGTTGGATTCAAAACGCCACATCGTGGTCAGCCACAAGGCGGCGGTGTCGCCGTTGCCATGCACAAAGACGATAGGCGGCAGCGCCTGGCCGCTGGGCCGGGACCCGGTGGCACAAGCCGCGGTCAGGGAAGCGGCGGCCAGCATCAGCGCGCGGCGGGACAGGTCGACAACAGGCATTTCATTCCTTGCGCGGGGGCATGTTCTGGTCATCGGTTTCCGGCAACTGGGCACGCTTGAAGATCAGCACCACTCCGGCCGCAGCCAGCACAACGCCGGTCATGACCAGACCCCAGCCCATGGCCAGCGAACTGCGCATGAAAAAGAGGCCCAGGCTCAGCAGCAACAGGCCGCCGTAGATCAGCACCCAGCTCCAGGTCTCCAGGGACTTGGCATCCATGTCAGTGTGTAGCGGCCGCCCGAAGGCACTGAGCGCCCCCTTGGGCCGCAGCGAGCGTCAGCGAGCTTGGGGGCTTCATCCTAGTCGTCCGTTGCGCCAAACCGATTACGTGAAATCGCGCCTTCGTCCGCCATGCGTCGTTGCAAATCCGCGCCATAGCTGCAGCTATGGCTGTGGTTTGCGCCTAGCCTGACGAACGAATGCATCAATTTCTTTGCAATCTCATTGACGGAACGGACGGCTAGAACCAGTCGTCCTGCATCGTGCGGCACACCGATTCGCGCGTGCTCACCACGCCCAGCCAGGCGTCGATCTTGGGCAGTTCGTAAACAAAGAAGTAGCGCATGGCTGCGAGTTTGCCTTGTTGAAGGCTGCTGTCGGTGCGCTGCGCCGCCAGGGCCACGTCCAGCCACATCCAGGCCAACACCATATGGCCAAAGGCCTGCAGGAAAGGTGTGGCGTTGGCCAAGGCTTCTTCGGGCACGCCGGTGGACCATGCGGCCTGGGTGGCGGCACCAACGCGCTGCAAGGCAGCGGCCAACTGATGGGCCGGCTCTGCCAGGCCGTGCACCGGGCCTGCGCGTTCAATGGTGGCGCTGACCCGCGTGGCCAGCAGCTTCAGACCCGCGCCGCCATTCATCACCACCTTGCGGCCCAGCAGGTCCAGCGCCTGGATGCCGTGGGTGCCTTCGTGGATCATGTTCAGGCGGTTGTCGCGCCAGTGCTGTTCGACCGCGAAGTCGCGTGTGTAGCCATAGCCACCCAGCACCTGGATGGCCAGCGAATTGGCTTCCAGACACCACTCGCTGGGCCAGCTCTTGGCGATGGGCGTCAGCATCTCCAGCAAGGTGCCGGCTTCCGCTGCGGCAACGGCTTCACCGGTGTGCAGTTCATCGACCAGGCGGGCGCAATACAGCGCCAGCGCCAGACCCCCTTCGACGTAGGACTTCTGCGCCAGCAGCATGCGTTTGATGTCCGCATGCTGGATCAGCGGCACCTGCGGCTGCGTGGCGTCCTTGCCGCTGCCCGTGACCGGACGTCCTTGGGGCCGCTGACGTGCGTAGTCCAGGCTGCATTCGTAGCCGGCATAACCCAGCATCACCGCGCCCAGGCCAACGCCGATGCGCGCCTCGTTCATCATGTGGAACATGCAGCGAAGCCCTTCGCCGGCTTGACCGACCAAGTAGCCGATGGCACCTGCTCCATGGCCGTCCAGGCCCCCGCCTGATGCACGACGCACCGGGAACCTGCCTTCGCCAAAGTTCAGCAGCGTGTTGCTGGTGCCGCGGTAGCCCAGCTTGTGGTTCAGGCCGGCCAGCGCCACATCGTTGCGTTCACCGGTCAGCTGGGCCTTTTGATCGACCAGCTTCTTGGGCACGATGAACAGCGAGATGCCACGTGTGCCGGCCACCAGCTTGCCGTCGGGCCCCGGGATCTTGGCCAGCACCAGGTGCACGATGTTCTCGGTGATCTCGTGTTCGCCGGCACTGATCCACATCTTGTTGCCACGCAGGCGGTAGCGTGGGCCCAGCGGGTCATCTGCGAAACCCTGACCATCGGGCACCGCGCGTGTGGCCACGTCGCTCAGTGAAGAGCCGGCCTGCGGTTCGCTCAGGCACATGGTGCCAAACCAGCGGCCGGCAAATTCGGTCCTGGCAAACACTTCGCGCTGCAGCGGCGTGCCATGCGCCATCAGCAGGCTGGCGTTGCCGCTGGTGAGCATGGCGTAACCGCCGATGGCCACACTGGCCTTGCTGAAGAAGGCATTGGCCGCCATCTCGATGACACAAGGCAACTGCATGCCGCCCCATTCATAGTCCTGCGCGGCGGCCAGCATGCCCGACTCGACGTAGGCCGCCATGGCCGCGTGTGTCTCTTGGGGCAGGTGCACCTGCTCGCCGTCGAAGCTGGGTTCCTGCGTGTCGATCAAGCGGTTGACGGGTGCGAATTTTTCGCGTGCGATGCGTTCACAGGTGTCCAGCACCGAAGCAAATGTCTCGGCCGAGTGGTCTGCAAAACGGGGCCTGTGCAGCAGTGAAGAAACACCCAGCCAATCGTGCAACAGGAAGTCGAGCGTGCTGCGCATGGCGTGGCCTTCAGTCCTTCTGCGGCACCAGCGCCATGGTGGCACTGGCCTTCATGACCAGGGTGCGCTGGCCGTCCAATTCGGCATAGACCTCGGCCTCGGTGAAGCTGAGTGTGCGCCCGGCCTTGATGACGCGCGCCACGCACACCAGGCGCTGGCCCTTGCCCGGCCGCAGCTGGCTGGTCTTCAGCTCGGCGGTGATGGCCCACAGGCCCGCTGGCGCCTGCGTCTGCGCAGCCGAGCCCATGCTGTGATCGGCCATGGCGGCCATCACACCCGCGTGCACCTGGCCGGTGTGCTGCTGGTGGCGCAAGGCCAACGGCAGCACGGTGCTGACCGTGCCCAGGCCCACCGCCACCGGCTCCACGCCCAGGTCGGTCATGAACGGGGACAGCGCAAAAAACGCACGCAGCGCCTGCAGGTCCATCGTCAAGCCAGCTTGAAATGCTTCAGCGCGGCCGTTGCAATCGGGCCGCCCCACTCCTGCACAAAGTGGCCAGCCTCGGGCACTTCCAGCGGCGGCGGGCAGTTTCGGATGTGCTGGTGCAACCAGCGCATGGCCGGTGGCCCCAGCACCGGGTCTTGCATGCCGATGGCCATGAAGCTGTCGCCGGTCCACTGATGCTGCAAGAAGGCCAGCGCCTGGCGGCTGATATGGGCGCCGGGTGCATCTTCACCGTCTGGCACCAGGTTGGGAAAGGCGCGCAACGCGGCCTTGTAGCTGGCATCGGGAAACGGCGCGTCATAGGCCGCCACTTCGGCGTCGCTGAGCTCGCGTTTGCCACGCTTGAACAGCTTGCCCACGGCCAGGTCGGGCTGGCTGTTGCTGTAGGCCCGCCACTGGCGAAAGCCCTCGGTCAGCTGACCGGTGCCCAGGCCCGTGTTCATGACCAGCAGGCGCGTGAACTGGTCGGGCATCTCCATCGGCAAGGTCAGGCCGAAGATGCCGCCCCAGTCCTGGCACACCAGCAGGATGTTGTGCAGGTCTTGCTGGCGGATGAAGTCCAGCAGCATGCGGCGGTGCAAATCGAAACTGTGCGCGGACTCTGCCTCGGGCTTGTCGGACCGACCGAAGCCGATGAGATCGGGCGCCACCACGCGCAGACCGGCAGCGGCAAACACCGGGATCATGTGGCGGTAGAGGTAACTCCAGCTCGGGTTGCCATGCAGGCACAGCGCGGTGACCGGCGCATCGGCCGGGCCGGTGTCGATGAAGTGCACGCGGTGGCCCGCATGCTGCGTGTAGCGGGCTTCGAAGGGCCAGCCGGACAGCCCCGCAAAACGCTCTTCCGGTGTGCGCAGCACAGCCATGGGCGAATCGCTCAAAGCACTTCGAACACACCGGCCGCGCCCATGCCGCCGCCGATGCACATGGTGACCACCACCCGCTTGGCGCCGCGGCGTTTGCCTTCGATCAGCGCGTGGCCCGTCAGGCGCTGGCCGCTGACACCATAGGGGTGGCCCACGGCGATGGCACCACCGTTGACGTTGAGCCGGTCCATCGGAATACCCAGCGTGTCGGCGCAGTACAGCACCTGCACGGCAAAGGCTTCGTTCAGTTCCCACAGGTCGATGTCGGCCACCGTCAGGCCCAGGCGCTTGAGCACCTTGGGCACCGCAAAGACCGGGCCGATGCCCATCTCGTCGGGCTCGCAACCGGCCACGGCAAAGCCCAGGAATCGGCCCAGGGGCGTGAGCCCCTTGCGCTGGGCCACGGTTTCGTGCATCACCACGCAGGCACCCGCGCCGTCGCTGAACTGGCTGGCGTTGCCGGCGCTGATCAGGCCACCGGGCAGTGCCGAGCGCAAGTCCTTGATGCCTTCATAGGTGGTGCCGGCTCGAATGCCTTCGTCGTTGGCCACCGTCACTTCCTTGCTGCGCAAGCCCATCACGACGTCAGCCACGCCGGCGGTGACGGTGATGGCCGCGATCTCGTCCTTGAACAGGCCCGCTTCCAGCGCAGCGGCGGCGCGCTGCTGGCTGCCGGCACCGTAGTGGTCCATGCGTTCGCGACTGATGTTGTAGCGCTTGGCCACCTGCTCGGCGGTCTGCAGCATGTTCCAGTAAATCTGGGGTTTGTTCTTCTGCAGCCAGGGGTCGGTCAGCATGTGTTTGTTGGCTTCTTGCTGCACGCAGCTGATGCTTTCGACACCGCCACCGATGTAGATGTCGCCTTCGCCCGCGATGATGCGTTGCGCGGCCAGGGCGATGGTCTGCAGGCCGCTGCTGCAGAAGCGGTTGACGGTGACTCCGCTGGTGGTGACCGGCAGGCCCGCGCGCAGCAGCGCCTGGCGTGCGATGTTGCCGCCGGTGGCGCCTTCGGGCGTGGCGCAGCCCATGATCACGTCGTCCACCTCGGCGCCGTCGATGCCGGCCCGCTGCACCGCGTGCTCGATGGCGTGCCCACCCAGCGTGGCGCCGTGCGTCATGTTGAACGCACCCTTCCAGCTTTTGCAAAGCGGGGTGCGGGCGGTGGAGACGATGACGGCGTTGCTCATGGCGTGCGTCCTGAAGTGAAGGTCACTGGGCTGCCTGCGACAGCAGGCGGTGATAGAAGCGGACCATGTCGGCCAGCTGATCGATGCTGATGCGTTCGTCGGTGCCGTGCACACGCTGCAGGTCGGCCGACTTGAAGCGGATGGGCATGAAGCGGTAGCTCTGATCGGCCACGGCCTGGAAGTGGCGCGCGTCAGAAGCCGCCAGCATCAGGCCCGGCGCCACCAGGCTGTCGGGAAACACCTCGCGGATGGTGCGTTCGATGACAAGGTAGCCCTGGGCTCTAGGTGAGGACACGCTGGACGGGTTGAAGCCCGCGCCCAGCGGCGCCACTTCGATGCGTTCGTCGGCCACCACGCCCTTGATGTAGGCGGTGACCGATTCGACGGTGTCGCCAGGCAGGATGCGGAAGTTCACCACCGCCTCGGCGCGGCCGGGCAGCACGTTTTCCTTGTTGCCGGCGTTGACCACCGTCAGCGCCGTGGTGGTGCGCATCATGGCGTTGGTGGCTGCACCCTTGCCCAGCATGCCTTCCACCACCGGCCGCAAGAGCCACAGGTTGGACATGGCCAGGCGTTGACCGAAGGGCAATTCGGGTGCGACGGTGGCAAACAGCGCCGCTGCAGCGCCCTGGATGCCACCGGGCAGCGGTTGCGCGTCCACGCGAGCCAGCGCGGCGCTGAGCATGCCGATGGCGCTCTGGCCCGGGCCGGGTGGCATGGACGAGTGGCCCGGCGGCGCCTGCGCCGTCAGCTTCAGCGACACCGAGCCCTTTTCTGCCAGGCCGATCAGCGCCAGCGGCTGGTTCACGCCGGGCAGGATGCCTTCGGTGACGGCCAGGCCTTCGTCCAGCACAAAGTCCAGCTGCACACCACGTTGTTTGAGCAGCGCCACGATGGCCACGGCACCGCGCTGGCCGCCCACTTCTTCGTCGTGGCCGAACACGAAGTACACGGTGCGGCGCGGCTTGAAGCCGGCCTTCAGCAGCATCTCGACGGCTTCAAGTTGCGTGACGAGGTTGCTCTTGTTGTCCAGCGTGCCGCGGCCCCAGACCATGCCTTCTTCGACCACGCCATCGAAGGGAGGCTTCTTCCACAGGCCTTCGGTGCCTGGAGCGATGGGCACGGTGTCCTGGTGCGCCAGCAAGGCGATGGGCTTGACCGCCGTGTCGCTGCCGCGCCAGGTGAAGACCAGGCTGTGCGCGCCGATCACTTCGCGTTCGAGCGTGGCATGAACCAGCGGGTAGCGCAGACGAAGGTGGGCGTGCAGCTTGTCGAATTCCAGCGCCACACCGGCCGGATCGAGCAGGCCGCTGACGGTGCGTGCCCGCACCGCAGCGGCCATCGATTCCGCCACCGCCGCCTTGTCCACGGCCAGGGGCTGCAGCGCCGGCACCACCACCTGGCGCGAGCCCTGGCGCAGCGTGTTGCCCACCAGCACGGCGGCCAACAGCAGCAGCAGAATCAGCAGGCCAAACAGCAGGCGCTTGATCATGAAAGCAGCAGGTGCAGATGTTGGTGCAGAGGCAGGTGCAGAAGTTGGTGCAGAAGCAGGTGCAGACCTGGCTTCAGGTGAAGCTCTTGCCTTCAGCCGCCAGACGCGCCAGCAGCGGCGCGGGCTGCCAGAAGCTGGCATCGTCGTGCGGGTTGGCGGCGAACTTCTTCATCGTCTGCACGACGTTGAAGAGGCCCTGCTGGTCGGCGTAACACATGGGCCCGCCGCGGTGCAGCGGAAAGCCGTAGCCGGTGAGGTAGACCATGTCGATGTCACTCGCTTTGCTCGCGATCCCCTCTTCCAGGATCTTGGCCGCTTCGTTGACCAGCGAATACACCAGCCGGTGCACGATCTCTTCATCGCTGATCTTGCGCGGCGCAATGCCCAGGCTGGCGCTGTGCTTGGCGATCATGTCCTCCACCAGCTGGGACGGGATGGCGTCGCGCTTGCCGGCCCGGTAGTCGTACCAGCCGGCACCCGTCTTCTGGCCATAGCGACCCAGTTCGCACAACAGGTCGGCCGTCTTGCTGTAGCGCATGTGCGGCTTTTCCTGGTAGCGCCGCTTGCGGATGGCCCAGCCGATGTCGTTGCCCGCCAGGTCACCCATGCGGAAGGGGCCCATGGCAAAGCCGAACTTCTCGACCGCCTTGTCCACCTGCGCCGGCGTGCAGCCTTCTTCCAGCAGGAAGCCGGCCTGCCGGCTGTACTGCTCGATCATGCGGTTGCCGATGAAGCCGTCGCACACGCCCGACACCACGCTGGTCTTGCGAATCTTCTTGCCCAGCGCCATCACCGTGGCCAGCACGTCCTTGGCGGTTTCTTCGCCGCGCACCACTTCGAGCAGCTTCATCACGTTGGCGGGGCTGAAGAAATGCATCCCGATCACGTCCTGCGGGCGTTCGGTGAAAGAGGCGATCTTGTTGACGTCCAGCGTGCTGGTGTTGCTGGCCAGGATGGCGCCGGGTTTCATCACCTCGTCCAGCGTCTTGAAGACCCTTTCCTTGACGCCCATTTCTTCAAACACGGCTTCGATGACCAGGTCGGCATCGGCAATGTCGCTGTAGTTCAGCGTGGTGCTCAGCAGCGCCATGCGTGCGTCCAGCTTGTCCTGCTTGAGCTTGCCCTTTTTCAGCTGCGACTGGTAGTTCTTGTGGATGGTGGCCACACCGCGGTCCAGCGCGTCCTGCTTCATCTCGAGCATCGTCACCGGAATGCCGGCGTTGAGGAAGTTCATGCTGATGCCACCGCCCATGGTGCCGGCACCGATCACCGCCACCTTGGCAATCTTGCGCTGCGGTGTGTCCTCGGGCACGTCGGGGATCTTGCTGGCCGCACGTTCGCCGAAGAAGGCATGGCGCAGCGCCTTGCTCTCGGGCGTCATCATCAGCGCAATGAAGATTTCGCGTTCGGTGGCCATGCCCTCGTCGAATTTCTGTTTGACCGATGCCTCGACCGCGTCCACGCACTTGGCCGGCGCCGGGAAGTTCTTGGCCATGCCCTTGACCATGTTGCGGGCGAATGCGAAGTAGGCGTCGGCGTTGTCGTGGTGCGCCTTCAGGTCGCGCACACGCGGCAGCGGCGTGCCCTGGGACGCATGCTCAGCCGCCTTGACAGCAGCAAAGGCGCAGGCCGCGCCCAGCAGGTCTTCGGGCACGATCTGGTCGAACAAACCCTGGCCCGGCAGCGAGGCCAGCAGATCGCTCTTCACCGGGTCGCCGCTGACGATGACGTTGAGCGCCGTCTCCACGCCCAGCACCCGCGGCAGGCGCTGTGTGCCGCCGGCGCCGGGAATGAGGCCGATCTTCACCTCGGGCAACGCCACGTCCACACCCGGCGCGGCCAGGCGGTAGTGGCAGCCCAGGCTCAGTTCCAGGCCACCACCCATGCACACGCCGTTGATGGCAGCCACCACGGGCTTCGGGCAGTCTTCGAGCAGCTTGATCAGGCTCAGCAGGTTGGGCTCGGCAATGGCCTTGGGGCTGCCAAATTCCTTGATGTCGGCGCCGCCAGAAAAGGCCCGGCCGCCGCCCGTCAAGACGATGGCGATCACCGCCGCGTCGGCCACCGCCTGATCCACGCCCTTGGCCACGCCGATGCGGGTGTCATAACCCAGGCCATTGACGGGCGGGTTGTCCAGCGTGATGACGGCAATGCTGCCGCGGACTTCGTACTTGGCACCCATGGTGTCTCCTCGGTCGGGAAGAAAATAGAACGGTCGTTCCATTCTAGGACTGACTAACGACAAGCCCATGTCTCAGCAGCGACAAGCCCCAGGCAGTGGAACCACGCGACCAAGCCCTGGCGTGGAACCGGCCCCGCCGGGCCGCTGCCAGAGCCCCCTCGGGGGGTGGCGAAGGCGCGCAGCGACAAGCCTGGGGGCCGCATTTACACCTCCAGCCACTCCTTGCGGATGTAGGCGTTGGCGCGCAATTCGGTGGGCGTGCCGTCAAAGACGATCTGCCCGTGGCCCATGACCAGGCAGCGGTCGGCGACCTCGAGCGCGATGGTCAGCTTCTGCTCCACCAGCAGCACGCTGATGCCACGGCGTTTGAGCTCGCGCAGGAACTCGGCCACCAGTTCGACGATCTTGGGCGCCAGGCCTTCGGTGGGCTCGTCGATCATGATCAGCTCGGGGTCGCCCATCAGCGTGCGGCACAGCGTCAGCATCTGCTGTTCACCGCCGCTGAGCACGCCCGCCTCGGTGTGCTGGCGCTCCTTCAGGCGCGGAAACATCTTGTACATGTCGTCGAACTGCCAGCGTGCGTGCGTGTCCCCCGAGCTCGCTTCGTTCGTGGCCCGGGAAACCCGGTGCCGCGAACCTGGCCCGCTCTTCTGGCCCAGCAGCAGGTTCTGGTGCACCGTCAGCGTGGGGAAGATGTCACGGTTCTCGGGCACGTAGCCCAGGCCGGCGTGGGCGATCTCGAAGGCCTTGCTGCCCAGCACCTCACGGTCATTGAACTTGACCGAACCGGTGCAATCCACCAGGCCCATGATGGCCTTCACCGTGGTGCTGCGGCCCGACCCGTTGCGGCCCAGCAGCGCCACGATCTCGCCAGCGTGCACATCGAAGTTCACGCCATGCAGGACATGGCTTTTGCCGTAGTACGCGTGGACGTTCTGCAGGTTCAGCATGGTGTCTTCAGTGTCCTGCGGCACTGGCCTGCGCAGCGGCCTCGGCATCGCCTTGCGCATCGCCTTGCGCGTCCCCTGCCGCGGTGCCGAGATAGGCTTCCTGCACGCGCGCGTTCGCGCGCACAGCCTCGGGCACGTCGTAGGCAATCACCTCGCCATAGACCAGTACTGCAATCTTGTCCGCCAGGCCGAAGACAACACCCATGTCGTGTTCCACCGTCAGCAGCGTCTTGCCCACCGTCACCTCGCGGATGAGATTCACGAAACGCGCCGTTTCACTCTTGCTCATGCCGGCGGTGGGTTCGTCCAGCAGCACCACGCTGGCGCCGCCGGCGATGGTGATGCCGATTTCCAGCGCGCGCTGTTCGGCATAGGTCAGGTTCATGGCCAGCACGTCGCGCCGCTTGTGCAGCTTGATCATGTTCAACACTTCTTCGGCGCGGTCATTCGCATCTTTGGCATCTGCCAGAAAACGCCAGAAGCTGTACTTGTAGCCCAGGCTCCACAGCACCGCGCAACGCAGGTTCTCGAACACCGACAGGCGCGTGAAGAGGTTGCTCACCTGAAAGCTGCGCGCCAGACCCTTGCGCGTGATCTCGTAGGGCTTCAGCCCGTCGATCTTCTGGCCGTGCAGCAGGATGTCGCCGCTGGTGCTGCCGAAACGGCCGCTGATCAGATTGAACAGCGTGCTCTTGCCCGCGCCGTTGGGGCCGATGATGGCCACGCGTTCGCCAGGCCGCACG
>JBBRCN010000077.1:0-19643 GCA_038204775.1 Burkholderiales bacterium | reverse complement strand
CAACTGAATCAACGGACGCAGACACCGTCGCGCCGCGCGCTTCTGTCATGGGCGCTGATCGTGGCCTGCTCCCTGTTGTTCTATCTTGTGCATGTGCTCAACGAACAGGTGCGGCAAGGCGAAGCTGCTCGCGAGCAGTTCAGGCAGGCATCGCGCACCGTCGTGTCGCCGAAGCTTTCGCAGCCGGTTGCGGCAGCCGGGGCCGACGGCTTGCTGCCTTCGCGTCAGGCTGCCGCGCCCCGTTGATGGCCCTCCGGTCGATCAGCGGATAACTTGAGGGAGCCCCGTCATGAGCATCGAATACGAAGACCAACGCCCCAGTTCGCCGCCCACGCAATGGGCGAAGGCACAAAGTCCGCCCGCTGACTTCGACGACGGCGACAGGGACACAGACAACTGGCTGGGCTGTGAGAGCCTGCATCCTTTGACCTGGTTGCCTGCTGACAGCGGGGATGCGATCGAAGCCGGTCCCTAGTAGTCCGGCTCCGTCAACGGCATGGACCGCCGTGGAACGCCGTCGACTGGTACCCGACGATATCGATGTCCGGTGCAGTGGTGGCCCCCCGAGACTCCGCACCTGGGTGCGGGCAATCATGAACGGCGCCTGGCGACGCGCAAACCCAGCAGGGCCAGCGCCACCAGCGATGCACTTCCCGGTTCGGGCACGGTGCCAAAGGCGCCGACCTGGATCTCGTCGACCCAGGCGAAGTTGCATCGGAAGGTTCCCCCGGGTGACCCGGCGCCGCCGGATGGGCAATCGGTGAGCGAGCTCACGACACCGCCCGACGCGCGCAGCCGCACCTCGTCAAAGTCGCCGCCGGCAAAACCGAACCAGCTGCCCGTGAACGTGGCCGCCAGTGTGCCGCTGAGCACGACCACGCCGTCGTCGGCCAATTCGTAGTACATCGACTGCGGCGGTGAAAGCCAGCCCGAACCGCCGAAGAAGGTGACGGCATCGAAGTTGTCGCCACTGTCCAGCGTCAGCCGTGTCCAGCCGTTGTCGCCGCCGTTAGGGTACCAAGCGCGCGCGCCAAAGCCGAAGCCCGCGGCCAGCCAGATGCCGCTGGCAGGGGCGCCATCCATCTGGGTGGCACGGATTCCTTGTTCAGACCAGGTGGTGGCCAGGGTCGCTGGTGCCAACTCGAAGTTGTTCACCGCCACCGGGCTGGCCACGATGTCTTCCAGGTGCACGGTGGCAGCGCGGCTGGACACGGCCCCACACAGGGCCGCTGCGGCCAGCAGGCAGCTGGTGGTGGTTTTCATGATGGGGCTCCCGGGTTGTCGGCTTGTACCCAGGCTACGCCGGCGGCCGTTGCGGTGGCGTTCCGGCGCCGTTCCGGAGCCCTTCCGGGGTCTCTTGGCCGGGCAGCCGAGCGCCAGCGGCTGGCCTGGCCAACAGCTGAATGCATGTCACAGACGCCGACCGAGACTTGCGGCATCCTGCTGCGCCTGGCACAGGCGCGGGACGTCGGCCCGCTGGAGGCGCATCACCCCGCTGAGACGCTGTGCGGCTCTCCAAGATCGAAGTCGCTGGCCAGATCGACACCCATCGCGGGTAACAAGTCGATGGCCGGCAGCCGGGACCATGCCTTTACCCGCGGATCGCCTGGCCAGGCCTTTTGCGCCACCGGCAGCAGCATGCTGCCGATGGCGCGGTTGCCGGTGGCCAAGCCTGCTCGCACGGCGGCATGGGTGGCCTGCCGCGCCGCGGCGGTGTTGCCCAGGCGCAGTGCCACCCGCGCTTGGGCCGCGAGTGCGCTGGCGCTGGCGCCAGCGTCTCCCGTGTCGTGCGCCCGTGCCTGGGCCAGATCGACCTCGGCCTGCGCCTGCGCTGTGCGGCCCAGGTCAGCGAGCACGCGCGCCAGTTCGGCGTGCAGGTAGGGCAGAAAGAAAGGAAACCCACACCGCTTGCCGATAAGCAGGCCGGCTTGCGCCCAGGGCAGTGCCAGTTCGGGCTGGCCTGCAGTGGCGTGGCTCTGCGACAGGTTGTAGTGGTTGTACATGCGCTGCACCTCGTCGCCCGCAGCCTGGTTCAGCAGCAGCGCGCGGTGCACGTGCTCGCGCGCCTGGTCGTGTTCACCGCACTGGATCAGCGCCATGCCCAGCGCGTCCAGCAACACAGCTTGCAGGCTGCTGGCGCCGCCGCGCTGCGGCAGGGCTAGAGTGGCCAGAGTGGCCAGAGCATGCTCGAACAGTTGCACCGCTTGCCGCGGATCGCAAGCGCGCCGCGCGGCATGGCCCAGCGTACGCAGGCACAGGGCGATGCCCTGTGCATGATCAGCCGCTCGCAGCACCTGCAATGCGGCCAGCGCCAGCTCGCGGGCCCGCTCGTCTTCGTCCAGCCACAACAGGATCCAGGCCTGGTGCGCTTGCAGCGTCGCACCCGCCACCGTGTCGGGCCCGAAGCGGGTGGCGGCGTCGCCCAGTCGGGCCACCGCCTCGCCGCGCCGGCCTTCGACGACTGCGGTCCACTGGATGCGCGTCAGCGCGGCTTCCACGGCCGCCTCGTCGCCTTGCCGCACCATGTGGTGCCAGGCCGCCAGCACGTTTTCGTTTTCCTGTGGCGGCAGCGGTTGGCGCTGGTGCAGCAGTGCCAGGTACCAGCGGGCATGTTGCAGCGCCAGCCCTTCGGCTGCGTCCAGCGTGGCCAGTTTGCTGCTGGCGTGGTCGTGCACCAGCGGGTGCATGTCCAGCCGGCCGTCCGGGCTGGCGCGCAGCATCGACTTGTCGACCAGCGCCGCCAGCAGCGGCAGCTCGACACCCGCCACCTGCGCAGCGGCCGAGCGGTCGAAACCGCCCCGGAACACCGCCAGCGAGGCGTAGGCCTGGCGCTCGGCATGGGTCAGCAGCCGCCAGGACGATTCAAACACGGCGGCTGGCCCGCTGATGGCTGTGGACGTGGCGCCGGCGGCGATGTCGCGCGCCAGTTCTTCGGCGCCCAGCACCCGCATCCAGGCGGCGGCCCATTCAATGGCCAGCGGCAGGCCGCCCACGCGCCGGCAGATGTCCACCACGGGCGCCAGCGAACGCCTGAGGTCGAAGCGGGGCTGCACCGCCCGGGCACGGTCTGCAAACAGCTGCACCGCAGAGCTGTTCAGCGCCTGATCGCCGGTGTCAGCAGCTGCGGGCAAGTCCAGGCCGGCCAGGGGCAGGCAGCACTCCCCATCGATGTCCAGGCGCTCGCGCGACGTCACCAGCAGGCGCAGGCCGGGTGCGCCGGCCAGCAGCCGGGGCACGATGGCGGCCGCGTCGATGACCGCCTCGAAGCCATCAAGCACCAGCAGCATCGACTGCGGTGCCAGCGCACGTGCCAGTGCCAGCGCGGGGTCGGTGTGGGGCGGCAGGATCAGGCCCAGGGTGTCGGCTACGCGCGCGGGCAGGGCGCCGGGTGTGCTCAGGTCGTCCAGCACCACCAGTGCAGCGCCGTGCACAAAGCGCGGTGCCATGGCGTCGGCCACATGGCGCGCCAGGCGCGACTTGCCCACGCCACCCGGCCCCAGCACGGTGACCAGGCGCGATCGGTCCAGCAGCAACTGCAGGTCCAGCAATTCCTGTTCGCGACCCACCAGCAACGACAGCGGGGACAGCTGCGTGGCGGTCTGCCGCCGGACGTAGGCCAGGCCGGCAGTGTCGTGCGGGTCGGCGCGCAGCAACTGCTCGGCCAGCTCCGTGGCGCGTGCGGGCGCGGCTTGTGCCAGTGCCTGGGCGGCTGCGCTGCGCCAGCGCTGGTGGTGCTGCTGACGGTGCTCGCGCAGCCATTGCACAAAAGGTTCACTGGCGCTGGCATGGTCCAGGCCTTGCAGCGGTATGCCGGCGCCCAGTTGCGCGGCATCTTGCCAGCGCGCGCCCAGGCTGGCGGCATCAAAGTCCGCCAGGTCGCTGCCGCCACGCCAGCGCAAGCCGCCGGGGCCCTCTTCGAGTGTCACCAGGGTGCGAAGTTGCAGCAACACCTTGCGCAGGTTGGCACGCGCCTGCGCGCCGCTGCGTTCGGGCCAGATCAGTGCCGCCAGCCATTCGCGGCTGACCCAGCCCTGGGTTGGCGCAGCCGCGCCGCAACTGCCCAGCCACCCCAGCACCGCCAGCACCTGGTGTGGACGGGTCGGGGTCAGCGGGTGCGGCGGTTCACCCGGCCTGAGCAGGCAGGGGTTGCCCAGCAGTTGCAGCGTGGCGTCCGGCATGAGCCCATGCTAAGCACCCTTTGAAGATGAGCAACCGCCTTGGCCCGGCTGCTGGCCGCGGGCGGGCGACAATCGTGCCCAATTGTTGGTGGCGCAAAGAGCGATGGAGCAGATCGACGCCTTGGTGGTGGGGGCCGGTGTGGTGGGCCTGGCGGTGGGCCGCGAACTGGCGCTGCGCGGGCTTGAGACGGTGGTCGTCGAGGCCGCCAAGGGCATCGGCCAGGGCGTGAGCTCACGCAACAGCGAAGTCATCCACGCGGGTCTTTACTACGCACCGGGCAGCGCCAAGGCGCGACTCTGCGTGCGCGGCAAGGAACTGCTGTACGCCTTCTGTGCCATCCACGGTGTGCCGCACCGGGCCTGTGGCAAGGTGGTGGTGGCCACGGCGCCTGAACAGCACGGGGCCCTGCAGGTACTTTCCCAGCGCGCGCAGGCCAATGGCGTGCCGGTCCAGACCTTGACTGCCGAAGAACTGCGCCAACGCGAGCCCGCGCTGCAAGCCACGCAGGCACTGTGGTCACCCACCACCGGCATCGTCGACAGCCATGCGTTGATGCTGGCGCTGCAAGGTGACATGGAAAGTGCCGGCGGAGCCCTGGCGCTGTGTTCCCGTGTGACGCACGCAGATTTCGGCGCCGGCAGGCCCGCCCGGGTGGCGGTGCAAGCCGAAGGTGGCGACTTCGAGATCGACGCACGTTGTGTCGTCAACGCCGCGGGCTTGCACGCCTGCGCGCTGGCGCGGCGCTTCAAGGGTCTGCAGGCGCAACATGTGCCCACCGAGCACTTTGCCAAAGGCAACTATTTCACCGTGACCGGCAGCACACCGTTTCGCTGCCTGGTCTACCCGGCGCCAGTGGACGCCTGGCTGGGTGTGCACGTGACGCTGGACCTGGCGGGCCAAGCACGCTTCGGGCCCGACCTGGAATGGCTGGACGGCGCCACAGCGGATGACATCGACTTCGCCGTGAACCCGGCGCGCGCCATGGCCTTCGAAGACGCGATCCGTCGTTACTGGCCGGGACTGCCCGCGGGTGCCTTGCAGCCGGCCTACAGCGGCGTGCGGCCCAAGATCCACGGCCCTGGCGAGCCGGCGCCGGATTTCCGCATCGACGGCCCCGCTCGCCATGGCGTAGCGGGGCTGGTCAACCTGTTCGGCATCGAATCTCCGGGGCTGACTTCGTCGATGGCCATTGCCGAAGCCGTGGCTGAAGCGCTGGATCTGACCTGAAATGAAAGCGGCCCCGAGAGGGGCCGCTGGGCTTGACCGTCAGCCGGTCAGTGCTTCAAGGCGCCGATCAGCCCTTCTTGGCGTAAGCACTGCACCAGCCCGGGCCAGCGACCTGCTTGGTGCCGAACAGCGGGCAGCCCGCCCAGGCATCGGTGACCTTGCCCTGGTACAGGGCGCAGTTGTTGCACTTCTGGTCGTTGGTGTGCTTGGGAAACTTCTTCTTGTCGGCCTTGGTGGTGTCGTGCACGTAGCCCAGGGCGACGGCTTGCGGGTCTTTTTCGTCGACCTTGGCGGCCTGGGCTTGCGCGGCACTGGCGCCCAGCAAGGAGCCGCATGCGGCCACTTGCATCAGGAAGACACGGCGATTGGTTTGGGGCATGAAACGTCTAGCTCCTAGAGTAAGGTTCGGGGATCAAACGGAAGTCAGGTCGCGGTGGCTGTGACACCCAGGCAGTTGTTGCAACGGCCCAGGCCGCGCAAGCGCGGGTCGGGTTTGCCGTCGCCGGTCTTGAAGTTGGCGTGGCACTTGATGCACACGTACATCTTCGAGCTCGACATCATGGGCTTGACCCCGGGCTCGGCATGCGGCCGGGCGGCCGTGTATTCGGCCTGGGTCTGGCGGAGTTTGGGTCCGCTGGAGGAATCGGGGGTGGTGGGCGTGCGGCGAATGGTCATGGCAGATGGAGGCCGGGAAGGGCGCCCCGGTCGACGCGAAGCCGCTATTGTCCTCGGATTTCACGCTTGCCGCACTCGGGGGTGTCATGGGGGGGCGTCTGAAGCTTGCTGCGTGTCCGGTCGGCACGCCTTGAGAACAACGTTTGGCCGCCACACCGGTTGACAGCGCAAGCTCAGGCGGTCAGGTTGAAGGCCTCGGACTGCACCTCGCAAACAATGCCCCGCGGCTGGTTCTCGCGCCATGCCACCGTGCCGCCGAGGGCCTTGACCCGTTTGCGCACACCGCCCAGGCCCAGGCCGTGGGCCCAGGCTGTCGGGTTCCGGCCCTGGCCGTCGTCGGCCACGGTCAGGTGCAGGCCGGGGCCGATGATCTGCAGCACCACGTCCACGCGCGACGCATGCCCGTGGTACAGCGAATTGCTCACCAGTTCACGCAACACACGGGTCAGTGCCGACCACTGCACCACCGACAGGCGAAGGTCTTCGTCGCAGCTGAAAGACCAACCCAGCGTGGCCTGGGCAGCGGTCAGGCGCTGCGTGAGGTCGGCCTTCCACTCGGCTGCGGCGTGGCTCAGGCGGTGTTCGGCCGCCGCCAGCCCGCGGGTCAGCGTCTTCAGGTCCTGCAGGGTGTGGCGGATGTAGTCCTCCATCTCGGTGGACTGGGCCTGGTACATCAGCGTCAGCAGCCGCGCGCCGATGTCGTCGTGCAGGTCTTGCGCCAGGCGTTGGCGCTCTTCGTGGCGGCCGCGTTCAACGGCCTGGTCGTAGGCCACCGCGCGGCGCAACTGCTGCACCACGCGGTCAGCCAGGCGGGCGTCGTCGTGGGTAAACAGGCGCTGGCCGCCTTTGGCAAAACGCAGCAGCAGTGCCGCAGCCGGTGCCTGGCCCTCTTCGGGCCCGCGCAGCGGCACCACCAGTGCCGAGCCGCCGCCCAGCACCCGGGTGCGTGACGGGACACGGCTCACACGCACCAGATCCAGCGGCTCGAACAGGTCTCGCAGCAACTGGCCCAGGCGCTGCGGGTAGCGGTGCGGCCGCACTTGCACATCGCGCGCAGCCCGATACAGCAGCTCGAAGGTGCGCTCGGTGGTGAGCATGTTCCGGCCCAGAACCTGCTGCAGCACGAACTGCCGCACCCCGGCGTAAAGCGCCAGGGCCACAAACACCGCCACCGCCAGCGAGGTGAAGGCATTCAGCGAAAAAACCGCCACAAACAGCAGGTCGACCGACGCCGCCACCGTGCTGACGCCAGCCAGCAGCGCAAATTCGCGCAGCACTTGGCGGCTGCGCGCCAGAAAGGGTGTCAGCAGCAGCAGCGAGGCCAGGAACAGGTACCAGGTCACCGACGCACCCACCGCCACACCATGCGCCACCACCGGCATGCGCGCCGATGCCGCCACGGCCACCGTCACCAGCACCAGCGTGGCCAGCGTGACCAGACCCAGACGCTGCATGACCACGGCATAGGGGTTGGCTTCGGCCTGCAGCGAGCGCCGGATGACCAGCAGGGCGACCCCACCGAGCGCCACGCACAGACCCTGGGACCACCACCAGACCGGCGTCAGCACGCCAAGCTGCATCAGCAACAAAAAGGCCGCGACACCGGCCCAGGTGAGGCCGGCGATGACTCGGGCGCGGGGCAGGCGGAAAGGGTGCAGCGCAAAGGCATGCACCATGGCGGCACCGGTACAGGCGTCCAGCGCCAGGCGCATCTGCAGGTCCAGCGACGACGCGCCCACGGGCAGGCCCAGCCCGCGTGTGCTTTCCATGGCAATGAACAACAGATTGCCGGCCTGGCACAACGCCATCACCGCAAACAGCAGGTTGCGCGCGTGCGGCCTGGCCAGCATCACCACGGCGGCAAACAGCACCAGCAGCAAAGCCAGGCCGGCCAGCGGCCACAGCATCCAACCCAACCCTGCAAAGCCCCGGGGCTGCGCCGGCACGGTGGCCATCTGGCCCGTCTCGAACCACAGGTCGACCGAGCCACTGGCCAGCCGCTCGGCCAGCGCCTCTTGCTGCAGGACTTGGCGGTTGCGTGCCGCGTCGTCCACCTGCCAGCGTGGCGAACGGTGCAGCAGCAACACGTCCACGGGCAGTTGCCGGCCCTGGGCGTCGGTGATGGCCAGCAGCGTTCGCCCCTGCAACGCTTGCAAGCTGGGCAAGGGGCTGGATTGCAGCACCAGGCGGCCCTGGCCGTTGGCGGTCCAGTGTGCGTTCAAGTGGGGCGTCAGCGCAAGCCAGCGCGTCAGGCCGAAAAGGCCCACGCAGGCGATCAGCGCCATGGCCACCAGCGCCCGCCTGCGCCAGCCGATCAAGTGGGCACGGTGGCCCTGCGCGGCACCCGGCTCCAGACCGCTGAGTTCGAAGATCGACTCTTCGGTTCCCGGTGCGGCGGTGGCGGTCATGCGGTGGCGGTGAGGGCCACGGCGCCAGATTCAGCCGCGAGCGCTCTCACCGCCGGTCACACCAGCCCTTGTTTGCTGGCCAGCACGGCGGCTTCGGCACGGCTGGACACATTGAGCTTTTTGTAGATGGACTTGATGTGGTCGTTGACGGTGAACCACTTGATGCCCATGAGGCTGGCGATTTCCTTGATCGTGAAGCCCTTGCTCAGGTAGGTGAGCACCTCGGTTTCGCGCGGCGTCAGTCTTTCGTGGTCGGGCTGCTTCTCCATCGGCACCGGCTTGCTGGTGGTGAAAGCGGCCGGCGAAAAACCCGAGTCGGGGGCCAGCGAATCGCCGCCCGGCCGGAAGTGCGTGAGCAGGCGTCGGGCGATGGCCGGCGACAACGGCGGCTGGCCGCGCACGATCTTCTGCAGCTCTTCGACCAGCACCTCGAAGCGGTCTTCCTTGAGCAGGTAACCATCGGCGCCACACTGCAGGGCCGGAAACAGATGGTCGTCGTCGGAATACAGCGTGGTGACGATCTTGGTGGCCGGGTAGTGCGTCAGCTCGGCCAGCAATTCCATGCCGTTGCCATCGGGCAGTTCCAGGTCCACCAGGATCAGCTTGAACGGGTCTGCACCATGCAGGCCTTGCGAGCCGCCGGTGAGTGAGATGTGCCGGCGCGCGGTTTCCAGGTCGCCAGCTTCGGTGAGCACGATGGCGTCGCTGAAGCTCTCGCGCACCACACGGCACAGAAAGCTGCGTGCAACCGGGTTGTCTTCGAGTATGAGTACCTTGACAGCCACGGGCGGATTCTCCTGAGCCGAGAGACCGCGATGCTAGCGCGGAACCCGGCCTTTCCAGGTGCCCTTTGGGTGCGGCTTTGTAGCGGCGCGTTGCTGCGCCTGTTTCAACTGTTCAGCGCTTCAGTTCAGCGATTGACAAGCAGCAGCTTGCCCAGCACCTGGCGCGAACCCATGCGCGCGTAGGCGGCGCGGATCTGGCTCATCGGCAAGACCTGGTCCAGCACCGGCTTGATCTTTCCTTGGCCATACCACTGCGCCAGCTGTGTCAGCGCAGCGGCGTTGGCCTTGGGTTCACGCTTGACGAAGTCGCCCCAGAACACGCCCACCACCGATGCGCCCTTCAGCAGGGCCAGGTTCCAGGGCAGCGCCGGGATACCACCGCCGGCAAAGCCCACCACCAGGTAGCGGCCGCGCCAGGCGATGGAGCGAAACACCGGTTCGGCCAGCGCGCCGCCCACGGGGTCATAGACCACGTCGGGGCCCTTGCCGTCGGTCAGCGCCTTGAGCGTCTCGCGCACGTCCTGCGTGCTGTAGTTGAGCGTGGCGTCGGCGCCAAGCTGGCTGCACAGCGCACATTTTTCGTCGGTGGATGCAGCCGCAATCACGCGTGCGCCAGCGGCCTTGGCAATTTGCAAGGCCGCCGTGCCCACACCACCGGCGGCGCCCAGCACCAGCACGGTTTCGCCGGCCTTCAATTGCGCGCGGTCCATCAAGGCGTGGTGCGAAGTGCCGTAGGTGAAGGCAAAAGCGGCGCCGTCTTCCAGAGCAAAGCCCGGTGGCAGCGGCATCACTTGTGCGGCTTTGACGCAGGCGTGGGTGCCAAAGCCGCCGGTGCCGGCAATCGCCGCCACGGGCGCGCCCATGGCCAGGTGCGTGACGCCCGCGCCGACGGCATCCACCGTGCCGGCAAATTCAGAGCCAGGCACAAAGGGCAGCGTCGGCTTGAACTGGTACTTGCCCTGAACGATCAGCAGGTCGGGGAAGTTCAGGCTGGCGGCCTTGATGGCGATGCGCACTTCGCCGGGTTGGGGTTCGGGCGTGGGCAGTTCGCGCCAGTGCAGCGCTTCGACGCCGTCCAGCGTTTCGCAGAGCCAAGCATGCATCAGATGTCTCCTTGTGGGCGGCGCGCATCATACGCAGCTGGACCCAGCTTCCCGCCAAGGGGGCGGGGGCGAGCCCGCACCGAGCCTGCGCCTGCGCGCTGGCGAGTGGCTGGCGAGCGCTGGGCCGCATGCAGGCGGACCAGCAGCGAGCGCTGGCGAGCTTCGGGGCCCATCACTACATTTGCCTGAACAGGTGCACGTAGCTGCGGCTCACGGGCAGCACCTCGGGGCGGCCACGCAGGTGCACCTCGGCTGTTTCGTTGGCGCCGCGGGTGACCTGCGCCACCTGGGCCAGCGCCACGATCACCGAGCGGTGGATCTGCACGAAGCGTGCGGGGTCCAGATCGTCGGCCAGTTCACGGATGGTCTTGCGGATCAGCGCCTCGCCGCCCTGCCAGACGACCAGCGTGTACTTCTCGTCGCTGCGCAGGTAGATCACCTCGTCCACCGGGATCAGGCGCACGCTGGGGCCCACCGAAGCCTTGATCCACTGCAGGTGCGCAGGCGCTGCGGCGGGCTGTCGCAGGCGAGCGGCCAAGGCGTCCAGCAAGGGTTCCAGCTCCTGATTTGAGGGCGGGGTCGGGGCCCGCCGATCGCGCAGCCGGCTTACCGTCTCGGCCAGCCGTGTTTCGTCGAAGGGCTTGACCAGGTAGTCCACCGCCCCTTGTTCAAAAGCCTGCACGGCGTACTGCTCAAATGCCGTGACAAATACGATGAGGGCGCGGCTGCCGATGCTGCGCGCCACCTCGACCCCCGACAGGCCGGGCATGTGCACGTCCAGAAAGACGATGGTGGGCTCGTGTTCGTCGAACAGCTCGATGGCTTCGCGACCGTTGCGGGCCTGCGCCACCACCTGCAGTTCGGGCCACAGCTTGTGCAGCAAGGCCGCCAGCCGGTCGCGCAGCAGCGGTTCGTCATCGGCGATGAGGGCGGTGCCGACGGAAGTGCTGACAGCGGAGCTGACGGCGGGACTGACAGCAGTGATGACGGCGGTACTGACGGCGGTACTGACGGCGGTACTGACGTTGTTCATGGTGTGCTGGCTGTGGGAATGATGATCTCGGCGTGCAGGCCGCGCTGACTTTCCCGCTGTTCTACGGGCTGCGCCTGCTGCAGCTGCAACTGTGCCGCCGGCTCAAAGAAGGCCGCCAGCCGCGCCCGCAGATTGGCCAGGCCCATGCCGGGCACGGCATGTTCTGCCATGCCCACGCCGTCGTCGTGCACCCATAGGTGCAGGGCCTCCGGTGCGAGGCGGGCACCGACCTGGATGGTGCCGCCCACCTCGCTGGGGTCGATGCCGTGGCGCACCGCGTTTTCAACCAGTGTCAGCAGCGCCATGGCCGGGAATCGCTGGCCGTGCAGAGCCGTCGGCACGTCGATGACAAAGCGCAATCTGTCGGGCATCCGCATCTGCATCAATTCAAGGTAGGCGACCACCAGGGTCAGCTCGGCGCCCAGCGTGGGTTCACGTTCTTGCAGACGGGGCATGGCGGCCCGCAGGTAGGCGATCAGGCTTTGCAGCACGCCAGCGGCACGTGGCGAGTTGCTCTCCACCAGGGCCTGCACATTGGCCAATGTGTTGAACAGGAAGTGCGGTTCGATCTGGGCCTGCAGCAGATCCAGCTGTGCATCCAGCGCCAGCTTTTCCAGGCGGCTGCGTTCCAGTTCGAATTCCAGCGCCTGGCTGCGCGCACGGGCCTCGCGTTCGCGCAGCTGGGCGGTCAGCGTGATCAGCAGGCCCAGCACCAGCGCAGTGCCGGCAGTGATGACAAAACCCGTGACGCGCGGTGAACTGCCGAACACATCGCTCACACGGCCGCCCACGGCCACGATATAGATCAGCAAGGTGCCCAGCGGCGCGGCCAGGCCGACGGCGATGACGGCAAAGAGCCAGCGTGGCAGCCAGGCCGGCAGCCGGTTTTCGGGCAGGCGCTGCGAGGCCACGAACACCAGCAGAAGGAACATCGACAAAAAAAGCGTGCGTCCGAGCAGCACCTCGAAGGGCGTGATGAAGAAGGGGTTGAGCAGCGCGGCGGCGGTGATCGCAAAGCCGATGGCCACACCCAGGCTGCCGGTGTTGATGGAGGCAATGACCTGGCGCGTCAGGCTGCGGCTGGGCTTGGGGTGAACTGATGCCATGCCGTACACGATAGCTGCGGGCAGGCCGCTGTCCAAGGGCCGCAGGATGAAGCACGGAAAGTGGGGGCCGAGCCACGAACCCGTGGCGCGACGGCCCCCGGCGGGTCAGAGCGCCTGGCGCTGGATCGATGCCGACAGCGCTTGCCGCAAGGTGTCAGCGCTGTCGGCCAGGTGGGCGCGGGTGGCGTCGTCCGTGGCGCCCCGCTTGCGCAGTGTGGTGTCCAGGCGGGCGAGCAGGGCACGGGCCTGTTCGCGCAACTGGCCGCGAATGTCGGCGCGGCCGGTGCTGCTGGGCCGCACGACGGCCAGCGACAGGCGGTTGACGTGGTCCCGCTGCAGGTCGCGGCGCGCGGCCGTGATGGGCGCAGTGCCGGCAGCAGCCGCGCTGCCCAGTTCGTTCCAGACGTCGATGCTCAGGCGGTCGTGCAGTTCACGCAGCTGGAAGGCCTGGGCCGGTTCATCGAACTTGCCCACGCTGTCCAGGATGCGTGTGGCGATGACGTCGCTCATCAGGTAGTTGAGCACGGCACGCTGCAGGTCCAGCAGGCGTTGGGGCACCGAAAAATCGGTCGCACCGCCGCCTTCGGCGCGGTCCAGGAAGTCGGGCGCCATGCGCCGCTGCAAAGCGGGCGTGATCGTCAGCCCATCGGGGGACAGCACCGAACGCGAAATGAGGTCCAGCGCGTCGCGCTGGTTCTGCGCCGACACCGGCTGTAGCGGCTCGCGCCCGCTGCCTGGAAAGTCGCGCAGCGTGCGCACGCCACCGATCTGGCGCACCAGAACGCCCACGGCGCGTGTGGCGTCGCTGATGGCAAAGCCGATGGATCGGCGCAGCACGGCGTAGTCGCGGTCGGGCGGCAGTTCGCGGGATTCCTGCCGCTTGAAGAGGTCTCGTGCGATCGCCAGCCGCTTGCTGGCGAATGCCAGCGGGTCGCTGCCCAGGTCGAGCTGGATGGTCTCGGGGTCCAGGCCGAAGAAGTTGTCTTCGTCGGTGCCGAAGGCCAACTGGTCCTCGCTGCTGCGTGCAGCGATGCGTTGCAGCTCGGTCTTTTCGGCCGCCGCCGTGGTGCCGGCCGGCAAGGGCTTGTAGGCGTATTCGATGGCCCAGTAGTCGTAGGGCCCGAGTGCGGTGTGGAACGGTACACCGCCGGTCTGGCCCGGCCGCGGCAGGTTGACGGCGTTGTACTCCATCACCGAGCCCGCCGTGCCATGTGCGCGGGTGAACTCGGCATCGGCCAGCTGCGCTTCGGAGTAAGCCCGCGAAGCGCGGAAGTTGTGGCGAAGGCCCAGTGCGTGGCCCACCTCGTGCATGATGGCTTCCTTGACGTAGTCCTGCACAAACTGCCGTGCGATGGGGCTGTCGGGGTCCATCTCGCCGCGGGCTTCCATCACGTCAAGCGCGTAGCCCAGTTGCTCGGCCGCCAGCGCGCCGTGCATGCAGCGTGCAAACTCGGCCGGCATGTCCTGGCCCTGCGGCGGCGTGAAGGGTTGGGCGAACGACAGCGGTGCTGCACCCTCTGGGCTGGCTGGCTTGTCCAAGCTGCCTGTGGCCTGCGAACGCAGCACCTGCGAGCGCAGGGTGCGCACATTGCGCGCCGACATGCCTTCGAAGGCGATGTCCGCATCCAGGATTTCGCCGCTGCGCGGGTCGACGTGGCTGGGCCCGATGGCACCGAACACGGGGTCGGCGTTCATCATCCAGCGCACCGACGGGTAGCCGAAGTCCAGGGTATCGAACTTGGCGTCCTCAGGCTGTTGTTCCACCTTCAGTGCACCACGGATGCCGACTTTCTCGAAGGCTTTGTTCCACTCCAGAACGGCGGCGCGCACGGTTTCGCGGTAGACCAGCGGCACGTTGCGGTCGATCCAGAAAGTGACGGGCTTGACCGGCTCGGACATCTCGGCCGCCGGGTCCTTCTTCTCGATGCGCCAGCGGTTGACGTAGCGCTGGCGGGGCGATGACTGCAGGTCGTCTGAAAAATCCACCACGGTGCTGGTGAACAGGCCCAGACGCGGGTCTGCACGGCGCGGCTTCATCGGTTCGTCAGGCAACGGCGCCAGTGAGAAGTGCAGCCCGACCAGGAGGCTGCGTGCGTCGGGCAGGAAACGCGGCATCAGCGGCACGGGCGCGTTGGGCAGCGCGCCCATGCCGGGCACGCCCACACTGCCGGTGAAGTAGTGGTTCTGCGTCTCGATGACGATGGCACCTTCGCTGGCACGCACCGCGGTGATGACGGAGTTGCTGCGGTCCAGGCCATAGCCCTGGCGCAGGCCGCGCTGCAACATCATGCCCACACCCAGGATGTCGTTCAGGAACAGCGGGTTGGCCTCGATCAGCACACTCTTGCGGTCCGGGTGGGGCTGGCTCGCCACGGCGGTGGCGCCCAACAGGCTGTTGGAATAGGAACTGGCCACCGCGCGGGCTTCCGGCGTGCCCGGCTTGGCCGAAATGTCGGTGTTGCGTGCCACCAGGCGCACCTGGTTGTAGACACGCTCGAACTCCACCACCTGGGGTCCGCCAGCGCCGTTCACGGGGTAGGCCATCAGCCCGCCCAGCACAAAGGCTTCACCGATGCCATCCTTGATCTTGGGTGACAGCAGGAATGGCTTGCCGAACTGCGCTGGCATGAGCTCGAACCAGACCTTGTCGTCCTTCTGCCACAGCGTCAGCGGGCCTTCGACGCGGCGGGCCTCACGGATCACCGTGGCAAAGGGCGGTGGGCCGCCGGGCGTGGGCGGCGTGGCTGCAGGCCTTGCCGCACCTGGGGTCAAGGCCGCAGCGCCGCCCGCGCCGGCTGCGGCCGCAGTGGCCGGCGGGCTGCCTGAGGGCGCGGGAGCGGTGGCGACCGGAAACGCGGGCACGACTGCCGCGGTTGTGGCTGAAGGGGCCGCCGCGGTGGCTTTGGGCGGCGTCTCACAGCCGGCCAGCAGGGCGGTGCCGAGCAGGGCCAGGGCGACCGGGTTCAGATGGGCTGGCTTGCGCATGGGGCGGCGTGGTGGCTGTTGCCAAGAGATCGACAAATCATTGTGCGCCCAAGCCGCCTGCCCTGGTGGCACAAGCGGGTACAGCGCATGCGCTTGCCGTGCACGCTGACACGGCCGGGCCGCGTGCGGGCCGCCAGGCCGGCCCCGCTCCTAGCGGATGGGCTTGAAGCGCACGCGCTTGGGCCGTGCGCCTTCTTCACCCAGGCGCTTTTTCTTGTCGGCTTCGTATTCCTGGTAATTGCCGGCGTAGAAGAACCATTGGCTGTCGCCCTCGCAGGCCAGGATGTGGGTGCAGATGCGGTCCAGGAACCAGCGGTCGTGGCTGATGACCATGGCGCTGCCGGCAAATTCCAGCAGCGCTTCTTCCAGCGCGCGCAGCGTTTCCACGTCCAGGTCGTTGGACGGTTCGTCCAGCATCAGCACGTTTCCACCCTTGGCCAGGGTCTTGGCCAGGTGCAGGCGGCCGCGTTCGCCGCCCGACAGGTTGCCCACCATCTTTTGCTGGTCGTTGCCCTTGAAGTTGAAGCGGCCCAGGTAGGCGCGGCTGGGCATCACGAACTTGCCCACGATGATGTTGTCCAGGCCGCCCGAGACGTCTTCCCACACCGTCTTGCCACCGTCCAGGCTTTCGCGGCTCTGGTCGACAAAGGCCAGTTGCGCTGTCTTGCCGATCAGGACTTCCCCGCTGTCGGGCTTTTCCACGCCCTGCAACATGCGGAACAGCGTGGACTTGCCCGCGCCGTTGGGGCCGATGATGCCGACGATGGCACCGGGCGGCACCTTGAAGCTGAGCTTGTCGATGAGCAGGCGGTCGCCGAAGCTCTTGGAGACATCGACGAACTCGATCACTTCGTTGCCCAGGCGCTCGGCCACCGGGATGAAGATCTCGTTGGTCTCGTTGCGCTTCTGGTATTCGACGTCGCTCAGCTCTTCAAATCGCGCCAGGCGAGCCTTGCTCTTGGTCTGGCGGCCCTTGGCGTTGGAGCGCACCCATTTCAGTTCTTCCTTCATCGCCTTGGCGCGCGCGTCTTCGCCCTTCTGTTCGACCTCCAGGCGCTTTTGTTTCTGCTCCAGCCAATCGGAGTAGTTGCCCTTCCAGGGAATGCCGGCGCCACGGTCGAGTTCGAGAATCCACTCGGCGGCGTTGTCCAGGAAATAACGATCGTGGGTGATGGCCACCACGGTGCCGGGGAAGCGCTGCAGAAAGTGCTCGAGCCATTCGACGCTTTCTGCGTCCAGGTGGTTGGTGGGCTCGTCGAGCAGCAGCATGTCGGGCTTGCTCAGCAGCAGGCGGCACAACGCCACGCGGCGCTTTTCGCCGCCCGACAGCACGCCGATGACGGCGTCCCAGGGTGGCAGGCGCAGTGCATCGGCAGCCAGTTCAAGCTGCAGGTCGGTGTTTTCGCTGCCGGCGGCGGCGATGATGGCTTCCAGCTCGGCCTGCTCGGCGGCCAGCTTGTCGAAGTCCGCGTTTTCATCGGCGTATTCGGCGTAGACCTCGTCCAGCCGTTTTTTGGCCGCCAGCACACCGCCGACGCCTTGTTCCACCACCTCGCGCACTGTCTTCTCGGCGGGCAACAGCGGTTCCTGCGGCAGGTAACCGATGTTGAGGCCGGGCATGGGCACGGCTTCACCTTCAAATTCCCTGTCCACGCCGGCCATGATCTTGAGCAGCGTGCTTTTGCCTGAGCCGTTGACACCCAGCACGCCGATCTTGGCGCCCGGGAAGAACGACAGCGAGATGTTCTTCAGGATCTGCCGCTTCGGCGGCACGATCTTGCCGACGCGGTTCATGGTGAATACGTACTGGGCCATGGCGGGAGGAGTTCCGGTTGCTGACGCAAAACCCGTGATTATCCCGGACGCGCGAGCTTGCAGCTTGTGTTCACCGCAGCTCCGGCGAAGCCCGAGTCGGTGCTTCGGTCTTGAAGTCGGGCCGGGACGCCCCATGTCCCCATCTGCCGGCCGTCGTGGCGGGGAAGGAATCGCGATGAACTCGTCCACAGTGACCGTCGAAGCCCCCGCCTCGCTGGAGCGGCTGACGCACCTGGTGTATGCGCTGCACGCGCTGGGCCTGGCCATCGGGGCATTCGGCGCAGCCAGCGTGCTGGGTTCCTTCCTGTTTGGCTGGCCATCGATCATCGCGGTCATCATCAACTACGTGAAGCGCAGCGATGTGCGCGGCACCTGGCTGGAGTCGCACTTCACCTGGCAGATCCGCACCTTCTGGTTTGCGCTGGCCTGGGCCGTGCTCGTGGCCCTGGTGTCCTTGCCCTTGACGGTGGTGTTGATCGGCATTGGCACCTGGGTGGTCGGCCTGTTCCTGCTGGGTGTGTGGGCGATCTACCGAATTGCGCGGGGTTGGCTGCGCTTGAACGGGCATCAGCCGATGCCCGTCGCGTAGAATGCAGGCTTGCGTCGTGGCTTCCAGTCATCGCGGCGCGGTCGATTCCGACAATCCGACCTCTTCGCGCCTACCCGACTGGTGCACCCGCAACGGGTGACAGCAGGCAGCGAACCACGGCCTACCCAGGCCCCATCCCATGCTTTTTACTGATCTCGGCCTGGCCGAGCCGCTGCTGCGTGCTGTTCACGACCACGGTTACGACACCCCCACGCCCATCCAGGTGCAAGCCATTCCGCAAGTGCTCAAGGGCGGAGACCTCTTGGCCGGCGCACAAACCGGCACCGGCAAGACGGCGGGCTTTGTGCTGCCGATGCTGCAGCGCTTGTCCGCCGTCCCTGCGGTAAAGGACGCTCGGGGGCGTGTGCGCGTCCGCTGCCTCATCCTCACGCCCACGCGTGAACTCGCGGCGCAGGTGGAAGAAAGTGTGCGCACCTATGGCAAGTACCTGCCGCTGACCAGCATGGTCATGTTCGGCGGTGTGGGCATGTCGCCGCAGATCGACCGCCTGCGCAAGGGCGTGGACATCCTGGTGGCCACACCCGGCCGTCTGCTGGACCACCACCAGCAGCGCACGCTGGACCTGAGCCACGTCGAGATCTTCGTGCTGGACGAAGCCGACCGCATGCTGGACATGGGCTTCATCCACGACATCAAGAAGGTGCTGGCGGTGTTGCCGGCCAAGAAGCAGAGCCTGCTGTTCAGCGCCACCTTCAGCGACGAGATCAAGAACCTGGCCGACCGCCTGTTGAACGCGCCGGCGCTGATTGAAGTGGCACGCCGCAACCAGACGGCAGAGACCATCGCGCAAAAGCTGCACCCGGTGGGCCGCGAACGCAAGAAGGAGCTGCTGGCGCACCTGATCAAGACCGGCGACTGGCACCAGGTGCTGGTGTTCACCCGCATGAAACACGGCGCCAACCGCCTGACGGAGTACCTCAACGACCAGGGCATCACGGCCATGGCGATCCACGGCAACAAGAGCCAGACGGCGCGCACCTAGGCGTTGGCCGTCTTCAAGACCAACGAACTGCAGGTGATGGTGGCGAGCGACTTCGCGGCGCGCGGCATCGACATCGACCAGCTTCCGCACGTCGTCAACTTCGAGATGCCGAACGTGCCCGAGGACTACGTGCACCGCATCGGCCGCACCGGCCGCGCCGGCGCGCAGGGCGAAGCGATTTCGCTGGTGTGCCTGGACGAGGAAATCTTCCTCAAGGACATCGAGCGCCTCATCAAGCGCAGCATCCCGCGTGAAGACGTGCCGGGCTTCGAGCCGCCGGCGAGCGAGCGTGCCGAGCCCATCGTGCTGGGGCGCATGACCATCGGCATCGGCGGCACGCAGCGCCATGGCAGCGGTGGCCGGCCCGGAGGCGGTGGCGGTCGTCCTGGCGGCGGTGGCGGCGGCGGTGGCGGCGGCCGGGGCGGCCCATCGCGCACAGGCGGTGGGCGTCCGGGTGGCCCGTCATCCGGCGGCGGTGGCCGGCCCAGCGGCCCTGGTGGCCCGCGCCCTGCAGCAGCGCGCGGCGGCCCGCCCAAGCGCTGAGCTGTAGCGCTGCACTGCACTGCACTGCATTGCACAAGAAAGCCCGCATGCGCGGGCTTTTTCAATTGCATTTTCCAAATATCTCAAATAATATTGAGACATGGAACAAGCCATGGTCGTCCAGGCGCTCGGCGCGCTGGCGCATCCCATCCGTCTCGATGCCTTTCGCGCGCTGGTCGTTGCCGGCCCTGA
>JBBRCN010000076.1:0-20005 GCA_038204775.1 Burkholderiales bacterium | reverse complement strand
GGCGGACAAGCTGTCGAAGCAGGCGGCGCAGTCGTCATTGGCCAAGGTGCGCCGCGACCTGGGCGAGGTGCATCCCGCTGCCACGGTGCAGCTCTTTTCGAGCCTCAAGAGGGTAGGCGTCGAGGAGGCGGCAACGGTATTGTCGACGCTTGCGGCGCGCAAAAAACAAAGCCCCGGCTAAAGGGGAGTAAAGCCGGGGCCAAAAAAGCCTTAATTGGGATTAAGGCGCCCGCTCAGGGAGGAGAAGCGGGGAAGGGTGTGAACCCCTCAGCGAATAGGAACCGCGACCCGATGCTAAAGTTCCCGATTTTTTTTCCGGACATGACATGACTTCGATCCTCGGCCGATACCCCCAGCGCCGCATGCGCCGATCGCGGCGCGACGACTTCTCTCGCCGCCTCGTGCGCGAATCGCGGCTCGCCGCCGACGACCTCATCCTCCCCGTATTCGTGCTGGAAGGAGAGCGTGCGATCGAGCCGGTGCCGTCGATGCCCGGCGTTTCGCGCCGTTCGGTCGACGAGCTGCTGCGACTTGTTGAGCAAGCGCTTACGCTCGGCATCCCCGCGCTCGCCCTGTTTCCGGTCGTCGCGTCCCAATTCAAGACGGCCAAGGCAGAGGAAGCATTCAACCCCAACGGGCTCGTGCCGCGTTGCGTGCGCGAGATCAAGAAGCGCTTCCCCGAGATGGGCGTGATCACCGACATCGCCCTGGACCCGTACACCATCCATGGCCAGGATGGCCTCATCGACGACTCCGGCTATGTCGTGAACGACGAGACGCTCGAGGTGCTCGCGAAGCAGGCGCTCGCGCACGCCGAAGCGGGTGTGGATATCGTCGCGCCCTCGGACATGATGGACGGGCGCATCGGCTTCATACGCTCGGCTCTCGACGATCGCAAGTTCATCCACGTGCGATTGCTGGCGTATGCGGCGAAGTACGCTTCCGCCTTCTACGGGCCGTTCCGCGATGCGGTGGGCTCCGGCGCGAACCTCGGCAAGGGCGACAAGAAGACCTACCAGATAGATCCGGGCAACAGCGACGAGGCGCTGCACGAGGTAGCGCTCGATCTCGCCGAAGGCGCGGATTACGTGATGGTGAAGCCCGGCATGCCGTATCTCGACATCGTGCGCCGCGTGAAAGAAGAGTTCCGTGTGCCCACCTTCGCCTACCAGGTGAGTGGTGAGTACGCGATGCTCAAGGCCGCCGCCGCCAACGGCTGGCTCGACCACGACGCCGTGATGATGGAAGCGCTGATGGCTTTCAAGCGCGCGGGGGCCGACGGCGTGCTGAGCTACTTTGCGCTGGACGCGGCACGCAAGCTGCGTGAGCGCTGAAGCCACCCGGGCAGCAAAGCATGCGTGTCTTCCACGTCCACGGTGAGCAGTTCACCGAACTCGACGCACCCCTGCAAGAATTGCCGGCCACAGGCTTTGTGTGGATCGGCAGCGCGCGTCGCGAATTTGAAGTGGGTGCAGCCGAGCTGCAGGCCAGCTTGCAACGTTGGGGCGTGGGCCAGATGGTGGATCTGCACCTGGCCGATCTGCTGAACAACCAGTTGCCCAGCCACTACGACTACACGTCCTGGTACGACCTGATGGTCTTCCGCCGCCTGGCGCCGGGCGCGGGCAGCGCAGGCCTTTTTGTGGGCGACGACATCGGCACGCTGGCCAGTGCACGCCAGGCGCTGCAGGCCATCGACACCAGCCCGGTGGGCTTTGCCATGTTCGACCGGTTGCTCATCACCGTGCACCCCACCGACTGTGCGGTGCGCGAGTACTTTGCGCAGCGCCTGATGTCGCAGGCCACCTCGGCCGAGACGCGTGGCGCCGCGCGCATGCCGGCCAGCCCGGCCGACCTGATGCTGCGCATGATCAACCACATGGTGGACGGCTATCTGGACCTGCGCCGCCTGATGACACGCCAGCTGGGTTACCTGCAGCAAGAGCTGCTGGACCCACGCAGCCGATTCGACGACTGGTCTTTCCTGGTGGACAGCCGCAACGCGCTGCACATGCTGGAGGCCACCTGCGAAGACCAGCGCAGCGCGGTGCAGGAATGGATAGACGCACTGGATGAATGGCCTGACGAAAGCAGCGATGTGGCGCGCCGCGAACGTGAGCTGCTGCGGGTGCGTTCACGCGATTGCCTGGAGCACATCGAACGTGTGCTCGCGCATGTGCGGCGGCTGGAACACAGCGCAGAAACGGCGGTGCAGATGCACTTCTCGGCGCTGGGCCACCGCACCAACGACATCATGCGCACGCTCACCGTGCTGACCGCCATCTTCTTGCCGCTGAACCTGATCACCGGTTTTTTTGGCATGAACTTCGACAGCCTGCCGCTCATCCATCAGAGCACCGGGGTGTGGATCGCACTGGGCCTGATGCTGGTGGTGGCGCTGGGCCTGTGGTTCATGTTCAGGCGCAAGCGCTACATCAGTTCGCGGGATGTCTGAGCCCCGCCTGCGCTGGCTGCAGGGCACGTGAGGCCGACCAGCCGCCAGCTGTGGATCCTGCTGGCCTTGACCCTGGTGTGGGGACTGAACTGGCCCGTGATGAAGGTCGGCGTCAGCGGCCTGCCCGCAGCGCCCATGAGCTACCCGCCACTGAGCTTCCGTGCCCTGTCGATGTGGCTGGGCCTGCCGGTGCTCGGGCTTGCCCTGCTGCTGCTGAAGGTGCCCTTTGCCGTGCCGCGCCGGCACTGGCTGGAAGTCGCCAAACTGGCGGCGCTGAACATGGTGGTCTGGCACGTCGTCGTCATCCTGGCGGTGCAGCATTTGACGTCGGGCCGTTCGGCCATCCTGGGTTACACGATGCCGGTCTTCGCCGCACTGTGGGGCCGCTGGGCTTATGGCGAACGTCTGGGCTGGATGCCTTTCATGGGCGTGGCTGCTGCTGCGCTGGGCGTTGTCTTGTTGCTGTCAGGCGAGTTGTCCAGCCTGTCGGGCTCACCGCTGGCGGCATTGGCAGTGGTGGTGTCTGCGGCCATCTGGGCAGTGGGCACGCACCGGCTGCGACGCTCGACGATGGACGTACCGCTGCTGACCCTGGTGTTTTGGATGACGGTGTGCACCGCGGTGCTGATGGCGGTGTTGTCGGTGGTCTTCGAGCGTGCTGTCTGGCGTCCGCCCGAGCCGCATGTCTTGGGCGCCATCGTCTACAACGCCGTGGCTGTGTTCGGCTTCGCGCACGCCGCCTGGTTCTACCTGGCGCGCACGATGCCGCCAGTGGCCAGTTCGATCAGTGTCATGCTGATCCCGGTGCTGGGTGTCTTCAGCGGCGCCGCCTTGCTGGGTGAGGTCTTGCACTGGCAGGACTGGGCAGCGGTGGTGCTCATGGTGCTGGCCATCGGCCTGGTGCTGCTGAAGCGCCAAGCGTCGGCGGCGTAGCGGCGCGTCTCAGCGTCCCCACCTCGCGGTCGCAGCAGCCAGGGCGGCAGCGGCCAGCGGCACGGCGGCCTGCCAGCTGCCCATCGTGGCCAGCGTGGCCGCACTCACCGCGCACCAGCCCAGCGGCACCAGCCACAGCAGCCTGAGCCAGGCGCGGGTGCGCGCAGCCTCGGCGCGCACCAGCAGCAGCACGGCCAGTGTGCCGATGGCCGTCGGGTCGGGGGCCAGACCAAAGACCTCGGCCTGTTGCCAGGGCCGACCATCGGCCAGTGCCAGCAAGGGATGAGCCAGCAGCGCCCACAGCCCCAGGCCGGTGCCGATGCGCCGCCGGGCGACCTCGGTGCTGGCCCGCAGCCCGTCTTGCCAGGCCAGCACCAACCAGCCGGCGCCTTGCAGCGCAAAAGCCGTTGCATAGCCGGTCGCCACCCACTGGATGGGCGCAAAACGCTGCCACAAAAAGGCCCAGGCGACGAACAGCCAGCACAGGGCCAGCACCAGGGCCAGCACCAGGGCCAGCACCAAGGTCGTTCGGCGCGACCAGGCAGTGCCGGCGGGGCCGCGGGACTGCAGCCGCAGCCACCCCAGCCCGGCGGCGATGAGCAGCGGCTGCAGCGGCCAGGCGAAGAGGTTGATCGACTCGAACAAGCGCCAGTAGATGCGCGGCGAAAACATCAGGAAGTCGGAAGGCCGGTAGGTCCACCACTCCGCCACAAGGGGTCTCCGCAGTCAGAGCGCCGCCACGTCGCGCGCCATGCGTTCGCGCAAGGCGGCGTCGGGCATGCGGCCGCGCGCCGCGGCCATGTTCTGGCGCAGGTGCGCCACCTGGCTGGTGGCCGGTATGGCGCAAGTCACCGCCGGGTGCGTGACGACAAACTTCAGTGCCACCTGCGCCCAGTGGGTGCAGTCGATGCCTGCCGCCCAGGCCGGCAGGCGGTGGCGCGCCAGTTGCCGCAGCAGCGCGCCTTCGCGGAAGGGCCGGTTGACGAGCACGGCAATGCCCCGTTCCTGGGCCAGCGGCAGGACGCGCTGCTCCACCTCGCGATCGAGCAGGTTGTAGCTGATCTGCACGAAGTCGATGGGCTGCGTGCGCATCACCTCTTCGATCTGCGCATGGCGGCGGCCCTCGGACGTGGTGATGCCCACGTAGCGCAACCGGCCGCTGGCCTTCATCTCCAGCAGCCGCGGCAGGTGCAGCTGCCACGACAGCAGGTTGTGCACCTGCATGAGGTCAAAGCGCGGCACGCCCCAGTGCAGGCGCGATGCCTCGATCTGCGCTTGGCCGCGGGCCACGTCGCTGATCCACACCTTCTCGGCTGAAAACAGCGCCGGCGGTTGCCCCAGCTGCTGCAGCGCATGGCCGATGGTGGGCTGCGAGGAGCCGTACATGGGCGAGCTGTCGATCAAGCGCCCACCGTCGGCAAAAAAGGCCTTCACGACCTGCGTGCAGGCGTCGCGCGCTGCGCCGTCCTGGCCCACGTTGAAGGTGATCCAGCTGCCCAGGCCGATGACGGGCAACGACTCGCCGCTGGACGGCACGCGGCGCGTGAGCGGTGCGGATGGGGCCTGCGCCTGCCCCTTTGCCGGCACGGCGCTGGCCACAGCGGCACCCGCGCACGCATGAAGGCACAGACGGCGCTGCGGATCGGGGGCCAGGGTGCGCATGGTTTGGCCTTCGCGGTGTGGCGACTTCACAGCTGCCGGTTGCGGGTGAGCGGCGGGTTGCGTTCGAAATAACGCTTGATGCCCGTGGCCAGCGCATCGACCAGTTCGGCGCGGAAGGCCGGGCTGCGCAACTGCTGCTCTTCTTCGGGGTTGGAGATGAAGGCCGTCTCGACCAGGATGCTGGGGATGTCGGGCGCTTTCAGCACCGCAAAGCCGGCCTGTTCCACCTGTTTCTTGTGCAGCCGGCCGATCCGGCCGATGCGTCTGAGCACCTCTCGACCGAGTTGCAGGCTGTCCTTGATCTGCGCGGTGGTGCTCATGTCCAGCATGGCCTGCAGCAGCTGTTGGTCGCGCACGCCGGCCACGTTGACGCCGCCCACCTTGTCGGCAGAGTTTTCGCGGGCGGCCATCCAGCGCGCGGCCGTGCTGCTGGCGCCGCGTGTGCTGAGTGCAAAAACGCTTGCGCCGCGCGCTTCGCGCCGGAAAAATGCATCGGCGTGGATGCTGACGAAGAGGTCGGCCTGCACACGCCGCGCCTTGCGCACACGTTCGTTCAGCGGCACGAAGAAGTCGGCGTCGCGCGTCATCATCACGCGCATGCCTGGCACGGCGTTCAGGCGGTCGCGCAGCGCCAGCGCCACGGCCAGCACCACGTCTTTCTCGCGCAGGCCCGTGGGGCCGACCGCACCCGGGTCTTCACCGCCATGGCCGGGGTCCAGCGCCACGATGACCAGGCGCTCGACACGGCGGCGCTCTTCGGCGGTGGCGGGTGCGGGTGGTGGCGCCGGCGCTGGCGTCTGTTGCGCCACCGGCGGTGGTGCCGGCGGCAAGACGGGCGTGGGCGTCATGGCACTGGCTGGCGTGGCCGGCACGGCCGCGGTGGATGGCGGTTTTTCGATGCGCGCGATCAACTCGCCCAGCGCGTCCTGCACGGCTTTGGCAGCTCGTTCTTCGGCCGCTTCCTTGTCGCGGATCAGGCTCAGCAGCGGGTCGACTTCTTGCGCCGGGTACAGGTCGAACATGAGCCGGTTCCTGTAGGCGCCCACCGGTGTCAGTGTGAACAACTCGGGCCGGATGGGCTGCTTCAGGTCGAACACCAGCCGCACCACCCGGGGCTGGAACTGGCCCACGCGCAAGCCGGCGATGAAGGGGTCGTCGGCGCGCAGCTTGCCCACCAGTTCGCGCAGCGCCGGGTTGAGTTCGACGTTGGTGATGTCCACCACCAGGCGGTGCGGCGCTTCGGTCAGCAAGTAGGTGGACAGCAGGGGCGCGTCGGATTCGATGGTGACGCGGGTGTTGTCCTTCGCCGGCCACAGGCGCACGGCCAGGATGGTGGCCATGGCCGCGTTTGCGCCCTGCACCAGATCATGCGCACCCAGCAGCAGCACCAACTGCCCGAGTTGCCCCAGGGCCCGCAGCGCGGCGCGGCGGCTCTGCGGCGTCATGACAGCAACCCCTGGCCGCGCGCGGTGCAGGCCTGCACGGTGACGGCGCGGGCGTCGTCGTCCTGCGGTTCGATCCACAGGCGCAAGTCGGGCACGGGCAGCAAACCGGCAGCGAGTTCTGGCCACTCGGCCAGCTTCAGTCCAGGCGCAGCAAAAACATCGCGAAAGCCCGCGTCCAGCCATTCACGCGGGTCGCTGAAGCGGTAGAAGTCCAGGTGAGAGATGTCCAGTCCGGGCAGCGCATAAGGTTCCAGCACGGCGTAGGTGGGGCTCTTCACGAGGCCCTGGACGCCCAGCGCACGAAGCAGGTGGCGCACGAAGGTGGTCTTGCCGGCGCCCAGCGGGCCATGCAGCTCGATGAACGCGTCGTGCAGGCCCGCGTGCCGGGCCAGGCCACGGGCAAAGGCCTCACAGGCCGCTTCGTCGGGCCAGTGCAGGGTGCGGGTTTCTAGAATGGGCACATGCCCGGTGAGCATCACTTCAGCAAGGAGCAGCTCGTCGTACAGCTGAGGGAGTGGGCGCGTGAGCTGGGATTCTCCCAGATCGGTATCGCTGGTGTGGACCTGACCCAGGCCGAAGCAGGGCTGCTGGACTGGCTGCGCGCTGGACACCACGGCAGCATGGGCTACATGGCCGCCCACGGCCTGAAACGTGCGCGCCCGGCTGAGCTGGTGCCGGGCACCGTGTGCGTCATCATCGCGCGCATGGACTACTTGCCGCGGGACGCGCCCACGCACTGGGTGGACCAGGAGCAGACCGTGCAGGCTGATGCGGCACAGGCCGTGGTGTCGGTTTATGCGCGGGGTCGGGACTATCACAAGGTGCTGCGCGCCAGGCTGCAGCGCCTGGCCGACTTGCTGGGCGAAGCCGTCGGCCCGCTGGGCCACCGCGTGTTCACCGACTCGGCCCCGGTGCTGGAGGTGGAACTGGCCACACGCGCCGGCCTGGGCTGGCGCGGCAAGCACACGCTGACCTTGGCGCGCGAGGCGGGCTCGATGTTTTTCCTGGGTGAAATCTTCATCGACCTGGACCTGCCGCTGGACGCCGCCGTCAGCGCGCACTGCGGCCAGTGCAGCGCCTGCATCGACGTCTGCCCCACGCAGGCCATCGTGGGGCCGTACCGGCTGGACGCACGGCGCTGCATCAGTTACCTGACCATCGAACACGCGGGGCCCATCGACGAAGCGCTGCGGCCGCTGATCGGCAACCGCATCTACGGCTGCGACGACTGCCAGCTGGTCTGCCCCTGGAACAAGTACGCCCAGCGCAGCATGCTGCCTGACTTTGACGCGCGTCCACAGTTGCAGCAGCCCACGCTGCTGCAGCTGTGGGCCTGGAGCGAAGCCGACTTCCTGCACCACACCGAGGGCAGCGCCATCCGGCGCATCGGCTGGACGCGCTGGCGCCGCAACCTGGCCGTGGGCCTGGGCAATGCCTGGCGCGACGATGGCGACACGGCCATCGCACAGGCTCTGTCGGCTGCGCACGACACGGCCGAACCCATGGTGCAGGAACACATTGTCTGGGCGCTGGCCCAGCGCTCAGCTCCCCAGTGACTGCCGCACTGACTGCCGCACTGACCGTCCGCTGAGCGCCTCACTGAGCCAGGCTGCGCCAGGCCGCCAACCACAGCGGCAGACTGGCCATGCCCAGCAGCGTGGACACCGTCACCAGGCCGGCCGTGAAACCGCCGTGGCCGCCCATGCGCACGGCCAGCACGTAGGCGCTGGATGCGGTGGGCATGGCTGCAAACGCCACCACCACCAACTGCTGACCTGCAGGCAGTTTCAGCGCAAGCACCAGGGCCAGGGCCAGGGCCGGCATCAGCGCATGTTTGATCGTCAACAGGGCTGCCGCCAGGCGCGGCCCCTCGCGCAAGGCGCCCAGTTGCAGCCCTGCGCCGACGGCCATCAGACCCAGCGGCAGTGCCGCTGCACCCATGCGGCTGAGTGTGGTGTTCAACAGTTCGGGCAGCTTCAATCCCAAGAGGTTGAACACAAGCCCGGACGCGGTGGCCAGGATCAGCGGGTTGCGCGCCAGTTCACGCCCGTAGCCGTGGCCGCCATGGCGCGCCAGGGGCCACACCGCGGCCACGTTGCACAGAGGCACGCACACCGACACCAGCAAGGCCATCCAGGCCAGTCCCTGGCCACCGGCCAGGCGCTCGGCCAGGGCCAGGGCCACATAAGAATTGAAGCGGAAGGCGGTCTGCGCGCCGGACGCGTGCAAGCGTGCATCGACGCCAGGGAATGCGCGCAGGCCGTAAGCCAGCAGCACTCCCGCCGAGACCACGGCCAGCGCAGTGCCGGCCAGTGGCAAGGCCGTGCCCAGCGCCAGCGGGTTGCGCACGATGGACGTGAACAGCAGGGCCGGAAACAGCAGGTGGTAGACCAGCTTCTCGGCGCTGTCCCAGACCGGCCGGCCCAAGGCGGTGTGGTGGCAGATCAGGTAGCCGCAGACGATGAGTGCAAAGTCGGGCAGCAGCAAGAGGGCATCGGACATCGCCGCAAGTATCGGGCTTACCCGGGTGGGGGTTCCCACATCGGCGCCGGTCGTCGCACAAGGCAGGATGTGCGTTGAAACTGAACTCCTGTCCTGGCAGACGCATCAACCCGCACGTGACCATTCAGCTTCCCCGCTTCCTGGCCCTGGCCCTGGCCATGCCCTGGCTTCTGTTCCTTGCCGGCGCAGGACTGTCGGTGCGTGCACAGGCGCAGGACACGCCGCGCATGGTGGAGGGCCAGGCCTTTGTGCAACGCCTGAACCTGGCCGGCGGCGACTTGCGGCTGAATGGCACGGGTGTGCGCGCCGTGGCCTGGTTCAAGGGCTACGTGGCGGGCCTGTACCTGTCGCGGCCCAGCACCACGATGGCCGAGGTGCTGGCCGCGCCTGGCCCCAAGCGACTGCAGTTGCGCATGCTGCAAGACGTGCCCGCCGAAGAGTTCGTCAAGGCCTTGAACAAGGGTGTCGAACGCAACACGGCGGCCGATGAGATGCAGGCCCTGAGGCCACAGATGCAGCGTTTTGCCGAGTTGATCGCGGCCACTGTCACCGTGCGCAAGGGCGATGTGGTTGACCTGGACTTCGACCCCGCGCGTGGAATGCTTTTCAACCTCAATGGCACACTGCGCGGCGAGCCGCTGGCCGGCGATGCCCTTTATGCAGCGCTGCTGCGGTCCTTCATGGGCAACCGTCCCTATGACGGCAAGCTCAAGGCGGGCCTGCTGCGCGGTGCGGGCAACTGACTCGCAAAGCCAGTGCAACAGGCCCTGTCAGCACACCAACCCCACCCCACCCCGACCCCACCCCGCCCCCACCCCGATCACCCCAAGGAGACCCTAGCGATGCAACGAACCCGACTGTCCCTGTTGTTGGGCGCGCTGGCACTGAGCCTGCCGCTGGCCACCACGCTCGGCGCCCAGGCGCAGGGCTACCCCAACAAGCCGGTGCGCCTGATCGTGCCTTTTGCGCCAGGTGGCACCACAGACATCGTGGCCCGCATCGTGAGCGAGAAGATGGGCGCGTCGCTGGGCCAGCAGGTGATTGTGGAAAACAAGGCCGGTGGCGGCGGCTCCATCGGCGCACTGGAGATGATCAAGTCGCCGCCAGACGGCTACGTGCTGGGCATGGCCACGGTGTCCACCACGGCGGCCAACCCTGCCATCAACCCGAGGATCGGCTACAACCCGGCGGTGGACTTCGTGCCCATCATCAACATTGCGGCCACGCCCAATGTGATTGCGGTGCACCCCAGCTTTCCGGCGCGTGACTACAAGAGCTTCATCGCCGAGCTCAAGAAGAACCCCGGCAAGTACAGCTATGCCAGCTCGGGTACCGGCGGCATCGGCCACCTGCAGACCGAACTGTTCAAGAGTCTGGCGGGTGTGTTCATGACCCACATCCCCTACCGCGGCGCGGGTCCGGCGCTGAACGATACCGTGGCCGGTCAGGTGACCGTCATCTTCGACAACATGCCCTCGGCGCTGCCCTTCATCAAGGACGGCCGACTGATCCCCATCGTGGTGGCCGCACCGGGCCGCCTGGCGCAGTTGCCCAACGTGCCCACCTTCAAGGAAGTGGGCCTGGAGCCGGTCAACCGCATGGCCTACTACGGCGTGCTGGCGCCCAAGGGCACACCCAAGGACGTGGTGGACAAGGTGGCCGCTTCGGTGAAGAAGGCGCTGGAAGACCCCGCGGTGCGCAGCCGCATCGAAGGCACAGGTTCGCTGATCGTGGGCAACACCCCCGAGCAGTTTGCGGCGCAGATGAAGGCCGAGCTCGAGGTCTACAAGCAGGTCGTCATCAACCAGAAGTTGACCCTGGAGTAAGGCCGCATTGATGGCGGCGCTAGTGCCACGCATATGGCGCCGCCCAGCCCGGTTTCGATCGACCGTTTCATCGACGCGGTGTGGATCGAAGACGGCCTGGCGGCGCTGACGCTGGCGGCCTACCGGCGCGACCTGAATCTGTACGCGGACTGGCTGCAGGCCGCACACGGCCTGGTGCTGGATGAAAGCAGCGAAGCACACTTGCTGGGCTTCATGAGCCACCGCCACCAGGCCAGCCGCGCCACCACCGCCAACCGGCGCCTCACGGTTTTCAAGCGCTACTTTCGTTGGGCCCTGCGCGAGAACATCGTGCAGGCCGACCCCACGCTGCGCCTGCAGGCCGCGCGCCAGCCCTTGCGTGTACCCAAGACCTTGTCAGAAGCACAGGTGGAAGCGCTGCTGGCGGCCCCTGATGTGGACAGCCCGCGCGGCCTGCGCGACCGCGCCATGATCGAGCTGATGTACGCCAGCGGTCTGCGCGTGACCGAGCTGGTGCAGGCCAAGACCGTGCACCTGGGTCTGGACGAAGGGGTGCTGCGGGTGCTGGGCAAGGGCGCACGCGAAAGGCTGGTGCCCTTTGGCGAAGAGGCGCACGCCTGGCTGCGCCGCTACCTGGCTGAGTCGCGTCCGCAAATACTGGACGGGCAGGGCAGCGAGGCGCTGTTCGTGACGCGCCACGCCACCGGCATGTCGCGCCAGATGTTCTGGCACCTGATCAAGCGCTACGCGCTGCTGGCGGGCGTCACTGCGCCGCTGTCGCCGCACACCTTGCGCCACGCCTTCGCCACTCACCTGCTCAACCACGGCGCTGACCTGCGCGCGGTGCAGATGCTGCTGGGGCATGCCGACATCGGCACCACCACCATCTACACCCACGTCGCACGAGAGCGGCTGCGGCTGCTGCACGCGCAACACCACCCACGCGGTTGAGGCGTCTGCGGGCACGGCTTGCCTTGGGCGCGGACATGAAAAAAACCGGACCAAGGCCCGGTTTGACTTCAGCCCACGGCGCCCTGAGACCGGCAAGTTCAGAAGTTGTGGCGCACGCCCACGGCCAGGGAACTGAAGTCGCTGGCGTAGGGGGTGTTCGCCGAGGCGTCGATCTTCGTGAAGAAGCCGTAGACCTTGGTGCGCTTGCTCAGGTTGTAGTTGTAGCCCACGGTGTACTGCAGCGCGTCGCTGTTGCTGACCTTGCTGTAGTCGCCGGCCTTGCCCACGTTCAGGTGCAGTTCGCTGACGCCGAAGCTGTATGCCACCGAGCCACGGAAGTTGGTGCGGGTGCCCAGGTTGGCGCCCCAGCCGTCTTCGTCGCGCTGCACCAGGCCGCCGATCAGGAAGGCGCCCAGTTCGTAGGTGAAGCTGGCGGCAAACTGGTTCGCGTCACCGGCCTTTTCATAACCGAAGCCCAGGTGCAGCGGTCCATTGCCGTAGTTCACCGCAGCGTCCCAGGTGCGCACATTGCCACCGCCTTCGCCAGCGCTGACGGCCACTTCGGCGGTCAGGCCGCTGATGAAGCCGGGCAGGCGGTAGGCGATCTTGTTGGTGTCGCGGCCGATGTAGGCGTACAGCGCATCAGACGAGGTGCCGGTTTCGTGGTTGTGGAAACCGATGTAGTCCGACGTGGCGTAATAGGCTTCGCTGGTGAAGCGGCCCAGTCGCACGGTGCCAAAACCGCCTTCGAGGTTCACTTCGCTCTGGCCGGCCCAGAAGGCACTGGTCACGGTGCCGGTGTCGACGTTGAAGCGATGCTCGAGGATGAAGTTGGCCTTCAGGCCACCACCCAGGTCTTCGATGCCCCTGAAGCCCAGACGCGAGGCGTTGTTGACCAGTTCCTTGGTCTTGATGCCGTTGCGATCCAGCGCTTCGGCGGTGACATTCAGGCGGCCGTAGATGGTGACGCTGCTTTGTGCCAGAGCTGCTCCGGTGGCCAATGTGGCGATGGCGGCGACGATGAGGGTGCGCTTCATGCTTGTCCTTGGGGGTTGATACGAATGCATCGCCATCGCGGAAAACCGTGACGGAGTAGAGAAAGTCTAAGGGCCAACTCAGGGCAAACCCACCCACAGGGCTGCCACGGGATGATTTATTGCTGCGGTGCAGCAGCCGCGCAACATCTGCGCAACATCCGCGTAACACTTGGCCCGTGGCAGGCCGGGCGGGGCGTGAACTTTCAGCGGCCGCGCAGGTGCGCCGGCGCTTCCAGGCGCTTGGCCAGCACCGACAGCAGCAGTGTCAGCACCAGGTAGATGGCCGAGATCAGCAGGTACGGTTCCCAGTAGCGGGAATAGGCGCCAGCCACCGTGCGTGCCGCCAGCGCCAGTTCTGCCAGGCCAATGGCGGAGACGAGCGACGAATCCTTGATGAGCGTGATGCCCTCGTTCACCAGCGCTGGCACCATGCGCCTGAAAGCCTGCGGCAGCACCACAAAGCGCATGGCCTGGGTGTGGGACAGGCCCACGCTGTAGGCCGCCTGGGTCTGGCCGCGGTGGATGCTCTGGATGCCGGCGCGGAAGATTTCGCTGATGTAGGCACCGGCATTCAGGCTCAGCGCCAGGCAACCCGAAAAGAAGGCGCCGTGTTCCTGGCGGAAGGTTCGTGCGGCATCACCGGCCAACAGCCAGCCGTGGTCGGGGTGGACCAGGGCCGGCATCAGCGCAAAGTGCACCAGCAAGATCTGCACAAACAGCGGCGTGCCGCGGAAGAAGGTGATGTAGGCCACCGTCACCACGCGCGCCAGCTTCAGCAGCCAGCCCAGCGCCACCGATCGTGGTGGCGGCCCTTCGGACGAGGTGCTGATGAGCCCGGACACAATGCCCAGCACCAGCCCGGCGCCGATGGCCACCAGGGTGAGCTGGACCGTCATCAAAAGGCCGCTGACGAACAGCGGCCCGTAACCGGCAAGGATCTCCCAGCGAAGATCCATCGAAGCCCGCTCTTACTTGCTGGCGGCAGAGGCCGGTGCGTCGGCCATCTTGGCCGGCGGGGCGCCGAAATACTTGCTGTAGATCCGGTCGTAGGTGCCGTCGGCCTTGATGGCGGCCAAGCCGGTGTTGATCTTGGCCTGCAACTCGCTGTTGCCCTTCTTGAAGGCAACGCCGTACTGTTCGGGCACAAAGTCCTTGTCGGCCACGGTCTTGAACTTGCCGCCCGGGTTGTTGGCCACGTAGTGGATCACCACGCCGTTGTCGGCCACCACGGCGTCCACGCCGCCGGCTTCCAGTTCCTTCAGCGCCAGCGGGGTGCTCTCGAAGCGTTTGATGTTGGTGCTGGCCTTGCCCAGCAGCTTGGTCACCGCCTCGTCGCCGGTGGTGCCCGTTTGCACGCCCACCTTGAGTTTTTTCAGGTCGCCGAACTTGGCCACCTTGCTGGTCTCCTTGACGGCGATCAGCTGCGCGGCGTCGAAGTAGGGCTCGCTGAAGTCCATCGTGCCCTTGCGCTCTTCGGTGATGGTCACCGCCGAAACGATCATGTCGCGGCCGCCCTGGCCCAGTTCATTGAAGATGCCTTCCCACGGGGTGTTGACAAACTTCACCTCGATGCCGGCCTTGGCCGCGGCGGCTTGAACCACCTCGATGTCAAAACCGACGATCTCGCCCTTTTCGTTCTGGCTCTCGAAAGGTGCGTAGGCGGCATCGGTGCCGACGACATACACCTTGGCCGGGGCGGGGGCCGGAGCCGCCGCCACAGGGACCGGGGCGGGGGCCTCTTCCTTCTTGCCGCAGGCGGCAAGCACCAAGGCGGCGGCCGACAGGCCGGCAATCTGGAGGAAACGGCGGGTGGAAATCAGCGTCATGGCAGGTGTGACCGGGGAATCTCGATGGCAGCGAGTGTATGCGCAGCATGTGCCTTCTTTCACGGACGACTTTTCGCTGACGTTGGCGCACGTTCATGCACGTTCATGGGTCCAAGGCGTCGATCTCTTGCTCAGTGAAGCCCGCCGCGCGTCGCGCCACCCGGTTGAAAGGTGGACGCGGCACGGGTGCGCCGTGGCGTGCGGCCAGCACGACGTAGTGGGCCACCGGGTCCAGACCCTCACGCTGGCACAAAAAGCGGTACCAGTGGTTGCCGATGGCGACGTGGCCCACTTCGTCGCGCAGGATCACGTCCAGGATGGCCACGGCCTGCAAGTCACCGGCCTTGCGCAGGCGTTCCTGCATGGGCGGTGTGGCGTCCAGGCCGCGTGCTTCCAGCGTGCGCGGCACCAGCGCCATGCGTGCGGTGATGTCACCGGCCGTGCGTTCGGTCATGGCCCACAAGCCGTCATGGGCCGGGAAGTCGCCATAGCCGTGGCCCAGCGTGGCCAGGTGTTCGCGCAGCAGCGTGAAGTGCAGCGCTTCTTCGGAAGCCACGCGAAGCCAGTCGCGGTAGTAGGCGGCGGGCATGCCCGCAAAGCGCCACACCGCGTCCAGCGCCAGGTTGATGGCATTGAGTTCGATGTGCGCCACCGCGTGCAGCAAGGCGGCGCGGCCTTCGGACGTGAAGGGCGAGCGGGTCTTCACGGCCGACGGTGCAACCAGCAGTGGCCGACCGGTGCGACCGGGCAACGGAGCTTCGGTATGCAGCGCTGCGTCGGCGTCGACCGTGTCGCGCGACGCCGGGTGCAGCGCACGCGCTGCGGCGGCCTTTGCCACCGGGTCTTCCAGCAGCAAGGCCTTCAATGCGGCTGATCGAAGCTCCATCTCTAGAATTATCGGCTTTGCCTTCACCGGGCCGGAGCCAACGTGGCCATCTACCAGATCGGGGACGACGCCCCGGAGCTTTCACCCACCGCCTGGGTGGCCGACAGCGCGCAGGTCATCGGCCGCGTGCGCATGGGCGAAGGCAGCAGCGTCTGGTACGGCGCGGTGCTGCGCGGCGACAACGACTGGATCACCCTGGGCGCACGCAGCAACGTGCAGGACGGCAGCGTGTTGCACACCGACATGGGTTTTCCGCTTACGCTGGGTGACCACGTGACGGTGGGTCACTTGGTCATGCTGCACGGCTGCACGGTGGGTGAAGGCTCGTTGATCGGCATCCAGGCCGTGGTGCTGAACGGCGCGAAGATCGGCAAGAACTGCCTGGTGGGCGCCGGTGCCGTGGTCACTGAGGGCCAGGAGTTCCCGGACAACAGCCTGATTCTGGGCAGCCCGGCGAAGGTGGTGCGCGAACTCTCGCCCGAGCAGGTGGCCCGCATGCAGTTCGGTGCCTTGCATTACGTGGACAACGCGCAGCGCCACCGCACGCAGCTGAAAAGATTGTCATGAGCGTCTTGCAGAAGTTCCTGTTCGAAGGCCTGCCGGTGCGTGGCATGGTGGTGCGCCTCAGCGACGCTTGGCAAGAGGTCCTGCGTCGCCGCCTCACTGTGGGCCAACACCCGCCAGAGCTGCGGGTGCTGCTGGGTGAAATGGCGGCTGCGGGTGTGCTGATGCAGGCCAACATCAAGTTCAATGGCGCACTGGTGCTGCAGGTGTTCGGCGACGGCCCGGTCAAGCTGGCCGTGGTGGAGGTGCAGCCCGACCTGGGCTTTCGCGCCACGGCCAAGGTGGTGGGCGAGGTGCCCGCCGGCGCGCAGCTGGAAGCCATGCTCAACGTGCACGGCCAGGGCCGCTGTGCCATCACGCTGGACCCCAAGGACAAGTTCCCGGGCCAGCAGCCATATCAAGGGGTGGTGCCTTTGCATGGTGACCAGCGCGAGCCGCTGCAGCAGGTGCAGCAGGTGCTGGAGCACTACATGCTGCAATCCGAACAGCTGGACACACGCCTGGTGCTGGCCGCCAACGACGAGGTGGCCGCGGGCCTGCTCATCCAGCGCCTGCCGGTGGAAGGTGCGCACAATCTCCAAGGGGGTGCGGCGCGCCGCAACGAAGACGACATCGGTCTCAGCGAGGCCTTCAACCGCATCGCGATGCTGGCGGCCACGCTGACACGCGAAGAACTGCTGGCCCTGGCGCCCGAGCAGATCCTGCACCGTCTGTTCTGGGAAGAGACCTTGCGTGTCTTCGAGCCCGACATCCCCCGATTTGCCTGCACCTGTTCGCGTGAGCGTGTGCGCAGCATGCTGCGCGGCCTGGGCCGCGAAGAAAGCGACAGCCTGATCGCCGAGCGCGGCGAAGTTGAAGTGGGCTGCGAGTTCTGCGGCCTTCAGTACCGCTTCGACGCCGTCGACGTGGGTGAGATGTTCACGCCTGAACGCGACCAGCCGCCGGGCCCGAAAGAGGTGCAGTGATGGTGCTGATGTTGTTGAAGGCGGTGCATGTGCTGGCCGTTGTCTTGTGGGTGGGCGGCATGGCCTTTGTGCACTTTTTCCTGCGGCCCTCGCTGGCGCTGCTGGAGCCGCCGCAGCGGGTGAAGCTGATGCACGCGGTGCTGGGCCGGTTTTTCGCCGCGGTGCTGTGGGCGGCTGGCCTGATCCTGGCCAGTGGGCTGTGGATCATCGGCCGTGTGGCCAAACAGGCCGTGCAGTCGGGCGGCAGCTTTTCGATGCCGCTGGACTGGGGCGTGATGACGGGGGTGGGCTTGCTGATGATGGCCATCTTCGGCCACATCCGCTTTGTGCTGTACCGGCGGCTGGACCGTGCGGTGCAGGCGGGTGACATGCCGGCCGGCGGCGTGGCGCTGGCTGCCATCCGGCAATGGGTGGGCGTGAACCTGGCGCTGGGGCTGGCGTTGATCGCCGGTGTGTTGATCTACTGAGACCGGCTGCGCCGCAAGGCGCGTTCCTGGTCGGGCAGGCAACATTCGCAGGCCCAGGCCGAGGCGCGGCGGTTGGCCGTGTCGCTCTCCAGGCCGGTGAACAGGCCCTGCGCACGCCCCGTCTTCTTCTGGCTACCCGCTGTCTGCTGGGGTCCGTCCGGGCCCGTGTTGCGCAACAGCGGTGCGACGGCGGCCAGCGCCTGCAACACACGCGCTTCGCCCTGACCGCCCACCACCGCATAGGCGATGCCCTGCCCTTGCATCAGTTCACGCAGCGCCGCGTCCACGGGTTCGCGCACCTGCGGTCCGTCGCGCTGCAGGCCGTCGCTGACCCACGGCAGGTCGATGGCCGTCAGCAAGGTGGCCGACACGCTGCGGCGGTGCAACTGCGCGGCCCGTTCGTGCAGCGTGCGATCGGCAAACAGCAGTTGGCTGTAGACCGCCGTCATCAGCGCCGTGGTGTCGCACACGACGATGTCGTGTTCGGCGCCCGCCGCTGAGATGCGTTCGTGCTGGGCACGCAGGATGGCCGCCTGCTCTTGCACCTGCGGCGTGCGGCCGACGTGTTCGCACCATTCGCGAAGAACCTCGGGCACCCAGGCCACACGCTGGCCGGTGCCAGCCGCCAGGCGTGTGGCCAGCGTCTGGGCCAAGGTCGTCTTGCCGGTGCTCTCTGCACCGACGATGGCGATGCCGATGGCCTCAGGCATTGCGCAGCCCCTGCTGCTGCGCCAGCCGCTGCCAGGTCCGCCAGCCCACCAGCGACAGCAGCGCAAAGATGGCGTACAGCAGCACCGTCAGCCACAGCCCCTTGTAGGCAAACAGCGCCACGCTGACCAGGTTGACCGCCAGCCACACGGGCCAGTTTTCAACGAACTTTCGGCCCAGCAGCACCTGACCGGTGATGCTGGCTGCCGTGGGCAGGGCGTCGAACCAGGGCACGTCGCTGTCGGTGGTGTGGTCCAGCAGCAATGCCAGGGCAGGCCAGGCCACCAAGGTGGTCACCAGCGCCAGCGCAATGGCCCGCGAGCTCATGCGCCGGACATGCAGCAACTGGCCCGCAGCCGTGGTGCCACGCAACCACTGCCACCAGCCCCACAGCGCCAGCGTGACGAAGACAAACTGCAATCCGGCTTCGCCATACAGCTTGCTGTCGGCAAACAACAGCGCATACATCAGTGAGCTCACGATGGCCAACGGCCAGGCCACCGGATTCACGCGCAGATTGGCCCACACCATCGACAGCGCCAGCACGAAGGCCACGATCTCGAGCCAGGTGACAGGGCTGCCCCACAGCGTGAAGGCGGCCGCCAGCGCAGGGCGCGCGGCCTGCAGCAGCGCGTCGATCACGGGCTCAGGGCTTCTTGGCCGCGGTGACCTGGACGAGGATCTCGTCCGGCCGCACCATGCCCAATTCGGAGCGCGCCTTTTCCTCGACCATCTCCAGGCCTTCCTTGAGGTCGCTGACCTCGGCCACCACACGCGCATTGCGCTCACGCGCGGCCGCGTTGGCCTGCTGCTGCTGCGCCAGCTGCTTCTGCAGCCCCCATACGTAGGGCAGGTTGCCTTTGCCAAACCACAGGTCGCCTTGCACCACCACCAGCAGGGCGGCCAGGATGAGCGGGGTCCACTTCATGGCACGAGCTGCCGGCATGCACTGCCGGTGCCAAACCAGAAAGAGGGCGTCCGACCAAGCTTCCCGCCACAGAACCGGCTTGGCCGGTCCGTCAGCGGACGGCCCCCTTGGGAGAAGGCGAGCGTGAGCGAGCCCGGGGGCATCATTTCAAGTTGTAGAAAGCGCTGCGGCCCGGGTAGCTGGCCACGTCGCCCATGTCTTCTTCGATGCGCAGCAACTGGTTGTACTTGGCCACTCGCTCCGAACGCGCCGGGGCACCGGTCTTGATCTGTCCGCAGTCAGTGGCCACGGCCAGATCGGCGATCGTGGTGTCTTCAGTTTCGCCCGAACGGTGGCTCATCATGCAGCGATAGCCGTTGCGCTGGGCCAACGACACCGCGTCAAGCGTTTCGGTCAGGGTGCCGATCTGGTTCACCTTGACCAGCAACGAGTTGGCCTGGCCGCCGTCGATTCCACGCTGCAACCGCTCGGGGTTGGTGACGAACAGATCGTCGCCCACCACCTGCGTACGCGCACCGAGAAGGTCGGTCAGCGAACGCCAACCGGTCCAGTCGTCTTCGTCCAACGGATCTTCGATCGACACGATCGGGTACGAATCCACCAGGCCGGCGTAGTAGGCAGCCATCTCATCCGCACTGCGGTTCTGGCCCTCGAAGCGGTAGACGCCGTCGGTGTGGAACTCCGAGGCCGCCACATCGAGGGCGAGCGCGATGTCGGTGCCAAGAGTGAGGCCCGCCGAGCCAATGGCTTCCGCGATCAGGTCGAGCGCATCACGGTTGTTCGGAAGATTGGGTGCGAAGCCGCCCTCATCGCCCAGGCCTGTCGACAAGCCCTTGCCCTTCAGCACCGACTTCAGTGCGTGATAGACCTC
>JBBRCN010000075.1:0-20367 GCA_038204775.1 Burkholderiales bacterium | reverse complement strand
CGCGGGCCAGCACACGCGTGCCGCAAGCCTGACAATGTGCCGATGAGCACCAGCACCGAACCCATCCTGAGCCGCGCGGCCATCGCCGGGCATCCGGTGCATCCGATGTTGATCCACTTCCCCGTGGCCGCGCTGATCGCGCTGGTGGGCGCCGACGCTGCCTACCTGTACGGCGGCGACCCCTTCTGGGCGCGCGCAGGGCTGTGGCTGGCGGGTGTGGGCGCGCTCGGTGGCTGGGGCGCGAGTATCGCCGGGCTGGTGGACCTGCTCAGCGTGGCACAGATCAGGCGCCTCATCACCGCCTGGGGCCACGCACTGATGGCCGTGATGATGCTGTCGCTGGCCACGCTGAACTGGCGGCTGCGCCTGGGCGACGACCCCGGGCAATACGTGATGCCCTGGGGGCTTGGCCTGACGCTGCTCACGGCCGCCTTCATCTCTTTGGCCTCGTACCTCGGTGGCCGCCTGGTGTATGAAAACGCCGTTGGCGTCAACACCGACGGCTGACGGCCTGTGAACAAGCCAGGCGCGCTTACGCCGCCCGGCTGCGCCCATGTCGTCGATTGGGGCCGCCCACTTCATGCCGGTTTGCGCAGCACCAGCCAGGCGATGCCCAGCAGACACAACACCATCAAGACCATGACCATGTGGCAGGCCACACGCACACCGCCGCGCTGACCCTGCTCGGTGCGCAGCACGAGCAAGCCACAGGCACCGTGGCCCAGCACCAGCAGGCCGACGCCGCCAAGCTTGAATATCAGCCAGGGCGCGAGCAGACCCTGAGAGACGAAGATCAGCGTGCCCGACACGATGGCCAGCAGCGCTGCCGGCGTGGCCAGGCCGATGAAAACACGGCGGGGCAACGACGACCACCGCGGCTGCACGTCGCGCGCGGCCGACGGTGCTGTTGTGGCGGCGGCAATCAGTGCCGGCAGATACAACAAGGCGCCGCACCAGACGACGACGGCGCTGATGTGCAGCAGCTTGAGCCAGGGCACAGGTCAGCCCCGCGTTGCAGCCGATGTCGCACAAGCGTGCCGGGTGTGGCGGGGGGTCTTGCAACGCGCGGGCTTCCTATCGTCCGGGAAGCTTCTGCGGTCGGCAAAGTTGTAGAACGCCTGCGTGCGGGTCATCCGGTGCTTCTTCCTCGCTGGAGCCCCTGTGCGTGGGCCGGGTGCCACCCGCGCTCCAATCGGCATTCATCCGCCTTATGCCGTGCAGGCTGACTGCGCCTGCCCTGTGCGTCTGTTCGGGAGCGCACACTGGCGCGTGCGAGGCCAGGGTCATCGGCAGAAGCTACGAGGGTTCCTGGCTCAAGTCGCCCGAGGTCAAATCCGCTTTCTCAGTTGCTGCAGGCGCTGCAGCCCTCGCCAGGCCCACAACAGGCGCAAGCCCCAGCGCAGCGCGCGGCGGGGCCGCAGCAAGGCCACAGTCGCCGCCCCGGCCAGGAGCCACTGCGGGTGGGCCTGCACCCACAGCCAACCTGCACGTGCGCGGTCGGCCCAGGCCATGGGCACCTTCAGCGCCTGGGCTTCCATGCCCAGGCGCTGGCGCAGCAACTCGCTGCGCAGCAGCAGCGCCAACTGGCGTTGCCGCAGAGTGTCTGCGCGCTGACCGTTCATTCGCCGGGCAGACCCAGGCTGTCGCGGTCACGCTGCAGCTCAGCCAGGCTGAGTGCAAAAGCACCGCCTGCAGGCGGTTGCAGGCGCAACCAGGCCATGCGCAGCAGCCAACCTCCCGCGCCGGCCAGCAGCAGCGCCATGCCACCGACGGCCGCCAGGCGGTAGCCGTCCCACAACAGCAGCACGACCAGGCCCACCAACAGCACCAGGGCCAGCCACAGCATCAGCAGCGATGCACACGCCAGCCACAGTGCGCCGATGACCCGCAGCTTCTCTTGCTGCAGTTCGGTGCCCAGCAGATCCAGTCGCACCAGCGCAATGCCTGCCGCGGTGCCAGCCAGGCGCCGCAGCGATGCAAAAAGCCCGGTGGCTGCTGGGGGTGCACTCACGGCAGGCCGCCGCAGCAGAGCTGCGTGGTTCTCACCGGCGGCTGATGAGCAGCCCGATCACCACGCCCACACCGGCGCCGATGGCCACCGACTGCCAGGGATGGTCGTGCACGTAGTCGTCCGCGGCGCGCCCGGCGGCCTTGGCGTTGTCGCTGACGGCGGACTGCAGCGTCAGCAGTTTGTCCTTGGCCTGGCTCAGGCGGTCTTGAAGCCGACCGCGCAGGCTGATGGCCGCCTCGCCCATTTCCCCGGCGGTCATTCTCAGCAGCTCTTCTGCGTCCGACACCACCAGGCGCAGGTCGGCGATCATTTTTTCTCTTTGCATGGCGGTCAGTTCGGACATCGTGGACTCCTTGGGGGTTGAGGATGAACTTTGTGGGCCAGCGGCCACGCCGGGCACGTGGCGGTCAGTACTTGTACCCGAAGCCGAAGGTCAACAGGCGCTCGTTCTTTTTCAGGCCGGGCGCCACCTTGCTGGTATAGCGCAGCACCAAGCCGGCGTTGAAGGTCCAGCCACCGACGATGGCCGTGGTCAGGCCCGACTCGAAGGTGGCGCGGTTGCCGATGGCCTTGACCCCAGGGTAAAGCACCAGCTTTTGTTTGAGGCTGCTGGACTCGCCCAGTCGATGCGAAGTTTCTTCGCCCAGCAACCACTCGGCGCCACTGCGGCGGCTGCCATCGGTGAACTGGGTGCCCGAATGGCCAACGCCGGTGAACACATTGCCGTTGTGGGCTTCACTTCGCAGCAGGTGCCAGCCGGCGCCGACGTTGGCGCTCAAACGCTGTCGCACCCCACCCGGCCGGTTGGTTTCGGCTTCACCGCCTGCAAAGGCAAAAAATCGTGTGTCCAGGTTGCGGTCATAGCGCCCAGCCACGCGAGCCAGATCGGCCGACCGCGTGCGCACGCCATTGCTTTCGCTGGTGCCGTAATTGGCCAGGGCGTAGATGCTGATCTTGTCGGCGCTGGTGGCCTTGCTGGTCTCGACGCGCAGGTTCAATGCCGTGGCGCTGGTGTTGCCGGAAGCCGCCGAGCCGCCGATGCTGATGTCGCCGTGCCACTGGCCATCGGGCGGCGACTGTGCAGCGGCGACGCTGCACACCAGCACCAATGCCGGCCAGGGACAAAGGAGGAGGGGGCGCACGAGGGCAGGGGAACAAAAACGCATTGGCCTCACTCTGCAAGGTACGGACGGGCCGCAGATGGTACGGCGCCTGAAGTATATTCGTCAGAATGTATCGTCATCAGCCGCTGGCGTGACGACCACATGCCCCATGCGCCCTTGCGGCGCACATGCCCCATGCCCCATGCGCTCTTGAGGCGCACAGGACCCGCTGACCTTTGTGAAGGAACCGACATGAACCACTTCAGTCAGAGCGCCTTGCTGACCACCTGTGCCCTGGTGCTGGCTGCGTGCAGCAGCCCGCCCGTTGCCCCGCCAGCCGAACCGCGTGCCATGGTTGCCTCTGCGGCTGCACCGGCCCCCGCGCCGGCCCGGCAGGCGGCGGCCATGCCCGCGCCGACGCCTTCTTCCAGCGTGCGCACCGTCACCCTGCCGCCCTATCTGGACCCTCGCAGCCCACTGTCCACGGCGCGCAGCGTGTACTTCGACTACGACGAGACGGCGCTGAAGGAGGACTTCAACGGCCTGGTCGAACGGCACGGCAAGTACCTGGCCGCCAATCCGGCGCTGGCCATCCGTGTCGAAGGCAACACCGACGAACGGGGCAGCCCCGAGTACAACCTGGCCCTGGGCCAGAAACGTGCGTTGTCGGTGGTGCGTGCGCTCAAGATCTACGGCGTGCGCGACAGCCAGCTCGAGGCCGTCAGCTGGGGCGAAGAAAAGCCCAAAGCCAACGGTGGCGATGAATCCGGCTGGGCGCAGAACCGGCGTGCCGATCTGCAGTACCCGGCAAAGTGAGTGCAGCCGGCGTTCAGCCGGCGTCCACCACCAGCAAGCCTTGCATCTTCAGCGCGCCGCTGCCAGTCAGCTCGTCCACCGTGCGCTGGCCGAACGCCAGCAAGCTGCCTTCGGGCCTGCCCAGCCGCTGCCATGCGGCGGCGCAAAGCGGCGTCGTTTCAAACCACCGCAGCAACGCCGCCAGTGGCTGCTGACGCAGCTCCATCAGGTGGTACTTCACCAGCACCCGGGTGGCGTGCCGGCTGTGCCTTGCGGGGTCGGCCACAAACCCGGCCAGGCGTTGCCGCGCCCGCTGCAACGCGGGGTCGACATCCTGAAAGGGTGCGCCGTGGCCGGGAATGACCCAGCGTGCGCCCAGTGACTCGATGAGGTCCAGCGACAGCGCCACGTCGTCGAAGGCCCGTTCGCCGTCCAGTTCAGGAAAGACCACGCCAAAGCCGTTGCCCCACAGCGCGTCGGCGCTGATCAGCACGCCCTGCGTCGGGTCAAAGAGGATGAGGGAATGGGGGTCGTGGCCGGGTGCAGCCAGGGCCAGCCAGCGCCGGCCGCCCACTTGCAGGGTGTCGCCCGGGCGAAGGCAGTCGTCGGGGCTGAAACGTTCGCAGATCTGGCCCGAGGCGCGGTAACTCAGGGCGTCTTCGTCCCAGCTGCGGGCGGCTTCAAATTCTCCGGGCGGGATGGACAGGCGGCAGCCAAAGGCGCGCTGCAGGGCGGCATTGCCGCCACAGTGGTCTGAATGCAGGTGCGTGTTGACCAGACGCAGCAGCGGCTCGGCGGCCCGGCCTTGCAAAGCATTCTGCACAAGCGCCACGGTCTGCGCGGCGTGCAGCGTGTGGCTGGCGTCCACCAGCAGCGCCCCTTCGCCGGCGCCGTGCAGCAAGATGTTGTTGCACGACAGCCAACCGCGCTGCAGGATCGTCAGGCCTTGCAGCGCAGGGGCAGGCTCTGGTCCGGCTGCAGGGTCGGGACGGGTGGACGGCATGCGGCTGAGACTTTTGAGTGAGGGTGCCTTGGCGTGGCATTCTTGCCGAACAGGCTGCCGCCGGACGGTGGGAGAGCTACCATCCCTGGCGAAAACCGGCTTCAAGCCGCCCACGCCATCAGGAACGTGTTGCCCACCACCCGTTTGACCTCTGTGCCGTTGCGCCATGCGGCCGCCGGACTTTGCCGCAGCGCCGCCGTGCTGGGCTGGGTGATGCTGTCGTCGGTCAGCCTGGCTGCCGAGCCGCAGGCGGTGCTGACGCTGCTGGAAGGTGAGGCTACGCTGATCATCGGCAACCGCGCCTACGCCGCCGCCACTGGTGCGCGCCTGGGCGCCGGCACGATTGTCGAAACTGAAGCCAGCACCGGCGTGCTGCGCCTGGAATGGCCCGACGGGGCCGTGCTGGACCTGGGCCCGGCCACGCGCGTGATGCTGCGGCCGGGTGCCGGCGGCGCAGGCGCAAAGACGCCCCTCTTGTACCTGCAGCGCGGCTGGGCCAAACAAAGCCAGGCTGCGGTTCTGGGTGGGCAGCTGAGCGCGGCCTTTGACGTGGCGCCGTTCAAAGGTGTGGTTGTGAGCCAGACGGACGACAGCCAGGCCGTGCTGTTCTGCGAGGCCGGCGGCGCGCCCTTCGTGGCGCGCCGCAGCGAATCAACGGCGGTGCTGCGTGCCGGCGAAAGTGCTGTCATCAGCGCTGCTGGCGCAACCCTGGTCACGCCGCGGCCTTCAGCCGACTGGCTCAGGCAGCTGCCGCGCAGCTTCCGCGAGACCTTGCCTCAGCGTGCCGCCCAGTTTGCCCAGTTGCCAGCCGCCGTGTTGCAGCCCAAAGCCGCACTCAGTTACGCCAGGCTGCAGCACTGGCTGGCGGCTGAACCGGCCCTGCGCCGCGGGATGCCCACGCGTTTTTCGGGCCTGCTGGCCGACCGCACCTTCAGAGAGGCCGTCAACGCGCGCCTGAACCAGCACCCCGAATGGGAGCCGCTGCTGAGACCACCGCGCCCTGCTGCCACGGTGCGCAAGAACACCGACACTTCAGTCATGGAGCAAGCCCGATGAAACTGCTGGCCAAGTTCAACCTCATCTTCATCCTCGTCATGGCGCTGGGCGTGGCCGTTTCGGGCTGGATCAGCCGCGGCATGCTGCAGGAACAGGCGCGGCAAGAGGTGCTGTCCATCGGCCGGCTGCTCATGGAGCAGGCGCTGGCGGTGCGCAGCTACACCTCTGGCCAGATCACCAAGCTGCTGGAAACGCAGATGAAGTACGAGTTCCTGCCACAGTCCGTGCCCAGCTATTCGGCCACCGAAGTGCTGGGCGCGCTGCACAAGAATTACCCCGAGTACGCCTACAAGGAAGCCACGCTCAACCCCACCAACCCGCGCGACCGCGCCGTGGGCTGGGAGGTGGACATCGTCAATGCCTTCCGCAATGACGCCGAGCTGAAGGAATTTGTGGGCCAGCGCGACACGCCCACGGGCCGGTCGTTGTTCATCAGCCGGCCGCTGCGCATCACCAACCCTGCGTGCCTGCAATGCCACAGCAGCGTGGAAGCCGCACCCAAGACCATGGTCGACAAGTACGGGCCGGCCAACGGCTTTGGCTGGCAGCTGAACGAAGTCGTCGGTGCCCAGGTTGTGTCGGTGCCCATGACGCTGCCACTGCAACGCGCCGATGACAACTTCAAGCTCTTCATCGGTTCTTTGGTGGGCGTTTTTGTTGTCGTGGGCATCGTGCTGAACCTGATGATCTGGTTCGTGGTCGTGCGGCCGGTCACGCGCTTGTCGGCCCTGGCCGACCGCGTCAGCCAAGGCGAATTGGACGCGCCCGAGTTCACCAGCTCCAGCAGGGACGAGATCGGCGTGCTGACCGAATCCTTCGCACGCATGCGGGCCAGCGTGGTGCAGGCCATGAAGATGCTCGACAACTGATCTGCAGCAGGCATGGCCGCGAACCACCCCGACAAACTCGGCAAGTATCAGATCACCGGCGTGCTCGGCGAGGGCGCGATGGGCGTGGTCTATCGCGGTTTTGACCCCGACATCCGCCGCGTGGTGGCGCTGAAGACCATACGCAAACAGGGTGGCGACGGCGCAGAGGCGGCGGCGCAGAGCGCGGCGCGTTTTCGCAACGAGGCGCAGGCCGCGGGGCGGCTGCTGCATCCGGGCATCGTGGGGGTCTACGACTTTGGCGATGATGGTCGCGTGGCCTACATCGCGATGGAATATGTCGAAGGGCACACGCTGTCGCACTACCTGGCGCAAAGGGTGCGATTTTCCGAAGCCGACGTGGCCAGCATGGCCAGCCAGTTGCTGGAGGCGCTGGCGCACGCGCATGAACACGGCGTCTGGCACCGCGACATCAAGCCGTCCAACGTGATCATGACCAAGACCGGCCGCGTCAAGATCGCCGACTTCGGCATCGCGCGCACCGACACCACCGGCCTGACCATGGCCAACAGCGTGCTGGGCACGCCCATGTACATGGCGCCCGAGCAGTTCATGGGCCGGCCCATCGACCACCGGGTGGATGTTTACAGTGCGGGCGTTGTCTTCTACCAGTTGCTGGCCGGCCGCGCGCCTTTCATCGGTCCACAAGAAGCGCTGATGTACAAGGTTGTCAACGAGGTGCCGGTGCCGCCATCCACGCTGGAAGGCGCGCCGCACGGCCCGCGCTTCGATGAGGTCGTGGCCATGGCGTTGGCCAAGGAACCGCGAGCGCGTTATGCCAACGCCAGCGCCTTCCGCGAAGCGGTACTGGCCGCGCTGGGCCAACCGACGCCTTCGGCCGTTTCCCGCGAGGCCGTTTATGCGTTGCCCGTGGCCACCGAGTACGCCCCCACCGAGCGCATCCCCACCGGCGTGGCGCCGCCAACCGACAGTGCACCGCCCACACACTGGGACCCGTCGGTGCTGGCCCAGGTGGAAGCCTCGCTGGTGCGCCACGTGGGCCCGTTGGCCGCGGTGATGGTGCGCCGCGCCGCCAAGGAATGCCATGACCTGCCGGCGCTGCAGGCGCGACTGGCCGAGCAGATTACCAGTGCGTCCGCGCGCGAGGCCTTCCTGGGTCAGGGCTCGAAAGCGGGCACCGGCGGCACCGGCGGCGGCGCCACCGCGTCGCGCGGCAGCGCGCCCGTGCCCCACACCTTTGCGCCCGCTGGCGGCACGTTTGCCGGGGCCACCACGCCGGTCAACGAAACGTTGATGGACCAGTCGCTGCGCCTGCTGTCGGCTCATCTGGGGCCGATTGCCCGCGTCGTGGTCAAGCGTGCCGCTGAACGCACACGTCAGCGTGAAGCTTTTTTCAACTTGCTGGCCGAGGCTGCGCCCGAAGCGGTGCGCCACAAGCTGCTGGCAGACCTGCACAAGCTGCCCTGAACACCCTGGACCTGCACGGCCGCGCCACTGCGACAATGCCCTTCTTCCTGAACTGCCCATTCCCGTCATGACCCCCGACGAGCCCGACAGCGATCGCACCCAGATCCAGCCGCCTGGCTCCAACGACCGCACGGTGGCTTTCGACAAGACGCAGGTCTACGACAACGTGGCGCCGGCACGCGCCACAGTGGCCACCGAAGTGGGCGACGGCCTGCCCGTGGGCACCCGCCTGGGCGAGTTTGAACTGACGCAGCTGGTCGCGGTGGGCGGTTTTGGCATCGTGTACCTGGCCAACGACCATTCACTGCACCGTCGCGTGGCGGTGAAGGAGTACATGCCCAGTTCGCTGGCCGCGCGGGGCAGCGGCAGCCAGGTGCATGTCAAGAGCGAGCGCTACCGCGACACATTCGAAGCGGGCCTGAAGAGCTTCATCAACGAAGCGCGCCTGCTGGCCAGCTTTGACCACCCCGCGCTGGTCAAGGTGTACCGGTTCTGGGAAGGCAATGGCACCGCCTACATGGCGATGCCTTTCCTGGAAGGAAAAACCCTGCGCGACATCCTGCGTTCACGGCCGCAGGCGCCCGACGAAGCCTGGCTTCGCTCGGTGCTGGCGCCGCTGACCGAGGCGCTGGAGGTCATCCACGCCGAGCAGTGTTACCACCGCGACATCGCGCCCGACAACGTGATGCAGCTGCCCAATGGCCGCTGGCTGCTGCTGGACTTTGGCGCCGCCCGGCGTGTCATCGGCGACATGACGCAGGCGCTGACGGTGATCCTGAAACCGGGTTACGCGCCGGTGGAACAGTACGCCGAAATCCCGGGCATGAAACAAGGTCCGTGGACCGACGTCTACGCGCTGGCAGCATCGATGCACTACGCCATCATGGGCCGCACACCGCCACCCAGCGTCGGGCGGCTGCTGAACGATACCTACCAGCCGCTGGTGCACGCGGCAGCGGGCCGCTACAGCGAAGGATTCCTGGCCGCCATCGACCGCGCGCTGGCGGTGCGGCCGGAAGCCCGCACGCAGACCATTGCCCAGATGCGGCAAGAGATGGACCTGAACGGCCACGTGGCGTCGGGCACCACCACGATGACGATCGCGCAGCCGCCCATGGCCGCGCCTTCGCCAACATCCAACGCGCCGACGTTGCGCATCGGCGACATGCCGCCGACGGCGCTGGTGCCGCCCCCTTCGGCGCGCGCGGCGGCCGTGCCGTTGCCCATGCCGCCGACGCCGTCGCCTGCGGCCGCGCCGGCCCTGGCCGCAGCCCCTGCCAAGAGCAAGGGTGCGATGGTGGGCATCGGCGTGGGTGTGGTCGTCGTGGGCGTGTTGGGTTTTGGCGGCTGGAAGATGATGTCCGGATCGGCACCCGCGACGTCAACCACGCCCGTGGCTGCTGCACCCGCGGCAGCGCCGACACTGTCGTCCACACCAGCGCTCACACCAGCGCTCAGACCAGCGCTCACACCAGCGCCCACACCAACCCCAGCTGCGCCCCGGCGATTCGAACCCGAGCGTGAGTTCGAACGCATCCTGCAAGGCCAGACTGCGGGCTTCGGCGTCACGGCCACGGCGCAGAAGACGGACCTGCGCATCGCCAGCCGCGACCAGGTGCGCTTCAAGGTCACGACCGAACGCGACGGCTTTGTGCACGTGGTGGGGCTCAGCGCCGACGGCTCGCTGGCCCTGCTGGTGCCCAACGCCAACACGGCGGCGGTGCGGGTGCGCAAAGGCCAAACCTGGAGCTTCCCCACCAGCGACGGTTTTTTCCTGACCGCCAGCGAGCCCGTGGGCAAGGGCAGCATGCTGGTCATCGTGTCGCCGCAGCAGCGTCGCTTCGATGCCCTCAAGCCCAAGGCCGAAGGCCCGGTCAAGGTGCTGGCCAGCGGTGACGAAGCCACGGCACTGATGGCCAACTTCAAGGGCAGCGGGTCCATGCTGGCGGGCCAGATTCAATGCCCCGCCGGCGCCGCCAGCTGTGCCGATGAATACGGCGCGGCCTTGATGACCTTCGAGACCGTGCGCTGAAGCTGACGGTCCTGCCGTGAACAAGGCCTTTGTCAAGGAAGCCGATGACGACAGCGACGACGAAGACGGCCTGCCGGGCCTGCCGCCGCTGCCTGCCGGCGTCCGCAACTACCTCACACCCCAGGGTTACCAGCGGTTGCGGCAGGAGCTGATGACGCTGCTGGACGACGAACGGCCGAAGATCGTGGAAGTGGTGTCCTGGGCGGCCAAGAACGGCGACCGCAGCGAAAATGGCGACTACCTCTACGGCAAGAAGCGCCTGCGCGAAATCGACCGCCGCATCCGCTTCCTGACCAAACGCCTGGACATCGCCGAGGTGGCCGATCCCAGCGTGCACCACGGCAGCGACCAGATCTTCTTTGGCGCCACGGTCACCTATGCCAATGCAGCGGGCCAGGAACGCACGGTGCGCATCATGGGCATCGACGAAGCCGACAGCCTGGCCGGCGACGTGAGCTGGGTGTCGCCCATCGCACGGGCGCTGATCAAGGCGCGCGAAGGCGATGAAGTGACGCTGGTGACGCCGGGTGGCGTGGAAAAGCTGGATGTGCTTGAGGTGCGCTATCCGACGCCGGACGCGGCGGTCAATTGAACTTGTAACGCGACACCTTCAGCACCACGGGCGAACGCCGCAGCGTGCGCAGCACATCGGCAAAGTGCACCCGGTCGCGCACGCTGACCTGCAAGCGAAGTTCGATGGAGTCTTCGGTGGGCTCGGGGTCCATGTCCAGGTGCACGATGTCGGCTTCTGCGCTGCTGATCGACGAGGCCACCTGCGCCAACACGCCCTTGCCGTTGCGCACCAGCACGTGCAGGCTGGTTTCGAAAGCGCGGCTCAGGTCTTCGGCCCACTCCACGTGCATCCAGCGTTCGCTGTCGCGCTCGAACATGCGCTTGCCGGTGGGGCAGTCGCTGCTGTGCACCAGCAGGCCTTCGCCGCGGCCCAGGTAGCCCACGATGGGGTCGCCGGGAATCGGCCGGCAGCAGGGCGCCAGCTGGATCGAGTTGCCTTCGCTGCCGTCGACAAACACCACGCCTTGCGCGGGCAAGGTGTCGTCGGGTGCATAGCGGCCCAGGCTCAGCGTCACCGGGTCGGGTCTGATGCCGTGCTCCAGCATCAGCTGCGCCAGCCGCTTGGCCACGATGATGGCGATCTTGCGGCCCAGTCCGATGTCCACCAGCAGTTCACCGCGGTTGCGGTTGCCGCTCCAGCGCGTGAGCTGTTGCCACAGTCCCGCCGCTGTGGAGTCGGCCGGGTCACTGGACGGAGAGGGCAGGCCTTCGGCGCGCAGCGCCTGAGCCAGCATCTTTTCGCCCAAGGCCCGAGACTCCTCGGTCTCCATGGTCTTCAGGTAGTGCCGGATCTTGCTGCGCGCACGGCCCGTGCGCACAAAGCTCAGCCAGCCCGGGTTGGGGCGTGCGCCTGGCGCGGTGATGATCTCGACCACGTCGCCGCTTTTCAACTCGGCACGCAGCGCGGCCGATTCGCCGTTGATCTTGACCGCCACCGTGTGGTCACCCACGTCGGAGTGGATGGCGTAGGCAAAGTCCACCGGCGTGGCGCCGCGCGGCAGCGCCAGGATCTTGCTGCGGGGCGTGAAGACGTAGACCGCGTCGGGGTAGAGATCGATCTTCACGTGCTCCAGGAATTCGGCCGCGTCGCGGGTGTCGTCCTGGATGTCCAGCAGGCTTTGCAGCCACATCGACGACAGGCGCTGAGCGTCGAGTGACGTGCCGTTCTTGCCGTCCTTGTCGCCCACTTTGTACAGCCAGTGCGCGGCCACACCGGCTTCGGCTACCGCGTGCATGGTGTCGGTTCGCATCTGGAACTCCACCGACGTGCCCAACGGGCTGACCAAGGTGGTGTGCAGGCTCTGGTAGCCGTTGGCCTTGGGAATAGCGATGTAGTCCTTGAATCGACCCGGCACCGGCTTGTACAGCTGGTGCAGCACACCCAACGCGACATAACAGTCGGTCAGCGTGGGCACCACGATGCGAAAACCGAAGATGTCGGACACCTGCGCAAAGCCGGCGTGTTTTTCGCGCATCTTGCGGTAGATGCTGTAGATCGTCTTTTCGCGCCCGCTGACACCCACCTTGATCTTTTGCTGGCTGAAAGACTTCTCCACTTCTTTCTGCACACGCTCGACGATGTCACGCCGGTGCCCGCGGGCGCGCTTCACGGCCTTGGCCAGCGCGGCGTAGCGCCAGGGGTGCAACAGCTCGAAACACAGCTCCTGCAGTTCGCGGTACATCTGGTTCAACCCCAGGCGGTGCGCGATGGGCACGTAGATTTCCAGCGTCTCGCGTGCGATGCGCATGCGCTTGTCGGCCGCCATGACCTGCATGGTGCGCATGTTGTGCAGGCGGTCGGCCAGCTTGATGAGGATGACACGCACGTCGCGCGCCATGGCCAGCAGCATCTTGCGAAAGCTTTCGGCCTGGCTTTCTTCGCGGGTATTGAAGTGCAGCTTGTCCAGCTTGGTCAGGCCGTCCACCAGGTCGGCGGTGGGGGCGCCGAACTTCTCGATCAGCTCGGCCTTGGTGACCCCCTGGTCTTCGATGGTGTCGTGCATCAGCGCGGCCATGATGGCCTGCGCGTCCAGCTTCCAGTCGGCGCACAGGCCGGCCACGGCGATGGGGTGCGTGATGTAGGGCTGGCCGCCGGCGCGGAACTGGCCCAGGTGGGCCTCGTCGGCAAACTTGTAGGCCTCGCGCACCAGCTTGAGGTCGGCCTTGCCCAGGTAGGCCAGCTTCTCGGTCAGCGTGGCAAAGCTGGAGGCTTCGGCCGCAGGCGCGGTGTCCCTGGGCACCAGCGGCGCACGCTGCAGCCCTTGCAGCGCTGCAGGCAGAAGCTCGGCGGCCAGAGAACGCAATCCCATGACCCGAATTTAGCGTGCTTTGCAGGCATGGCTGCCCGGGCGGGCCTTTGTGGTGCGCCCCAATGCAAACGGGCGCCCCATCCGTGAGATGGGGCGCCCGTGAGGGCCAGGCTCAGCTTGCCGTCAGACCGGCACCTTGCGCAGCATTTCCAGGCCGATTTCGCCAGCGGCAATTTCGCGCAGCGCGGTCACGCCGGGCTTGTTCTTGGTTTCGATCTTGGGCGCGTGGCCCTGGCTGAGCATGCGCGCACGGTAGGTGGCGGCCAGCACGAGTTGGAAGCGGTTGGGGATTTTTTCCAGGCAGTCTTCGACGGTGATGCGGGCCATGGTTTCTTTCTGGTGCCTAAGCGGTAGGCGCGGTGCGGTGTCAGACCAAACCCAGCGCCGCAAAAACCTGCGAGCGGTTGCGCAACTGGGCGGCGTACTTCAGGCGCTGGCTGTGAACGACCGTCTTCAGGTCGAAAAGCGCCGTTTCGAACAAGCTGTTGATGATAACAAAGTCGAAGTGCCGGGCCTGGGCCACCTCGTGGCGCGCATTGGCCAGCCGGGTGGCGATGACATCGGTGGGGTCTTCGCCGCGCCGGTTCAGGCGCTGCGAGAGTTCTTCCCAGCTGGGGGGCAGGATGAAGATCAGCACCGCATGCGCAAACAACTGCTTGATCTGCAGCGCACCCTGCCAGTCGATTTCCAGCACCACGTCGTCGCCATGGACCAGTCGTTCTTCAATGGCCCTGCGGCTGGTGCCGTACAGGTTGCCATGGACCTGGGCCCACTCGATGAAATCGCCGTGTTCGATCTTCTCGCGGAAGGCGGCTTCATCGATGAACCAGTATTCGCGGCCGTTGACCTCTTGCCCCCGTGGGCTGCGGGTGGTGTGCGAGACCGACACCGCCAGCCTTGAATCCAGTTGCAGCAGGGCCTGCACCAGGCTGGACTTGCCGGTGCCGCTGGGGGCTGCGACACAAAAGAGATTGCCGGGGGTTTCCATCCCCCGGCATTCTACGAAGGGCCAGCGGCCCGCGTCGCGAGCCGGCGTGCCAAAGCGCTTACTTGGCCGCCATTTGCGTGGGCGCCGGCTGGGCCTGGAAGCGGGCCTGGAAGTCGTTGTTTTCGCGGTTCAGGTAGGCCACTTCACCGCTGGCGATGGCGGCCAGCGTCCGGGCCTTGACTTCGGCACGGGTCAGTGTCGACACAAAGGGCTTGCGGTGCAGGCTGTCGACTTCGCGGTTGAGTTGCAGCGTGCCGTCGGCACGGGCTTGCTCGACTTCGGCAATCACTGCTGCACGTGTCTTCTGCGACGTGATCTGCTGCGGGTAATCGTAGGTGGCTTCCTGCGCCACGGCGGCGCTGGCGGCAAAGGTCAGGGCGATGGCGGCCAAGAGGGTGCTGGTCTTCATGATCGGTTCTTTCGGGGTTGTGAGAGGTATGAGTCGGTCGGGGGACCTGCTGGTAGAGGCCAGCTCAGCGCCGACCACGAAATCAATTCTGAAAACCCAAAACCACCATTGCCGGACAGCCAGATGACAAATTCGTAATCTGGCGCGGGGCACAAAAGTGCGACCATCCTGTCCTCATCAACCGAGTGCCCCAACCTGCCATGCGCCTGCTCGTGGTCGAAGACGAAGCCAAGCTGTCCCAGTACCTGCACAAGGGCCTGAGCGAAAACGGCCATGTCGTGGACGTGGCCCGTGATGGCATCGAGGGCCGGCGTCTGGCCACCGGCGGCGACTACGACCTGGTGCTGCTGGACCTGCAACTGCCCGGCGTCGACGGCTTTGGCGTGCTGTCGGCCTTGCGTGCACAAAGCCGCTACACACCGGTGTTGATGGTCACGGCGCGTGACAAGGTGGAAGACCGCGTGCGGGGACTGGAGCAGGGCGCTGACGATTACCTGGTCAAACCATTCGCCTTTTCCGAGCTGCTGGCCCGGGTGGGTGCGCTGTTGCGGCGCGGCGCGCCTGCGGGCAACGGCGTCGGCGTCCAGCCCAGCACGCAACTGCGCCTGGCCGACCTGGACGTCGACCTGCTGGCGCGCAAGGCGACGCGGGCGCAGCAGCGTCTGGACCTGACGGCCAAGGAGTTCAACCTGCTCACGCTGCTGTTGCGACGGCGCGGACAGATCCTGTCGCGCACCACGCTGGCCGAACAGGTGTGGGAGATGAATTTCGACTCCGACACCAACGTGGTCGAAGTGGCGGTGCGCCGCCTGCGCGCCAAGCTGGACGATCCCTACCCGGCCAAGCTGCTGCACACGGTGCGTGGCATGGGCTATGTGCTGGAAGAGAGGGTGTGATGGACAAGCTGTGCAGCCACTCCATCAGCCGCCGGCTGTCGCAGAAGCTGGCGCTGTTCACCATCGCCGTGCTGGGCCTGCTGTCCATCATTTCCTGGCTGTCCGTCGAGATGCTGATCACCGAGCGCAACGAGGAAGACCTGCGCGCACGCTGCGAACTGGTGTCGGACATCCTGGCGCTGGAAGCGCGCAGCGGTGGCGAGACCGCCGTGATCTCGCGCCTGCGCTCGGACGCGCCGATGCGCGCGCGCACGCGGCTCGAGGTCTGGCGTGCCGATGGTCGCTTGATGTATGCCGATGCCACCAACGCTGCCTTGCAGAACTCCTCACACGTGCGCACGCATGACTTTGTCGTCAAGACCGAGGCCATTGCCGGCGGTGAACTGCGCGCCCGCTGGACGCTGGATTACACCCGCGACGCCCGCATGGGCAAGCGCTGGGCGCTGGCGCTGACGCTCATCACCCTGGCCGCCGGTGGCCTGGTGGCGGTGGGCACGGGCTACCACGTGCGGCGGCAACTGCAGCCGCTGCGCAGCCTGGCGGTGCAGACACGCGGCATCTCGCCCCAGCACTTGCACCAGCGCCTGTCCTTGCAGGACCCGGCCGAGGAACTGTCGCCCTGGATCGACCAGTTCAACGCGCTCATGGGCCGCCTGGAGCTTTCCTACGCGCAGCTGGAAGGTTTCAACGCCGATGTGGCGCACGAGTTGCGCACGCCGCTGGCCAACCTGATCGGCCAGACCGAAGTGGCGTTGTCGCGCGAACGATCGGTGGATTCCTTGCGCGACACGCTGGTGTCCAACCTCGAAGAGATGCAGCGCCTGTCGGCGATGGTCAACGACATGCTGTTCCTGTCGCATGCCGACCGCGGTGCGGTGGCGCGACGGGGCCAGCCGGTGAGCCTGGCCACCCTGGCGCAGCAGGTGGTCGAATTCCACGAAGCACCACTCGAAGAAGCCGGCCTGTTGCTGCGTGTCGAAGGCGATGCGCTGCTGCCGGTGGACGAATCGCTGTTCAAGCGCGCGGTGTCCAACCTGTTGGGCAATGCCACGCGCTTTGCACGCCGCGGTTCCACGGTCGTGATCGGCATCGATGCGGCCGTGGCCGACACCGCTGACGCGATGCGCCACGTGCGCGTGGTGGTGCAGAACGAAGGCGAAGCCATCGATGCCGGTGCCCTGCCGCGCCTGTTCGACCGATTCTTCCGCGGTGACACCTCGCGCACCTGCGAAGAGGGCCAGCACTATGGACTGGGCCTGGCCATCGTGGCGGCCATCGCACGCATGCACGCCGGGCGCACGGTGGCCGAGTCTTCGGCCGGCATCACACGCGTCGGCTTCACCTTGGCCACGGGCTGATCGGTCCGGTCAGACGGCCGCCCGGGGCCACGGCGGTCCAGAATGCCGGCTTCAACCCGCACCGTGGAGCCGTCGTGAACCCATCGCCCCCTTCATCCCCCGTGGCCGTGGTCACGGGTGGCGCCCGCGGCATCGGCCTGGCCATCGCGCGCTGGTTCCTGGCGCATGGCCACTGCGTGGCGCTGATCGACATCGACGCCGACACCTTGAAGCGCACCGAGGCCGAACTGGCCGACCCGGAACACCTGCTGGCGCTGCACGGCGATGTCTCCCGCCCCGATCAGGTGGCGGCCGCCATGGCTGCTGTGGACACACGATTCGGCCGCATCGACGCACTCGTCAACAACGCGGGCGTGGCTGTCTTCAAACCCATTCTGCAGACCAGCTTCGAAGAGTGGCGTCACGTGCTGGGTACCAACCTGGACGGCGCCTTTCTGTGTACACAGGCGGCAGCGCCAGTGATGCTGCGCGGCGGTGGCGGCGCGGTGGTCAACATCGCGTCCATCTCCGGCTTGCGCGCCAGCACCTTGCGTGTGGCCTATGGCACCAGCAAAGGCGCACTCATTCACCTGAGCAAGCAGCAGGCAGTGGAACTGGGCAACGCCGGCATCCGCGTCAACTGCATCGCGCCCGGGCCGGTGGACACCGAGATGGCCAAGCTCGTGCACAGCGTGGCCATCCGGTCGGATTATTACGACGCGATTCCGCTCAACCGCTACGGCACCCCGGAAGAGATCGCCCAGGCCGTGGGCTTTTTGTGCAGCGCCGAAGCCGCCTTCATCAACGGCCAGGTGCTTGCGGTGGACGGCGGTTTTGATGCCAGCGGTGTAGGACTGCCTACCCTGCGCCGCACCCCATCCTGAGCGGCACCCCGCACGACAGGCTCCGCTTCAGAGCCTGACTTCGCGCGCCGGCGGTTGCACAGCCCCAGGTTTGTCAGCTGGGCCGGCGACGGCGAACGGCTGCGCCCACCACCCCCAGGCCGGCCAGCAGCAAGGCCACCGTGCCGGGCTCTGGGATCGACGCCACGGCGGCAACGCCGGTGTCCGGGAAGTCGGTGAAGACCCCGTCCACGCCCAGGTTCATGTAGTACACCATCTCGGCTTTCGGGTCGGCGAAGCCGTAGCCGCTGGCGTCGTTGCGGAAGGTGTAGGCGTGCACCAGCAGGCCGGCTGCGTGGGCAGCCTCGATGACACCGGTGCTGCCGTCGACACGCCGGTCCTTGATGGTGATGACGCCGTCGCCGTCACGGTCGATGCCGTCGGCGACGGTGCTCACCAGGTAGGGCTTCCAGGGGCCGATGCCATCGGCGTAGGTCTTGATGAAGCCCAGACCCGGGTCGGTCAGCATCTGCGCGAAGGTCAGCGTGCCGCCGGCGGCCACCACGTCGTAGGGCGCGCCGTACGGTGCGCTCGGGTCCAGCGAACCATCGGGGTTGACGTCGTTGGCGTCGACCAACTGCACCAGCCGGATGTCGGTCATGGTGTTCAGGTACTGCAGGTTGTTGACCTCGAAGGACTGGATGAACACCGGCGCAGCGCCGCTGTTGCCGTAGGCGGCGTGCAGGGTGCTGACGAGTTTGTTCTCGAAAACGCGGGAGCCGAAGATGTTGTCGTGGAAGGTCGAGTGTTTGACCTCCGGGTAGATGCCGACCTCCCGACCTGTGGCCGCGCTCTGGGCCTGGGCCAGGGCGATGATCTCGTTGAGCGTGGGAATCTCGTACAGGCCGTTGAATTCTTGCGGTCGACCCGGGTTGGGCTGGATGGCCCGCAGCGTCTTGATCTCGGTCAGGGTGAAGTCGCTGGCGAAGTAGTCGGTCGTGGGCACGCCGTCGACGACCTTTGTGCTCATGCGGTCGGCGCCGAAGACGCTGGCCACGTTGGTGGTGCCGCCCAGCATCGGTTCGTGGCGGGCGATCAGGTGCCCGTCGCTGGTCATCACCAGGTCGGGCTCGATGTAGTTCGCGCCCATTTCGATGGCCAGGCGGTACGACTCCAGCGTGTGCTCCGGGCGGTAGCCCGACGCGCCGCGGTGGGCAATCACCAGCGGCGCAGCGCCGGTCAGCGTGTTGTAGCCCTGCGCCTGCGCGGAACCGGTAGCCAGGGCGGCCGCCGCGGCCGCGACGGCGGTCAGCCCGAGGGCAAAGGAAATGCATTTCATGGCTCGACTCCTGCAGTGTGCGTTGCCTGCAAGTCTCTGAGTGCATGGTGACAGGGGTGTGACCTTCCTGAGTCCGAAGGATCAGTCGGTTTTCTTCGCCGGGCTGGTTTTCAATGGCTCACTGACAGGTGGGACTAAAGTCGGCAGCGCTCACGCGTCACTTGGTGACCCAATCCGGAGGTGAGCCATGAACAGCCCGCAGGATTTGAAACTGAACGAACTGCTCGCCGCGCTTCCCGCAGATGTACAGCTGCGCCTGAAGCCGCAACTGAAGTCGATGAACATGCCACTGGGCCAGGTGTTGTCCGAATCCGGCGACTCGCCTCAGCACGTATTCTTTCCGACCACCGCCATCGTGTCGCTGCTGTTCGTGTCGGAAAACGGCGAAACAAGTGAGGTCGCCGTCGTGGGCAGAGAAGGCCTGGTCGGCATCTCGGTGTTCATGGGCGGGGGCTCCACGACCAGCCGCGCTGTGGTGCAGTGCGCCGGCCAGGGCTTTCGGCTTGATGCCGGGAAGATGAGGGACGAGTTCGACCTCGGCGGCGCGGCCATGCACCTGATGTTGCGCTACACGCAGGCGCTGATCACGCAGATGGCGCAGACCGCGGTGTGCAACCGGCACCACTCGCTGGACCAGCAACTGTGCCGCTGGCTGTTGCTGAGCCTGGACCGGCTGGAAGGCTCCGAACTGGTCATGACTCAAGAACTGATCGCCGCCAACTTGGGCGTGCGCCGCGAAGGTGTGACCGAGGCCGCACTCCACCTGCAGGAGGCCGGGTTGATCCGGTACGCCCGCGGCCACATCACCGTGCTCGATCGGCCGGCACTGGAGGCGCGCACCTGCGAGTGTTATGCCGTCGTCAAGCGGGAATACGAGCGCCTGCTGCCGCAACGCCTGGCCGGTTAGGCGTGGAGCGCCACAGCTCGATCCAGCTTGCCGCCACGGAACCGCCGCTGCCGGGCCGTCGGCGGACAGCCCCCCGCAGCTTCAGCCTACGCGTTGGTGTCCTTGCGCAGCGTCGCCTCAACCTGCTTCGTGGCGGTGATGTCGACGAAGGTGATCACGGCGCCGTCGATCACGTTGTCCAGCCGGCGATACGGCATGATGCGCACCGAAAACCATCGCTGGTCGCTGCTCTGGATCTGCTTTTCCGAGAACACCAGCGTGCGCAGCGTCTCGTTTGCATCGTCGTTCAGCGCCGGGTAGCGCAGGCTCGTGGTCAGGTCGCTCAGCGGCCGGCCGATGTCGCTGTCGCGCAGATTGATGATCTTGGCGGCACGGTCGGTGAAACGGCGAACGTTCAGGTCCTGGTCGAGGAACAGCATCGCGATCTCGGTGCTGTTCAGCAAGCTCTTCAT